>NZ_DATJJK010000020.1:0-20060 GCF_035492295.1 Acidisoma sp. | reverse complement strand
GCATCGATCCAGGCTTCGGGCTTCAGATCCATGGCGCAGCAGCCAGTGGCCACGCCAAGGCTGACCGTGACGAAGGGTGCCGTATCCGATCCGTCATGCGGGATACCGAGTGCGGACACTCGCGTGCCGATGGTCTGTGCGATCTCCATTGCCTCGTCATGCTTGATATCCGGCAGGACACAGGCAAATTCCTCTCCGCCATAACGCACTGTCACGTCCGCTGCGCGACGCACGGCACGGTTCAGTGTCGATGCAACTTGAGCAATGCAGCGGTCGCCCGCCGTATGTCCGTAAAGATCGTTAAAACGCTTGAAGAAATCGATATCGAGAATAATGACGGAGAGATTGCCGCCCGTGGGGGCAAGGCGCGAGACCTCACGTCGCAGGCTTTGTTCAAGCTGTCGGCGGTTGCCGAGGCCCGTCAGGGCGTCGGTGACAGCGAGTGCAGCCAGTTGATCGCGCATGCGCTTCATCTCGAGATGGTTGTGCACCCGCGCCTGCACGATCGAGGACGAAATGGGCTTGGTCAGATAGTCGATTGCGCCGAGTTCGAGCCCGGCCAGCTCTGCATCCTCAGCATCGAGGGCGGTCGTGAAGATGATCGGGATGTCTGCGAGCAGAGGATCGGACTTGATGTGCCGGCACACCTCGTAGCCGCTGGCTCCTGGCATGATAACGTCGAGCAACACGAGATCCGGGATAACGTTGCGCAGAACGTCATAGGCTTCGTCAGCCGAGGTCGCGAAGCAGATGTCGTAGTCGTCTTCCAGCGCGGCGCTCAGGATCTCGATATTCGACACTTCGTCGTCGACGATCATGATGATGGAGCGTTTTGTCATCGAAGGCTCTCCGCGGGCGTAACGGGGATCGTTAGTTCATCGAGCAGCGCGATTGCCTTCGCATAGTCGAGGGCCGCGAGTGCCTCCCGGATCGGATCGAGCCTGAGCCCCTCGGGCGATTGGCCGAGCTGTGCCTCGATGCTGTCGAAAAGCTTGCGGGCCTTGAGGCTGCGGCGCCGTAGCAGCTGGCGGAGTTCGGCAAGTTCGGCGGTGATATGGCCATAGTCGAGCGTGCCGGCGCGCATCAGCGCCGGCCCGATCGGCGCGACACGCCCTCCCGTGTCGAGGCTTTTTGCCGCCAGGATCGCGGGGGCCAACTCTGCTGCGAGCGAATCGATCAAATCCGGAAGTGACCCCAGCTGGTGGCCGGCAAGCGCATCTTCCAGCAACCGCGCAGCGTCCGCCGCCGCACGGAGTTCGAGTGCAGCGGCCGTGCCCTTCAGGGTATGAGCCAGACGACGGGCCTCGTTCCACTCCTCGTCATAGATCAGCTGCCGAAGGGTCGGTGTGGCATTTTCGAATTTGCGCCCGAAATCGACAATAAGTTTGAGCAGTAACTTGCGACGTCCGTTGATACGGGCGAGCGCGGCTTCCAGATCGAAAGGTGGCAATGCGTCTGGCAGCGCGGCCTCTGTCGGGATCGACGGCGGGGCAGGGGCGGTGAAAGAAGCCACTGCGGGCGCGGCCGGCTTGGGCATCGCCGTCGCGCCCTTGGTCGGCTTCAGCCAACGAGTCAGCTTTTCAAGCAACAGTGCAGGTTCGATCGGCTTCGCGGAATGGTCGTTCATGCCCGCATCCAGGCACTTCTGCCGCTCCTGCTCATAGGCATGGGCGGTCATGGCGATGATCGGCAACCGGTCGGCCGAGTGGGTTTGGCGGATGTGCCGGGTCGCCTCCAGCCCGTCCATTTCGGGCATTTGCACATCCATCAGGATAGCGTCGTAGCGGTCGGGCCCGGCGGCCACCATCTCGCAGGCGACGCGGCCATTTTCCGCCGTTTCGACGATGAGGCCGGCATCGGTCAGGATTTCGAAGGCGAGTTCGCGGTTGATCTCATTGTCTTCGACGAGGAGAAGCCGGGCGCCCCGATAGGCCGGCGCGATCATGAGCATCTCCTCGGCCCGGCCCGCGGGCGCCGGGTCTCCCTCCCCAAAAAGGGCTGTCAGGGTTTCGAGCAGGACGGTGGTATCGAGCGGCTTGACGAGGAAGGCGGAGATTCCCACGGCGCCAGCCTCGGCCATCGCTTCCTCGCGGCTATAAGCAGTGACCATCATAACGGCGGGCATGCGGGGAATGGATGGGTCGGCGCGCAGCGTGCGAACGGTCTCGATCCCGTCCATGCCGGGCATGCGCCAATCGAGCAGGACGAGGTCGAAGGGCGCATTGGCCTCGGCCGCGTGTTGAAGAATGCTTAATGCCTCGCCGCCGGAGGCCGCGAGTTCAACTTGGGTAAACCAGGGCGACAAGGTCTCCATCAGGATCTCGCGAGAGGCGGCGTTGTCGTCCACGATCAGAACGCGCAGTCGCCGTAGCCGTTCCAGAGACGGGACAGACTGGGTCGCCACCAGGCCGAACCTCGCGGTGAAGGTGAAGGTGCTGCCTTGGCCGACGGCGCTTTGCACCGAGAGGCGGCCGCCCATGACTTCAACCAGTTGCTTGCTGATGGAGAGGCCAAGACCAGAGCCGCCGAAGCGCCGTGTCGTGGAGGTGTCGGCCTGGGTGAAGGCGACGAAAAGCCGCTCCACCTGGTCTGGCGTCATGCCGATGCCGCTGTCCTGAACGGTGAATTCGAGTTCGATCTCGGCTGCGTCGGCGTGCTTCGGCCGCACGGAGAAATAGACCGCGCCGCTCTCGGTGAACTTGATGGCATTGGAGACGAGATTAGTAATGACCTGGTTGAGCCGTAATGAATCGCCCAGAAGATCGTCCGGCGTATCGGCACTGACAGTGAAATGAAAGCCGATGTTCTTTTCTAGTGCCCGCAGCGCTAGCAGGCTGTGCACGGATTCGAGCGCCCCGCGCAGCCGGAAATGGGTCTTTTCCAGCACCAGCTTGCCCGCCTCGATCTTAGAGAAATCGAGGATGTCATTGATAAGGTTAAGCAGACTGGTGGTGGCCGACTGGATCTTGACCACGTAGCCCCGCTGCTTGGGCGTCATCTCGGTGCGCAGGGCGAGATGGCTGAAACCCAGAATCGCATTCATCGGCGTCCGGATCTCATGGCTCATGTTGGCGAGGAAGAGGGACTTGGCAAGGCTGGCGGCCTGTGCATCCCGCGTGCGCTCGGCCACGATCTCCTCCAGCCGCTCGTTGTGGCGCTGAATCTCGTCCCGCATTTGCTCAACCCGGACGAAGCTTTCCACCAGCCGGTTGTTGATCCAGATGAGTACCGTGCCTTCCATCAGCACAATCGCGACATGGAAGCCGACGCGGCCGAGATCGCCGCCATTCGGGAAGACCGCGTAGGGCAGTGCCAGGTCCAGCGCCAGATGATGGAGGCCGATCGCAAAGGAGGCGAGCGCGATCGTGCGCCAGTCGCACCAGGCGATGAGCAGGGCGAGACATGCGAAGAAATACATGTGCATGTCGATCTGCCAGGGATTGGTCATGAGCAGATAGACGAGCAGCGCGGGCTCGGCCATCAGCGCGACGGCGGAGATGTAGCGCGTGGTTGGGCCGGTGCCGCAGATGGCCCAACTGATCTGATAGGCCAGGGCGAGAAGTGCTGCGAAAACCGTGGGGACGACCACGGCGTGGTGGAGGCCAAGGCAGACCATGGCGATAACCGGCACATGCGCCCAGAGCAGCAGCGCCATCAATTTCGCGAAGCGAGACCTCAGTGAAAGGATCTCTGCCATGTCAGATACCTTTGGCAGGTTGCGGGGACAGGCAGCCATGGGCGGTGATGGGATTCATCACGAGCCAAGCCCCGGCGTGGTAAAGGGCGGCCGTGAAGTCGGGCCGGTTGGAGGCGACGATGAAAACGCTGGGAATTCCGCCGCTGTCCACGAGCACGCCGCCCGCTCGGGCGACCAGACTTGCCGCCTGCAGGGGCCCGTCCCAGGGCGGGAGCAGGACGGCGAGCTGCTTCTGCCCCTTCGCCGGTTGGGCGACGAGGAAGGTGATGGCGAGGACGGAGGCCAGGAGAAGGAGCCCGGCCGGAACGAACTGTCGCCAATGCGGCGCGGTTTCTTGAGGTGCAGCAAACATGATGCCCGGGTCCGTGTGCGCATGAATGAGGCGGTGACGGAACCGCCGATCTGAAGAGGCGAAATGCCGATAGTTTCCTGCATCGGCCACCGTGACCAAACCTTGCACCTATCATCGGTCACAACTGAGCTAAGTCTTTGGCGCGAGCTACCGATCCTCCTGCCCGGCATACTCCTATGTGCTTACCTCAAATTGATGACCGCCGGGAGTCAGAAACAGCGCTCGCCGATGTTCTGGGTTGCGGCATGAGCGGCATCCCCTGGCTGTCAGGAATTCTGGGTTGAAGTCTTCCTTTCGCACAATCAATACGACTGGCGGCTAAACCACTTCCAAAAGTCAAAGATCGATGAATGGATCACATGCCGAGAGGATGAGCGGTCAGGGCCCGTCTATCGTCCGTCCTCGGCGTCTCGCCGAAATGTCGGGAAAGGGCAGTCGCGCTGCCGAAGCTGCTGTGATGAACCGCTGGCCCTGAATCGAACCGCCCGGTCAACGAATACCCGCCCGGCGGCGCCTTGCGTGGCGACCGGGCGACGACGCAGCGCCGAAGGCGCCAATCCGGTGAGCAGCGCGTGCCCGACACCGCTCCCATCAACGGCGCGGCGGATCGCGGCGGCCGTCGTGCCGCGGCGATTTACACCATTGTAGAGTCCGCAAGTTGAACGTCCGTGACCGAGAAGCCTATCTGGCGGCCATACGCGATCGCCCCGCGTGCGGCCGAGTTCATGGAGGGTGAGGGAAAGCGCGGCGATGGCCGCTGCGTATGAGAACACCCGCCAGGATGACCATCGCCACGGTAATCAGCGGAAGGTTCAACACTCCGACCGGCTTCAGCAGGATGCCGCCGAGGGCGGAGCCGCCGAAGATGCCGAAACCATAGACGGTAGAAAGCAGAGAGGCAGCGACATCGGCCGGTGGGCCGGCCGCTTTGTTAGTCGCTGTCTGGAAGAAGGTTGGCACGCCACCGAAAGCAATGCCCCAACAGTAAATCGTCAATTCTTCGCCGATGGAGGCGTGTTCAAGGAGGCGCAAGGAAACCATGGCGCAAACCGTCAACGCCAACCCGCCCCACGCCGTTCGGCGAAGGTGTTCGTCCACGGTGCGTCCCACGATCCAGATGCCTGTCATTGCCCCGACGCCAAAGATCAACATGGCAGTGGGGGTGCCGCCCGGAACGCCGAGAGCTGCCGCCAAGGGAGCCATGTAGGTGTAAAGAGTGTAATGGCCGATCGCGATCAGGAGAGTGGTCATGAGCACTGTCGGGAATCCGGGCCTCATCGCCACTTCAACAAGCGACACGCGCTCACCGATACGCTCGCCCTGGACCGGCGGCAGTTTCCAGAGCACCCACATGATGAGCACGAGAAACAGCACCGAAAGCAGGCCGAACATCACGCGCCATCCGATGACGCTGCCGATTGCGCTCGCTGACGGCAATCCGAACGCGAGTGCGATGGTGCTGCCGGACAAGGCGATAGCGACCGACCTGCCCGGATTCCCGAGCCTCCCGAGGTGCCAGGCGTAACCCGCGACGACAGGCCAGAGGGCGCCCATGCATAGCCCGGTTGCAACGCGGGAGACAATGATGAGCCGGTAACTGGGCGCGACGGCCAGTGTGCCGTTGGCAAGCACGAATCCCGCTAAAAGAACGACGAAGAGCGTGCGGCGCGGGACGCTCCGCGTCATCGCTACCAATGGTATTGCCGCAGCGGTGGAAGCGGCGGCGCAGACGGACACCAGAATTCCGACAGCGGCCCCCGACTGATGAAGTGCCGCACTCATGCCTGGCAACAACGCCGCAGGCATCATTTCGGTAAGCAGCATGCTGAACGCAGAAACTGCCAGGGCGGCTAGCGCAGCTAGCGGAAGTCGGCCGGTCGTGCTGACACTCTGCGGTTCCACCAAGACGAGATCATCATCCCAAGATCGAAAGCCGAACTGAGGCCCATTTGACGAGTGAATCAAGATCACCGGCGATTTCCGCCGCAAGCTCGACGCGTGGACTTTCCTGAGGTCGCAAGGCCGCAACTATCTCCCGACGATCCGAGCGTCGGCCCTGGCATATCCGCTGTATCGCCATATCCTTGTCAGCGTCCAGTAAATGCTACGCGAAAACGCCGTCCGTCGCTACCAGTCGAAACCAAAACAGATCATCCGGGTCTAGCCCGCGCCGGACGAGCCCGTTCCGGATACTGGTCTCAGATTTTGGCCACGAGCGCAGCGAACCGATCCCGTAGCCAACGCTGAAGCGGGTGCGTCGTCGTCCGGTCGTGCCAGATCATAGCCAATTCAAAGCCGGGCACGCGGACGGGGGGACTAAGAACCTGGATCCGCTCTTTCTCGTCACGAACGATCCGGGCCGGCACAACCGCGATCATATCCGAGCGTGCAACGATCGTTGGAACGACGAGAAAGCCAGGCACGGACAGAGCGACGTGCCGTGATCGTCCCATGGCCGCCAGTACGTCGTCGGTCGGTCCGGTGAATCCGCCGCCATCGGGCGAAACGATGACATGATCGAGGATGCAAAACAGATCGAGGTCGATGCGGCCCGTCACTACCGGATGGCCTGACCGCGCGATCAGCACATAGTCTTCATGGCAGAGCATTCTCATCCGCAACTGGTCGGGTGCCGTTTCCGGACGTGTTATCGCCAGATCAACCGCACCGCGCTCCATCTGGACCCGCAAGGTCGTGAGGTCCAGGCCGCGCCATGCTACACGCAGTCCTGGCGCCTCATCTCTCAGCGCACGAATGAGCGGCAGGAGCAACGCGCTCTGAGTGTAGTCGCTTGCGGCGATGTTGACCGTCGCCTTCGCCCGGGACGGGTCGAAAGCCGAATCTGTCACCACGACCTGGCGAACCGCTTCAAGTGCTTCGTGCAAACGGGGTTGCAACTCCATCGCTTTCTGGGTCGGCACCATGCCGCGCTGAACAGGAATCAGCAGCGGATCATCAAAAATCTCCCGCAATCTGGCGAGGCGCGTCGAAAGGGCCGGCTGGCTCAGATTCAACCGGCGCGCGGCGTGGGTCACATTTCGCTCGGCCAGCAGGGTGTCGAGCGTGACGAGCAAATTGAAATCGATCTGGCTGGTATCCATCGAATCAATACCAGCACATAGATCGTTTGATTTCAAGAATGGCGACGACGCCTCTAACTATTGGGGCGACCGGCCACAATCTGGCCTCGTCCTTCTTCCTGTTCAGGATCTCCGTATGAGCAATATCTTCATAGTCCACGCCCATCCCGAAGCCCGGTCGCTGACCAGCTCGCTGAAAAACCTCGCGGTCGAGACACTGACCGCGGAAGGACACGATGTGCAGGTGTCCGACCTCTATGCGATGCACTGGAAGGCCGTCGCCGATGCGGGGGATTTTCCTCAGCGTAAGAATGCCAACCGGCTGCGTTATGCTTCGGAATCGGGCAATGCCTTCGCCAACGGCACCCAGCCGGCCGATGTCGTGGCCGAGCAGCAAAAGCTGCTCTGGGCGGATGCGGTCATCCTCACCTTTCCCCTGTGGTGGTTCAGCGCGCCCGCCATCCTCAAGGGCTGGGTCGAACGCGTCTATGCGCACGGCTTCGCCTATGGCGTGGGCCAACATGGCGGTGATCGCTGGGGCGACCGCTATGGCGAAGGCTCACTGGCCGGGCGCCGGGCGATGGTTGTTGTCAATATCGGCGGGCGCGAGCCTCATTACAGCGAGCGCGGGGTCAACGGCCGCCTCGACGAGATTTTGTGGCCGATCCAGCATGGTGCTCTCTTCTATCCCGGTATGCAGTCTATGCCGCCCTTTCCGGTCTATCAGAGCGATCGCATGACGGAAGAGCGGTGGCCGGAGGTCGCGGATGCCTTCCGGGCACGGTTGCGGACTCTCTTCACTGATGCGCCGATCCCCTACCGCACCCAGAATGGCGGCCACTATGACGGTCAGCAGGTGCTCAAACCGGGCTTGGGTGAGGGCGAAACAGGACTGCGTATCCATCTCGTTCAACCCGGTGATCCACCCGAACGTCTGAAAGCGGAACTGCCGCAAGCTGCGGCATTGGCCCGCATCTAAGCGAGACCGCAGGCACTTAGTTCATCCAAGACGAACGAGCGTGCGGCTTCATCTGCTTGAGGCAGAAAAGGAGATCAATCGAGTATTCAGATTTGGTATCTTTAACAAATATCGATGAGGCAGAGGAGAGTGATCTTGATGGGACAATCAGGTGACGTGGTATGAGAGACACAACTGCCAATCGATGTAACCTATTGCGCAAAAGCGGTAGCTGCGGCCGCGGATGTCGGATCAAACTCGGGTTACGTTCTGGGGGATAAGTTTGGTCCAAGGTAGATACTGAATGCCAAGGATTGGTCGAACGTCGATGACAGCGCCAAGACCAGCGCGTTTGCCGTCAAATGGGATACCTCTGCGCTCATCGTGATGATAGGGAAAACCGGCAAGGGCGGAACGCCAGATGCGCAAGCTTGCCGAACCTGACCAGTCATTCGACGACCCCGACAATTAAAGGCGAGGTAGCGGCTGCCTCTTTGCATATGTTCAGGGAACCGATCATTACGACTTTGGCAGAGACTCAACTCTATCCAAGCGGATACCGCGAGACCGAAGAACTTGAAGAACCGCGCGGGCAGGGGGCCGCGACGCGGACTATGGGTCTACTGAAGAGCATCTTCGGTTATGCGGTGCGTCGTCGCATTCGACCCGACAATCCGGTTCGCGGAGTGGTGCGCCCTGCGGATGGGAAGCGCGAGCGCCGGCTCAGCGACGCGGAGTACAAGGCGCTGGGTGACGGGCTTGGCAAAGCGGCGGAGGACGGTATGTGGCCAGCCTCTGTCGCCGTGGCGCGCTTCCTGGCTTTGACCGGCTGGCGGCTTGGTGAAGCTCTCGGGCTCCGCTGGGCGGAGTGTCGATCTAGCCACCCGGACTGCCACTCTGGCCGACAGCAAAACCGGGCGGTCCATGCGACCCTTGAGCCATGCAGCCTGCTCCATTCTTTCTTCTCTCAGCCGAACGAGCGAGCTGGTTTTTTCGTCAGGCAAGACAGGAAAGGCGTTGACAGGCTATCGGAGTTCATGGGACCGAATCGTAAGGCTCGCGGTGTTGCCGGGGGACGTGACGCTGCACGTTCTCCGTCATTCTTTCGCATCGACTGCCGCAGAGCTTGACTATTCGGAGCTGACCATCGCGGCGCTCATCGGCCACAAGTCAGGGTCGATCACATCGCTATATGTCCACCATGCCGACGCTACGCTTCTCGCCGTCGCCGACGCGGTTGCAGACGAGATCGCACGGCGGATGGGCGACAAGAAGCCCTCAGGTGATGTCATAGAGCTACGCCGCGCCTGAGCGGAACCCTGCCGGACGGTTTCCGGCAACGAGACGGTGCAAGCCAGCGCTGGAACGCCGGCCCGCGCCTGACCTTGGAAAGCTGAAAAGACCACCATGACCATGGCTATTGTTCGCGCTACCAGAAATGGCCCTGCGAGCGAATCGCAAGCCAGTTCACCGACCCACATCTGCGCCGCGGGCGTCGATCTGGAGCTGCGCGCCGTCTGCGTTTGGGACGAAGCCGACGAGATAATGCCCGGCAGCTAACCCATAATCGCCCGTGTCGGAAGCGCGGACGACCGCCTACATGCCCGGGCCGAGGCGATGGCCGCACTGGCTGCCGACGTCCAGGCGCGTCGGACCGAGGACGTGCTCACGAAGGCAAAGCTGGTGGCCGCGCTTGCTGTTGCGGCGGATGACGAGCGGGTTGCCTCGCCGCGAGCCTGGCCCGCGACATCATTGCATTGCTCAATGGTGCAGGGCGCGCTTAATCCATAACCCGCAGGCTGGTCCTGTCGCAGGGCCAGTCCGTTATGAAGGCAGCAAGAATGATCAGCGAGCCAAGCAATCAATCGGAGCGCTTACTCGACAGGCCGTTCGTCGCCTCACGGACGCGCTGACGTTCGCGCTTTACGGCACGGTCCCAGCGGGCGGGCCAAGGGCACGGGTCTATCTGCCGGCGGCCGGCAATGCCTTTCATGAGGCCGTTTCCGACCCTTGGGGTGGAGGCATGATCGAGATCGCCAAGGGCGGCCTCCTGCACGGTCTGGATGCTGACGCGGCGGGAGAGAGCGAACGCGAGTTCTGTGGCCAGCTGGCGGCTGCGGCGGCGAGGGGGGAGGTGCGGTTCTGCGGCGAGCAGCGCGGCGGCCCGTTCGATACGGAGTTGGCCAGCGAGCGCATCGGTTCAACGCCTGTACCTCCGCAGTTCTTTGGCTTGCTGGTTAATTTCTCCATCGAGGCGGGGCGCATCGATGTCGACCCTGACGGCTTGGACGATGACGAGCACGCGATCTTCGAGCGATCGGCGCTGACCGATTATCAGGGCGAGGACCGCGATTTCCGTGGCTGGGCCGCCGTGGGGGTCGAGCGTGAGGGCTTCTTGAGGTGGCTAGACAGATCGAAGGGCGATGGAGAAATCGAAAAGAGTTCAGAGTGCGGGGCTATGTTGAACCGTCAGCAACAGGACGGTGCCGCGTCCGGGAATCGCACGACAGGAAAGGGTGGGCGTCCGCGCCACGTTGAGCGAGACGCCTTCGTCCAAGAAGTGACCCGCCGCCTCGCGCTGGACGGGGGGTATGTGACGCTTACAGCCTTCCGAAGCTATATGAAGGCCTGGGCGGAAATCAACCTCTCCAATCCACCTGCCGAAAGGACGGTGGAGCGCTGGATCGATCAATCTGTTCCGCCGGGCATCTTCGCCGGATAGGGTTTTGCCAGGTTTTGTCGGGTTCTGTCGTGCAGCTCATCTGAGACAGATACACAAGCTCCATCCATCACAAACAACGGCGCTTGATTCAGCGCCAAAGATGGAGCCGACCGATGTCCAGCGATCTTTCGCCCGAAGCCCTGTTGCCCCGCCCACGCATTGCGGAAGAGCTGACCCTGCGCGGCTTCCGCGTGAAGCCTTCCACCCTCGCTACCATGGCTGTGCGCGGCGGTGGCCCGCCGTTCCGCAAGTTCGGCCGTGCCGTGGTCTACCACTGGGGCGATGCCCTGGCTTGGGCTGAAGGCCGCCTCTCTGCCCCGGCCCGCTCGACTGCCGAGGCCGACCTCAATAGCGCTCGCCAGTCCACATAGCAAAACGCCGGCCCAGTGAAGGTTAGACCGACGTTGGTAGCTTGCTATTCGGGAATGATTTGCATCTCTCGTATAGCGGCTTTGGCGACGAAAATCAACCCCACTGCGGCTGGCTCCAACACTTCGGAGCCACCCATGAGCATTGTTATTTCGACGAAATTCGGCCCTATCACGTTGAGCGAGCTATCTCTCTCGATGGGGTGCTTGTCTGGCAATGTGACATTCTCCCGAGACTTCGACGACTCCGACGCGAATCGGGGGGGCGCCGCCGTGATGTGCCGCGAGGCTGCCCGGCAGCTCGCCGAGCGATTCGAGGTCATCAACAAGGGCGAGCGGGAGCGTCCTGACCGCGAGCGCGAGCAAGATGGGCAAGCCGGACATGCCACCGCCCGGCAGGAGGCGGCCCAATGAGCGCTGGCGTGACCAATGTCTTTTCCATCAGGGGCTTCCGGATGGACGACGTTCCACCCCCGGATACCATCCCGCTCGCCCAGGCTGCCGCTGGGATTCCGCTGTTCCCGGCTCAGACCGACATTGATCCCCATCCCAAAGCGCCGATGCCCGCCGTCCGTTGGCGCCAGGAGGCAACAACCGATCCGACCACCACCCGCCAATGGTTGCGGCGTTGGCCTAACGCTGCGATCGGCTGGCCGATCCCGCAGGGGATTGTCGTGTTCGACATCGACGGCGAAGAGGGGCTGAAGCAATGGGCAGCGCTCTGGGCGCCCCACGGGGGCGTGCCAGACCTGCCGCATGTCGTGACCCCATCGGGCGGCCGGCACTACTACTTCGCCCTCCCTCCTGACGTGACGCACGGCAATACGCTCGGCGCGCTACTGCCGAAGGTCGAGGACGGCGCGATCGACGTTCGCGGGTACGGCGGCTACGTCATCGCTCCCGGGTCATGGATGCCCAGCGCTGGTGTCGCCTACGAAGCTGCAGGTTCCGTCTATCCCATTCTCAATCCGCCCGAAATCCCATCTTGGTTGCTGAAGATCTTGCAAGGCAGCCGTTGCAAAGATCAGCCCAAGCGTGAGGCTGCACCGGCTCGGGAAGTGAACCATGGCACTCCATCGGGGGGCAGCCGCGACCAGAACGCCCATCCGCGCGTGCAGGCCTGGGCTGAGAAGGGCATCGGCGATGAGATCGACCGGCTCGCGGCCTGCGGCGCGGGTGGCCGTAATGATCAGCTCAACAAATCGGCAATGGCTCTCGGTCAGTTCGTTGCCGCTGGGTTTCTTGACCGCCGCGAAGCCGAGGCACTGCTGGAGCAAGCCTGCGCGACCAACGGGCTCACAGCTGACGATGGCGTGAAGTCCGTCCGCGCTACCATCTGGAGCGGCATGACCAAGGGCCTGACCGAGCCGCGCGCGATCCCCGACAGCATCCGCGCCGTGATCGAGAATGACTGGTCCGCTGCAGAGTTTGGCAGGCGTGCGGTCGCGCCTGCGCTGGCTCGCATGGCTGATAGGACGACTTTTGGCCGAGAGACCAGCGAGGTCATCGAGGCTCCGGGGCAGAGCGAGGATGATCTGCTTCCAGTCTTGCCGGCGTCGGCTCTGGCGGGCCAGCCGGTACCCGAGCAGGAGTGGCTGATCAAAGATGTGATCGTCGCGAACAACGTTGCGATCGTGGGCGGAGATGGCGGCACGGGGAAATCACTGCTCGCCCTCCAACTTGCGCATTCCGTGGCCAGCGGCGCGCCATGGCTGGGCTTTGACGTGCAGCGGGGTAAGGCGATGTATCTCAGCGCCGAGGATGAGCTGGGCGAACTGCACCGCCGCTTGCACGCCATGGGAGCGGACTTCGCCAATCTGCCTGGCCTGTTCATCGCCCCGCTGGCAGGCCTTGACGCGTTGTTGGCAGCTCCCAACGCTGGCCGAGACGCGCCGCTGGCGCCGACCAAGCTTTTCCATCTCTTGCGCAAGCGGGTTGCCGAATACCGCCCATCTCTGCTCGTGCTCGATACGCTTGCGGACCTGTTCGGCGGCAACGAGATCATCCGCAGCCAGGTCCGGCAGTTCATTGGGATGCTGCGCGGCTTGGCCTTGGAGTATCGCGTCACGGTCGTCTTGCTGGCGCACCCCAGCCAGGCCGGTAAGAATAGCGGCGATGGCTCATCGGGCTCGACGGCGTGGAATAACAGCGTTCGCAGCCGCCTCTATCTCTTCCGCCCGCAGGACGGCGACCCAGACGTTCGCGTGCTGGAGTTGAAGAAGAGCAATCGTTCGAGCATCGGCACTCAAATCACCCTGCGATATCTCGACGGGCAATTCGTTCGCGAGGACGCGGGAGCCGTAGCCGCTGTGGACAAGCGCCGCCTTGCTGAGCGCGTCTTTCTCGACCTGCTGCGCAATCTGCCCTCCAAGAAGTATGTGAGCCACAACCCTGGCTCCAATTATGCGCCCGCTTACTTCGTTTCGCTCAATGGCGCGCAGGGCATCTCCGTCAATCTTTTCAAGGCAGCAATGAATCGCCTCCTCGATAGCCGCGAGATCGAGATCAGCGAGTATGGGCCGCCATCGCGGCGCCGCTCGTATCTGGCGCTGGCTGGCACCGTCGATACTCCATCCAGAGACGGCGAAACCTCGGATGAGCAAGTCGAATGATGTCCTTCCAACGCCCCTTCCAGCATTCCACTTTCGCCTTCCAGCGCGTTCCAGCGGTGTGTGCTTCCACCCCCCCTATATACCCCCCGCCCCGCTGGAAGCGGTGGAGCGCTGGAAGCGCCCCACCCAGCGGGAAGCATGAGAAAGCAAGCGCCCGACCATCGGCCTCACCAATCTGACAAATGGAGCTATCCGATGAACACCACCACCTCGTCCACCGAGACTGCCCCGGCCATCGCGCGCTTCGTCATCGCCTACGCCAAGGAACGCAGCATCCCCCACGGCGATGCGCAGTTCGCCCTCGCCCAGGCTGGCGAGCTTGCCCCGCTCACTGCTGGCGACCATCGCTTGCTGCGCCGTGACTGCTGGGCGCTCACCGGCGAGTGGGTGCGCGGCGAGAAATGGGGGCAAGGCGCAATTGCCGACTTCAAGGTGCGCACGGACGATTGGCGCAGCCCGCGCGGTCTCATCCGCCTGCCCATGACAGGCGCGCCACCGATGCGCGGGAGCATCGCCACGACCGACAGATCGGATAGCGGCTGCTTCGTCGCGGGTGCCGGACGCCTATGCCACGAGGACGACGACTGGTTGCCCGGCATCTTCTCGCGTCCCCCACACGCCAGCCGCCTCCGTGATGGCGGCCTCCTGCTCACCCCGCGCCGCGATCTCCTGCTCTGGAAGATCGAGGCCAGCGGCACCGTGGTCCGCTGCCGGCCAGACGGCGCCATGCTGTCGCAGATGGTGGACGGAGTTGACCTTACGCCCGCGGAGGCGAAGGCGCCTCTGAACCCATACAAGATTGCAGGCCTGCCGATCCTGGCGGACGCCCTGCCGCTCATGCTGGGCAACGAGCGGCAGGTGGGAACGATTGCGCGCGAGATGATCTCGAACCTGGAGACGGCGTAATGCACAAGAGTTTTGAAAAGTCCCTCACGCCGCGCCAGCAGCGCTTCGCCGAGCGGTATGCCGAGACCCTGAACGGCGCGAAGGCAGCCGCGGAAGCCGGCTACAGCCGAAAGGCTGCCAATCGCGAGAGCTACCGGCTGTTGATGAACGTAGACATCCAGGCCGCCATCCGCGAACATCGCAAGCGGCTAGCCGACGCTAGCTTCGTCGAGGCCGTCCATGTCATCCGTGACCTGGTGGCAATCGCCTTCGCAGATCCGATCGAGCTGACCCACCTGACGCGCGCGAGCTGCAGGCACTGCCATGGCCTCGGCCATGCCTACCAGTGGATCGATGAGGCCGAGTTCAGCAAAGCCCTGGTCCGCCACAAGCGCGAAGTGTCTACCTTTCCCCAGGAAGCCCGTGAAGCGGCCATGGCGGGCGCTCCGGAGTTTGTGGGTGGCTTCGGTTTTGATCCGAACAAGGAACCCTCTGGCGACTGCCCCCGCTGCCGTGGTGAGGGCGTGGAGGTTGTCTGGCGCGCTGACATCAAACGCCTCTCAGGCAGCTCTCGCAAGCTCTACGCGGGCGTCAAGGAAACCCGCGACGGCATCCAAATCCTGATGCGCGATCAGGACAAGGCGCTGGAGATGCTAGGCAGGCACCTCGGCATGTTCGCGGACAAGCTCCAGCTTCAGAACGACAAGGAAAATCCCATCGCCGTGTTGATCCAGCAGGTGCAGGGCAGCGCCATCAAGCCCGTCCAGAATCCCACGGAGAACGAGTGATGATGAAATTCGAGCATGACGTCTTCTTGGCCAAGATACGCCAACGCCTCATGAGCTGCCGGGAAGCGCTGGCAAAGGGAAGGGCAGCGGCGCCGAGAGTGGACCACGTTCCTTTTCACATGGCTCGCTTCGGTGGCCACCCTGCTCACCTGGATCGGCTGTCGGTAGCGGCACGACGACGGACACTGTCACTCTAAAGCCTGCGGGTGACAGAGCTTGCCGCAGGACCGGCGCTCAAGGGAAGCTCGATGCGCGGGGCGAGGTTGGTGCAACATTCCTGGCTACGCAGGCTGCCCCAACATTTAGTCGTGACAGCCTGGGAGCGAGCCTCCGCGTGTTAGATAATACTATTGGCTGGACGGCGTCACGTATCGCTAGGGTCAGGAAGAGCCGAGGTCCGGTCAAACCCTCCTGCTTCGCGAGACACGGGGTCGCCCGCGCCTTTATCGCTGCCTACGCGCAACGGTAGGCACCTCGGCTCCGGTTCAGAAGTAGCGAGGGGAAAACGGGATTGCAATAAGAGACAGGCCGCCCCACCGCTGGCTCATACCCGCCATGTCAGGTCCGAACGCAATGGCGTTTCCCGTGATGAAGGGAATAGCCTTGCATAAACGGGGTGGCAGGACATTCACTACGACGAGAAGGGCGTTCGCGCGACGGTCGGGAGGGGCATTCGCAGCGCGGAGCCCGTGCTGAATAGTCCGCGCGGCAAGATGAAAGTGGATACCGGGCGGCGCGGCGACGAGTTCAAGACCTGCGGAGAGCCGGAAAAGGAGAACTCGGCCAAAAAACATTGCGTTTACGAAAACAAAGACTTCGCTGACGACATCGTCGAGAGGGTCCGCAAAGTCCTTCGCTCAAAGATGATCCAGATCAACACTGGTATTTATCCAGAAATCTTGCAGGTGGGCTCGCCTCGCCGGCTATCGGCGTAACCTTCGGAGCTGTCGGCTTTTTGCTTTGTTTATCTATAAGCGGAGGTCGCTGTTCCACTCAGCCAGGACTGCCGGAGGATCGCCCCACAGACCAACGGAGTGCTACATACTCAAAAATATGTGCTAGTGACTGTCTTCTAGGCTCCATCAGTTGAGGCGACATATTCGCATGGTAGATGAGGTGTCTTCCAGATCACACGCGTGGAAACGCCTTTTGGCCTTCTGGGGAAAGACAAGAGGTTTTGATGGTGAGCTAGTCTCATATCCTCTGGTGGCGCATTCCCTCGATGTCGCTGCTGTCGCGCAGTGCCTGCCGCGGCTCGCGGCACCGCTCGATCCCGCCTGGATCGGTTTTTTGGTTAGCGTGCATGATATCGGTAAGTTTTCGCGTGCTTTCCAGGGACAGGTCAAGAAGTTATGGCCTGCCGGGGTGCTAGGGGATTACGATGCGCGTCGACCGCCGCGCGGACCGCGCCATGATGGCCTGACGCTGCGGCTACTCGCCGAAGCCGAAGAGGATGGCGTTTTTGATGACCTTCTGCCGGGTGCTTTAGGCGGCGGGGGATGGCGACCAGATCAACGCCTGACCCTCTTTCGTCCGATCGCGGGCCATCACGGCCGACCCGTTGAGCAGCCCGATTATGTTTCCGAGGCGCTTTGTAGCGGCAGCCGCACGGCCGCCCGTGACTTCATCCAGTTGATGCGCGCACTCTTCCAGCCACCTCCCTTGCCCCCCATGAGCAAGGCGTCGCTACGGCAGCTGGAATGGCGGCTCGCTGGCTTTCTTACCCTCGCAGATTGGATAGGCTCGCGTGAGGAGTGGTTTCCGCTCGCGGATCTGAAGGATGTCTCCGATCCATCAGCCTATTTAACGACCCTTGCCTTGCCGCGGGCGCGCGCAGCTGTAGCGCAGGCCCGAGTCCTGCCCGCCGGCGTGCGAGCCTTCGCGGGACTCAGTGCGCTCTTCCCTGCGGTGGAGAAGCCATCTCCGCTGCAGACTTGGGCGGAAGCGGTGCCGCTGCCCGAGGGGCCAGTTCTCGCGGTGCTGGAGGATATGACCGGCAGTGGCAAAACCGAGGCCGCTCTTGTCCTGGCACATCGGCTCATGGCAGCGGGCCGGGGCAGGGGACTGTTCCTCGCACTGCCGACTATGGCGACCGCCAATGGCATTTTCGCTCGATTGCACGGGGCTTATCGCGGCCTCTTTGCCGAAGGAGAGGTGCCGTCCATTGCTCTGACCCACGGCAAGGCTGAGTTCAACCTGCTTTTTCGTGCAGCAATTGCGGTAGGCGTGGAATCCAAAGCGGACACTGAAAGCCCTGCTCAGCCGGCCTCGTCGGAAGCCGAATGCGCGGCTTGGCTGGCCGAAGATCGCAGGCGCGCCCTACTCGCGGATTGCGGGGTCGGCACCATCGATCAGGCCTTGCTCGCTATCCTTCCGGTGCGTCAGGCGCCGTTGCGCCTACATGGGCTTTCAAACAAAATTCTCATCATAGATGAGGCGCATGCTTTTGACCGCTATATGCGGCGAGAAATGCAGGCCCTGCTCCACTTCCATGCGGCTCTTGGTGGCTCTGCCATCCTCCTGTCCGCGACGCTGCCAAGGACGGTTCGGCAAAGCCTGGTGGATGCTTTCCGCCAGGGGCTTGGGACCGCCCCCCTCGCGGTCCGCGATGACCGCTATCCGCTCGCTACACTGGCAGCGGCTGAGACCGTTGAGGAGCAACCGCTGGCGCCCCGCCTGGGCGTTGCCCGTGCCGTGCAGGTCACCCAGGCTCGCAGTCAGGGTGACGTGGTAGAGCGTGTGCTCGCTGCGGCACAGTCGGGCGCCGCGGTCGCCTGGATCCGCAATAGCGTGGATGACGCGCTGGACGCAGCCGAAGCTCTGCGTGCGGCCGGAGTTGACCCGCTCGTATTTCATGCGCGTTTTGTGCTTGCTGACCGACTGGCGATTGAAGAGCGGGTGCGCCAATGCTTTGGGCGGGACAGCGCTGGGGCAGAGCGTGACCGCGTGTTGGTCGCAACCCAAGTGGTGGAGCAGTCGCTCGATCTCGATTTCGATCTGATCTGCACGGACATTGCCCCGGCGGACAGTTTGATCCAGCGGGCAGGAAGGCTCTGGCGGCATCAGCGTGGACCGAGGCCTATCTCGGGCCCGGAGATGGTTGTGCTGTCGCCTGATCCGGTTGCAGAGGCCGACGCTTCATGGCTGCGTGGGCTGCTGCCTCGCACCGATTCCGTCTACCGCGACCCGGCCTTACTCTGGCGGAGCGCCCGCGCGGTCTTCGCGTGCAGCCATCTCACCACACCCGATGACATGCGCGCGCTGATCGAGGCGGCGGCTGGTGTGGCGACCACCCCGGCGGGTCTTGTGCAGGCGGCCGGCAAGGCCGAAGGGAAGGGGGCGGCTATCTCAGGCATCGCCGCGCAGAATGTTCTGTCCTTCGAGGCAGGCTACACGCCGCAATCCGGCGCCTGGGAGCCGGAGACCCAAACGCCCACACGTCTCGAGGACCGGCCGCAGGTTACCCTGCGTTTGGGTATGGTCGAGAACGGTTTGGTGCGCCCCTATGCCAAGGCCGAGACCCTGGCGGAGGCTTGGTCTCTGTCTGAGGTCACGGTGGCTCAGCACCGCGTCAGCGCCTGCCCGATACCGGATGGCTTGGCCGCTGCAGCGGCGGTGGCACGGGCCAGCTGGGGAAGGTGGGAGCGCGACAGCCCTCGTGTTCTGCTGGCACTGCTCCAGCACAATAATGACGATACCGCCCGGTACAGGCTGGATGGAACTGATGGAAAAGAGCAGCCTGTGAAGGCTTTTTACAGTGAACTACGCGGGCTGGCTTGGAGATAGGCATGCGTTGCCTTATCTAACATGCATAAAAAACGTTTCGTATTCATCTATTTTTAATTGCGAGATTGACGGCATCGAAAATTCAATCGACGCTCGCAATTAGGTTCATCAGAGTCGGCTGTTAATAATCCGCCGATGAAGTCAATTGCGATCGACCCATCATCCCGGGATGAGAAAGCTGCATGCTCAATCTGCTGACCGATCCCTGGCTGCCCGCAAGGCGCCGGGACGGGGAGCTCTGTGTCATCTCCCCTGCCCAGATCACTGATGATCTGACAGACAACCCCATCGTCGCCATCACCTGGCCGAGGGCCGATTTCCGTGTTGCGACGCTTGAATTCCTCACAGGCCTGCTGACGACCGCTTACCCACCCGCCGATATGGGAGAATGGGCGGAGGGCTGGCACGATCCGCCATCTCCCGAAACCCTGGCCGCAGCCTTCGCTCCCTTTGCCCATGCCTTCGTGCTTGATGGTGATGGGCCACGCTTTCTGCAGGATTTTGAGTTCCTTGTGGCAGAGTCGGAGCCGGCAGAAAACCTGCTGATTGAGGTGGCAGGCAATTCCGGCCTGCTGGTTCATCCCGGGCGCATCACGCAGCTTGGCCGACCGGCAGCGGCGATAGCGCTTTATACCTTGCAATCCTGGGCACCCTCGGGCGGGCGCGGCAACCGCACCGGGTTGCGCGGCGGCGGCCCATTGGTGACCATGGTTGTGCCACGCGACACGGACAGTCTCTGGCATCAGATCTGGGCTAATGTGCCGGAAGGAGACCCCCCGGCGTCTGCCGACTTGCCGCAGGTATTCCCTTGG
>NZ_DATJJK010000019.1:0-13424 GCF_035492295.1 Acidisoma sp. | reverse complement strand
ATATGTCGAGACAGGGGAGCCGGTGGGCAGCCGCACGCTCTCGCGTCGTCTGCCGCTGGCTCTCTCGCCAGCCACTATCCGCAACGTCATGGCCGATCTGACCGATGCCGGGTTGCTCTACGCGCCGCATACCTCGGCCGGGCGCCTGCCGACGGATCGCGGGTTGCGGCTTTTCGTCGACGGGCTGCTGCAGTTCGGCGATCTTGGAGAGGATGAGCGGGACGCGATCGATGCGGCGCTGGCAAGCCACGGTCGCAGCCTGCAGGATACGCTGGCCGAGGCCTCGACGCTGCTCGCCGGCCTCTCCTCAGCCGCCGGCCTGGTGCTGGCGCCCAAGGCGGAGGGCAATATCAAGCACATCGAATTCGTGCCGCTCGCCTCCGGCCGGGCACTCGTCGTGCTTGTTTCCTCCGAAGGTCAGGTCGAAAATCGGGTGATCGACATCCCGACCGGCGTGCCGCCCTCGGCCCTGCAGGAGGCGAGCAACTACCTCAATGCCCGGCTGCAAGGCCAGACCCTGGCCGATTTCCGCACCAATATGGCGGAGGAGATCGCGCGGGACCGCAACACGCTGGACGAGCTCGCCGCCGGCATCATCGAGGCCGGGCTTGCCACCTGGGGCGGGGAGGGGCGCGGCGGCAATCTCATCGTCCGAGGTCAAGGGCGCCTGCTTGCGGACGTCACCCAGATCGAAAAACTGGCCTCGATCCAGACGCTCTTCGAGCGGCTGGAGGCGCAGGAGACGATGCTGCGGCTTCTGGAACTGGCGGAGACCTCGGACGGGGTGCGGATCTTCATCGGTGCCGAAAGCGGGCTCTTCGGCTCGGCCGGCGTTTCCATGATCGTGGCGCCGACGCGGGGGGCAAACAACCGCATTGTGGGGGCGATCGGCGTGATCGGGCCGACACGCATCAATTACGGCCGGGTTATCCCGGTGGTGGATTACACAGCGCGGGTCGTGGGCCGGCTTCTTGGGTAAGGCGACCCGGCGCAACCCCCCCGAAAGGCGGTGCTGCCTCTACCTACCGGTTCCAGAAAAATCGTGCTAAATTTTTTTGTTGTTAGAATTCAACTTCTAATTCGGTGATCTCTTGGGGTTCCTGCTTCGCCGCCCGCACCCATTCAGCCATGTCTGGCCAAGCCATAATGTCCTGGCAATACTGGGCTGCGCGCGGGTTCAGTGCGACGTCGTAGGTTAGGAAGCGCGTGACGACCGGCGCATACATGGCGTCCGCGACCGTCAGCCGCTCCCCGAACAGATACGGCCCTTTCCAGGTCAGGAAGCACTCCTCCCAGATGGCCAGAATGCGCTCGATATCGGCGCGTGCGGCCGACCAGATGGTGAAGCCCGGCCGAAAGGCATGCAGGTTCATCGGCAGTGATGAGCGAAGCGCCGCAAATCCGGAATGCATCTCACCGCTGATGGCCCGACACCGCGCGCGTGCATGCCTGTCCTTCGGCAGCATCTGCGCATCCGGGCGCAGCTCGTTCAGATATTCAGCAATAGCGAGGGTGTCCCATATAGAGAGACCATCGTGGATGAGCGTTGGGACCAAGATGGACGAGGACCGTAGGAGCAGCTCTGCCCGTGCGGCCGGATCGTCCGGGTCGACGAATTCTTCCCGGAAGGGCAAGCCTGACAGTCGGGTGATCAGCCACCCCCTGAGACACCAGGAGGAATAGTTCTTGCTGCTGATGAGAAGCGTGGCCTCTGCCATGAACGACGTCCTATCCCCCAAAGCCGGCAACTCTTTCTATCAGAGCCTTGGACTGGAGCGGAACTGGATGACCGGCGGCAAGGAAAAAAACAGCCAGTCGGTTTTCTACGAAATGGCGCGGCCCTTGGCGGGCCTGCCCTTCTCTGATTATTTCGCCGCTATCGGCACGCCGATGCTCTACCAGCTCTATCAGGCTCAGGCGGATATGATGGAGCCGGCGCGGCGCTGGGCCGAATTCACCGGCCAGGTGCTGAACCAGTTCGATCTCACCAAGCCCGAGGCACTCGGCCTGCGGGGTGCCGCGGCCATGACCGAGGCCTTCTGGCGCACCGCCATCACCCATCAACGGCCTGCCTACGGCCTCCGACCGGTCGTGGTCGGCAATCGCCCGCTCGCGATTACGGAGGAGGTGGTGATGGAGACGCCCTTCTGCTCCCTCCTCCATTTCCGCAAAGAGAGCCCGGTCCGCCAGCCGCGCGTGCTGGTCGTGGCCCCGATGTCCGGCCATTTCGCGACGCTTCTGCGCAATACCGTGCAGACGCTGCTGGCCGACCACGACGTCTATATCACCGACTGGAAGAACGTGCGGGACGTGCCACTCTCGGCCGGCGTCTTCGGCTTCGAGGACTATACCGACCACGTCATCCAGCTGCTGGAAGCGATGGGGCCGGGTGGGCATGTGCTGGCCGTCTGTCAGCCGGCCGTGCCCGTGCTCGCCGCCGTCTCCGTCATGGCGCGGGAGGGGAATATCGCGACCCCCCGCAGCATGACCTTGATGGCGGGGCCCATCGACACGCGGGTTGCCGTCACCCGCGTGAACGTGCTGGCGCAGGAAAAGCCGATCGAATGGTTCGACAACAACGTGATCGGCATCGTCCCCTGGCGCTTCAAGGGCGCCAACCGCCGCGTCTATCCCGGCTTCATGCAGCTCAGTGCCTTCGTGGCGATGAATTTCGACCGACATCTCCGCGCCGAAATTTTGCAGGCGCGCAACATTGTGGGTGGTGACGAGGCACGCGCCGAGGTGCACCGCAAGTTCTACGATGAATACCGTGCTGTGATGGATCTTCCGGCGGAATTCTTCCTCGAAACAGTCAAGCGCATCTTCCAGGATCATGACTTGCCGCTGGGCCGCATGACCCATCGCGGCGAGCGTGTCGACCCCGGCGCCATTCGCCGCACCATGGTGCTGACGGTGGAGGGCGAGCGGGACGACATTTGCGGCGTCGGCCAGACCATGTCGGCGCTCGATCTCTGCACCGGCCTGCCGACGACGATGAAGCAGCACCATCTGCAGACCAATGTCGGCCATTACGGTGTTTTCAGCGGCAGCCACTGGGCGCGGGAGATCTATCCGAAAGTCCGCGCCGTCATCGAGATGAGCAGCTGAGGTCAGGGCCCAGGCGACACGCCGTGCGTTTGACCGGGCAACAGGCCGTCGCCTCGAACTCCCTGGCGAACGGCCAAGAATGGCAACCTGCCGACGGCACGGCCTCTATCGCCGGGCGCGGGTTGTCGATCAGTCATCCTGGGCGTCGTCGCCGTCGAGACGTCACGTCTCGCGGGTGAGGGTCAGGGCCCGTGCATAGACCTGCCGTCGGGGCAGGCCGGTTTCGGCCGCGACGATGGCGACCGCTTCCTTGAGGCGGGAACGCTCCAATTCTTGCATGAGGCGCGCGTCGAGCTCGGCCTCCGGCATCTCGTCCTGTCCGGGGTCGGGTGGCGCGAGCAGGAGGCAGATTTCGCCCCGCGGCGGATCGGCGGCCACGCTCTCGGCGATCTCCGACAGCGTGCCGCGCCGCACCTCCTCGAAATGCTTGGTCAGTTCGCGCGCCAGCGCCGCCGGCCGGTCTCCGAAGACCGCGTGGAGATCGGCCAGCGTCTCGGCGACGCGATGCGGGCTCTCGTACCAGATCACGGTGGCGGAAAGACCCGCGCCCTCGGCCGCGCGCAAGCTGGCGAAGGCCGTGCGCCGCGCAGCACCCCGCGGCGGCGGAAAGCCCAGGAACAGGAAGGGATGTGGCGGCAGGCCGGACAGGGTCAGCGCCGTCACCGCCGCATTGGGGCCGGGGAGCGCGGTGACGGTCAGCCCCTCGGCCACGAAAGCCCGCACCAGACGGAAGCCGGGATCGGACATGAGCGGCGTCCCGGCGTCGCTGACGAGCGCGAGCTTCGTCCCGCCGCGCGCCGCCGCCAGCAGCTTCGGGATGCGGCCTTCCTCGTTATGATCGTGTAAACTCTCGAGCCGCGTGCGGATGCCGAGCGAAAAGAAAAGGCGTGCCGTGACACGGCTATCTTCACAAAGCACGATATCGGCCAATCTCAGTGTCGCGATCGCGCGACCTGTCACATCCCCGAGGTTGCCGATCGGCGTGGAAACCAGCACAAGACAGGCTTGGGCTCCGCCAAGCAACGGCCAGCTATCGGTCGGCGGCGGATCCCTTTCAGACGGAGGGTTATGAAGTGCGTCTTGCTCGGGCATCGACTCTCCTCGCAGTCCTTCTGGGCCTCGCGGGCTGCGCGGAACAGTCCGGGCTGGCCCCTAGCATGGGCTCCGGCTCCGGCTCGCCGCAAGCGCTCGGCGCGGCCGGCTTGCCAGCCCCTGCCGGCAGCCGCATCGCCGTTCTGGCGCCACTGACGGGCGCTTATTCGAATGTCGGGCCGGTTCTCGTCAATGCCGTGAAGCTCGGCCTCGGTCAGGCCGCGGCGAGCTCGATCAACGTGCTCGATACCGGTAGCACCCCGCAGGGCGCTGCCGCCGCCGCACAGAAGGCGATCGCGGACGGCGCCGGCCTCATCATCGGGCCCCTCACCACGACCGAGGCTGCGGCCGTCGCCCCCGTCACCGGGCCCGCCCATGTCGATGTGCTCGCGCTGACATCGGATTCCACCGTCGCCCGGCCCGGCCTCTGGGCGCTCGGCATCACCCCGGCCGAGCAGGTGCGGGCGCTGGTGAACGCCGCCAATGCCCAGGGCCATGGACAGATCGCCGCCTTCCTGCCGGAGAGCCCGCTCGGCAATGCCATGGCGCGCGCGCTGCAAAGCACCGGCGGGGCGCAGCAGGTCGCGACCTATAGCGCCGGTAGCTTCTCCTCGATGAATTCCTCGCTCCGTTCGCTCTCCAACTACGGCAGCAGGCGGGGGCCGATCGACGCGCAGATCAAGCAGCTGCGCGGTTCGCATACGGTTGCCGGCCGCCAGGAGGCCGCGAAGCTCGCGCGGCAGCCGATTCCGCCGCCGCCCTTCAATGCCCTGATGGTGGCGGAAACCGGCAGCGGCCTCGGCGAACTCGCGTCCCTCCTGCCCTATTACGATATCAATCCCGGTCCGGTCCTGGTGCTGGGTCCCGGTCTCTGGGCGGCGGACCCGGCCGCCGTGGCGCATGCGGGCTTCAGGGGCGCGCTCTATGCAGCACCCGATCCGGCCGCGGCCGGCCCGTTCAATTCAAGCTACGCGCAGGCCTATGGCGGCCCGCCCCCGTCGCTTGCCGCCATTGCCTTCGACGCGGCGGCGCTGGCGCGGGTCACGACGGAACATGGCCGGATCGATCAGGCCGCACTCACCAACCCCTCCGGCTTCACCGGGGCGGATGGGCTGCTCGCCCTGGCGCCGGACGGCTCCGTCAAGCGTGGCCTCGCCGTCTTCCAGGTGTCTCCCGACGGTGGGCAGATCGTCCAGCCGGCGCCGCAGAGTTTCGCCCCCGGAAGCTGACGGGCCTGGATGATCCGGCACAGGACGCGAAAGGCTTGATGACTATATGAGGGAGGCGCGGGTACCCGGGATCAGTCGCTGGATGGTGCTCATCCTGGCGGTGCCGCTGATCGGCCAGATCATTATGGTCTGGGCGGGCACCGCCCGCGGCGACGTCACCCTGATCCTCATCCTGGTCGAAATCCTCGTTGCCTTTGTCGCGGCGGTTCTCTGGCGGCAGGATTTGGAGCGGCTGCACCGTGTTCTGGCGGGGCTGCCGACCGAGCCCCCCCGCTTGCCGGAGATCGACCGGCTTGGCAGTTACCTGGGGCAAAGCAAGGGTGAGGCCCAGGGGCGCGCCGCCCAGCTCGAAACCGCTCTGCGGGCCGAAAAGACGATCATCGAGCATCTGCCCGAGCCGCTGCTTCTGGTGAACGCGGACGGTGCCGTCCAGCGGCTGAACGAGGCCGCGCGGCAAAGCCTTGGGGAGGATATCGCGGCGGTTCTGCGCCATCCGTTGCTGCGTGGCGCGATCGACAAGGCATTGGCTTCGGGCGAGCCACAGGCGGCCGACCTTCTCTTTGCCGCGCCCATTCCGCGCGAGATCCACGCGACCGTGACGCCGCTCGATTCCGGCCTTTTCGACCAGAGTCTGGCGACGATCCTCCTGGTTGACCACACGCGGGAGCGGGCGGTCGAACGCATGCGGGCGGATTTCGTCGCCAATGCGAGCCATGAGTTGCGTACCCCGCTCGCCAGCCTCATCGGCTTTGTCGAAACCCTGCAGGGACCCGCGAAGGATGACCCGCAAGCGCGGGAGCGCTTCCTTGAGATCATGGCGCAGCAGGCGGCGCGCATGAATAGGCTGATCGACGACCTGCTCAGCCTGTCCCGCATCGAGCTCTCGGAACATCAGTCGCCGCAAGGCAAGATCGACCTGACCCAACTCGTCCAACGGACGGTCGCGAGCTTCGAGCCGCGCATCGTCGATCGCGGCGTCACGCTCGATCTCAGCCTGGCCGAACTGCCACCGGTGCCGGGCGATGTCGACCAGATGGCCCAGGTCCTTGCCAATCTGCTCGACAACGCGCTGAAATATGGGCGCGAGCAGGGCCGCGTGACACTGTCTGTGGAGCCGGTCGAGGGGGCGCCCTGGCCGAGCAGGCCCGGTGTCGTGGTCATGGTGGGCGACGATGGGGTAGGCATTCCGCGTGCCCATCTACCGCGGCTGACCGAGCGCTTCTATCGGGTCGACAAGGGCCGCTCGCGCGCCGTCGGCGGTACTGGTCTTGGGCTTGCCATCGTGAAGCATATTGTGAACCGCCATCGCGGCCAGCTGGTCGTTACCAGCGAGGAAGGTCAGGGGTCGCGCTTCAGCATCTGGCTACCTCGTTGATCCGCCCCTAGCAGGCGTTCTACCGCTTCGGCGGTTGAAAGCGGCCCCGCGCATGCGTATCTGGCTCCTCGCAATTTCGTGTGTCCGGCGCTTGCGCGGCATCGTCCTCAAACCTAAGTCAGAGCCCATGAACGAAACCGAAAACCCCCAAACCAATCCCGAGGAAGATCCTGTCACGGACGACGTGGCCGATCTCTCGCCTTTAGAGCATCTCGCGGCACTCGAGGCCGAGCGTGACGAGATGCGGGACCGCTGGATGCGGTCGGAGGCGGAGATGGCCAATCTCCGCGCCCGCACCAAGCGCGAGGTCGAGGATGCCCGGCTGTTCGCCGTGCAGAAATTCGCCCGCGACGTCGTCGAGGTCGCGGAGAATCTGAAGCGCGGCCTCAGCAGCCTGCCCGCCCCGAGCGCCGAGGAGCCGGAGATCATCGGCAAGCTGCGCGAGGGTTTCGAGGGTATCGAGCGGAGCTTTGTCGCGACCCTCGATCGCAATGGCGTGAAGATGGACGATCCGACGGGGAAACTCTTCGACCCCAACCTGCATCAGGCGATGGCCGAACAGGAGACGACGGAGCACCCGCCCGGCACCATCATCCAGGCCTGGACCCAGGCATGGACGCTCAATGGCCGTCTGCTGCGACCCGCCATGGTCGTGGTCGCCAAGGCGCCCAGCGCTTAGGCACGGGCCACCAATTGAGGCTGTGAGAATTCGAAGCGCGGCTATTCCGAGATTGTGCCCAATATTTGGGCAGCCAAATCTTGTGTTGGAACCGTCGCGAAGCTATCTATTTTGTATGTTCCCAAGGGGGGCGCCGGTGCTTCGGGTCGGTCGCTCCCGCTTATAAAGGAGACTGCGCATGAGCAAGGTCATCGGTATCGACCTCGGCACCACCAATTCCTGCGTCGCGATCATGGAGGGCAAGGATGTCCGCGTGATCGAAAATAGCGAGGGCGCCCGTACGACGCCCTCCATGGTCGCTGTCACCGACAGCGGCGAGCGCCTCGTCGGCCAGGCCGCGAAGCGTCAGGCGGTTACCAACCCGTCCAACACCCTTTATGCCGTGAAGCGCCTCATCGGCCGCCGTTACGAAGACCCCATGGTCGCGAAGGACAAGGGCCTGGTGCCCTACGCCATCGTGAAGGGCGACAATGGCGATGCCTGGGTCGAGGCCCGCGGCGAGAAATACGCGCCGAGCCAAGTGTCGGCCTTCATCCTCACCAAGATGAAGGAGACCGCCGAAGCCTATCTCGGCGAGACCGTGACCCAGGCCGTCATCACTGTTCCGGCCTACTTCAACGACGCCCAGCGTCAGGCGACCAAGGACGCCGGCAAGATCGCCGGGCTCGACGTGCTCCGCATCATCAATGAGCCGACGGCGGCGGCACTCGCCTACGGCCTCGACAAAAAGGCCTCCGGCACCATCGCGGTCTACGACTTGGGCGGCGGCACTTTCGACGTTTCCGTCCTCGAAATCGGTGACGGCGTCTTCGAGGTGAAGAGCACCAACGGCGATACCTTCCTCGGCGGTGAGGACTTCGACGTCCGCATCATCGACTATCTGGCCGATGAGTTCCGAAAGGAAAATGGCATCGACCTGCGCAAGGATAAGCTTGCGCTGCAGCGGCTGAAGGAAGCCGCCGAGAAGGCCAAGATTGAGCTCTCCTCCGCCAAGGAGACCGAGATCAATCTGCCGTTCATCACGGCCGACGCGTCAGGCCCGAAGCACCTCGTGCTGAAGCTGTCCCGCGCGAAGCTCGAAAGCCTGGTTGATGATCTGATCCAGCGCACGCTGGAGCCCTGCCGCGCGGCCCTGAAGGACGCGGGTGTGACGGCGGGCGAGGTGGACGAGGTGATCCTGGTCGGCGGCATGACGCGCATGCCCAAGGTCATCGAGACGGTGAAGCAGTTCTTCGGCAAGGACCCAGCCCGCAACGTGAACCCGGACGAGGTGGTCGCCATCGGCGCCGCCGTTCAGGGTGCGGTTCTGCGCGGTGACGTGAAGGACGTGCTGCTGCTTGACGTGACGCCGCTCTCGCTCGGCATCGAGACCCTTGGCGGCGTCTTCACCCGCCTGATCGACCGCAACACCACGATCCCGACCAAGAAGAGCCAAACCTTCTCGACCGCCGAGGACAACCAGACGGCCGTGACCATCAAGGTCTATCAGGGCGAGCGTGAGATGGCGGCCGACAACAAGGCGCTGGGGCAGTTCGATCTGGTTGGGCTGCCGGCCGCACCGCGCGGCGTGCCGCAGGTCGAAGTCACCTTCGATATCGACGCCAACGGCATCGTCTCGGTCTCGGCCAAGGACAAGGCGACCGGCAAGGAGCAGCAGATCCGCATTCAGGCCTCGGGCGGCCTGTCGGATGCCGATATCCAGAACATGGTTCGCGAGGCGGAGGCTAACGCTGCCGCCGATAAGGAGCGGCGCGCCTTCGTCGAGGGCCGCAATCAGCTCGAGGGTCTGATCCATCAGACGGAGAAGACCCTCTCCGAAGCTGGAGACAAGGTCTCCGCCCAGGACAAGGGCGAGGCGGAAGCCGCGATCGCTGCCGCCCGCACGGCCATGGAGGGCACGGATGCCGCAGCCCTCACCGCGGCCAGCGAGCGCCTGACCCAGGTCGCCATGCGCATCGGCGAAGCGATGTATAAGGCGCAGCAGGAAGCGGGTGCGGCTCCGACTGGCGAGGCACCCGGCGCCGGTGCTTCCGATTCCAGCACGGGCCCGAACGGTGAGCGCGTCGTCGATGCCGAGTTCGAGGAAATCGACGACAAGAAGAAGTCGGCCTGATCTGCCGATAGATTGGGCACATTGGCCCGCGTGACCAAGGGACGCCTGCGCTTCTGACGAAGGCAGGCGTCTTCCTTGCATGGGGCCAGAAGGGACCGGCGGCATGTCAGCGATGGCGTGCCGTCGTCGCCTGTGAAGGGCTGAGGGCATTCGATGGCGAAGAACGACTATTACGCGACCCTGGGCACGGCCCGAGATGCGAGCGCGGACGAACTCAAGAAAGCGTATCGGAAGCTCGCCATGCAGTTCCACCCGGACCGCAATCCGGGGGACAAGCAGGCTGAGGCCAGGTTCAAGGAAGTGAACGAGGCCTACGAGGTTCTCAAGGACGACCAGAAGCGCGCGGCCTATGACCGTTTCGGCCATGCCGCTTTCGAAAATGGCGGCGCTGGGGCGGGCGGCTTCGATTTCTCCCAGGCCGGGGGATTGGGCGACATCTTCGATCAGATGTTCGGCGACTTCATGGGGCGTCGCGGCGGCGGCGGGGGTGGCGGCCGTGGCGTGCGTATGGGCGGCGACATCCGGGCCGAAATCGAGATCGACCTCTCCGAGGCCTTCTTCGGCACCAAGACTCAAGTGCGCGTCCAGACCCGGGTCAATTGCGAGGCCTGTGACGGGACCGGTTCCGAGGCCAAGGACCGCACGGCGAGCGACACCTGTTCCACCTGCGGCGGCATGGGCAAGGTCCGCGCCCAGCAGGGCTTCTTCCTCGTCGAACGCACTTGTCCCACCTGCGCCGGCACCGGCCGCGTCATCCGCAATCCCTGCCGCGTCTGCCATGGCGCGGCGACGGTCCCGCGCGAGCGCGCGCTGCAGATCACGATTCCGGCGGGCGTCGAAGACGGCACGCGCATCCGCCTCACGGGTGAGGGCGAGGCGGCCGGGGCTGGTGGCCAGCCGGGCGATCTCTATGTCCATGTCAGCGTCCGGGCCCATCCGATCTTTCAGCGCGAAGGGGCGACGATTCTCTGTCGTGTGCCGCTGAGGATTTCACAGGCGGCGCTGGGCGGTGAGATCGAGGTGCCGGTGATCGACGGCACGCGGGCCAAGGTGAAAATTCCGGCCGGGACCCAATCGGGCGAGCAGTTCCGCCTGCGCGGCAAGGGTTTTTCCGTCCTGCGCAGCGCCGCGCGGGGCGATATGTACATTCAGGTTGCGGTGGAGACACCGCAACAGCTGACACGCCGGCAGCGCGAGCTGCTGGAGGAATTCGAGCAGGAAGCGACGCAGCATGCCAAGGGCAGCCCGGAAGCCGAAGGCTTCTTTGCCAAGGTAAAAGAGTTTTTCGACGGCAAAGCGTGAGGGCCGGCGCAGACTGATCAATAAAAAAGGGCGCCTCGCGGCGCCCTTTTTTTAGTCGTCACACTTTAGTCTGCGGCCGCGCCGTAGCCGACGATGCCCTTGATCTCTGTGAAATCGTCCAGACCCCAATGGGACCATTCGCGCCCGTTGCCGGACTGCTTGAAGCCGCCGAAGGGCGCCGAGATATTGGTGGGCGGGGCATTGATATAAACCGTGCCGGCGCGCATGCGGGAGGCGACGCGACGCGCCTTCTCGAGATCCTCGGACTGGACATAGGCGGCCAGCCCATATTCCGTGTTGTTCGCTTCCGCGATCATGCCCTCTTCGGTGTCATAGGGCATGATGGAGAGCACCGGCCCGAAGATCTCCTCCTTCGCGATGCGCATCTCGGGCGTCACATTCGCGAAGACGGTCGGGCGGACATAGTAGCCTTTCGTGAGCCCGTCCGGCAGGCCGGGGCCGCCCGCGACCAGTTCGGCACCTTCGTCGATGCCGGCCTGAATAAGGCCCTGGATCTTGTCGAACTGAACCTTGCTGACGACGGGACCGAGATTGGAATTCTCGCTGCGGGGATCGCCCACCGTGAAATTTCCGGCGGCGGCGCGGGCGATTTCGACAACTTCGGGGTGGCGATCCCGCGGCACCAGCATGCGCGAGGGCGCGTTGCAGCTCTGGCCACTGTTGCTGAACATATTGGCGATGCCTTCCGGCACGCGGCGGGCGAAATCGGCCTCGGGCAGCAGGACGTTGGGGGATTTGCCGCCGAGTTCCTGGTGCACGCGCTTCACGGTATCGGCCGCTGCCTTGGCGACCAGGATGCCGGCGCGGGTAGAGCCGGTGAAAGACATCATGTCGACCTGCGGATGGGCGGACAGCGCCGCGCCGACCACGGCGCCTTCGCCGTTCACCATGTTGAACACGCCCTTTGGCACGCCCGCCGCATGCATCGCCTCGGCGAAGATGATGCCGCTGATAGGGGCGATTTCGGAGGGTTTCAGCACCATCGTGCAGCCGGCGGCAATCGCCGGGCCGACCTTGCAGGTAATCTGATTCAGCGGCCAGTTCCACGGCGTGATCATGCCGACGACACCGATCGGCTCGCGCACGATCTTCATGTCGCCTTCCATCCGGGAGAATTTGTACTCCTTCATCACGCGGATCATCTCGCGCAGATGGGCTTGGCCGATCCAGGCCTGGGCGGAACGCGCGAAGGCCAGCGGCGCGCCCATTTCCTGGGTGCAGGCCTGGGCGATGTCTTCGTAGCGCTTGTCGTATTCCACCAGAATGGATTCGAGCAGCTGCAGCCGTTCGGCCGGCGTCGTGCGGGAGAAACTGTCGAAAGCCGCGCGGGCCGCAGCAACGGCCTTCTCCACATCGGCCGCCGAACCGCCGGAAATCTGGGTGAAGACCTCCTCGGTGGACGGATCGATCACATCGATCGCCTTGGGCGAAATGGGGTCCACCCAGGCCCCATCGATGTAGAACTTCATGTTGTTGCTCATACCGAGGCTCCGAAAATAAGATCTGGGATTATGGGGCGGGATCATCGTCTCCATTTAAGCGTCCGGCAACTCCCACCCGTGCAGCCTCGGTGGCTGGGCAGGGCGCGCGCTTTGCGCAAAACTGATCGGATGCGCCAAGATCTGATCGATAGCCTCGTCCAGGAAGCAAGCCTCTTCCTCGGTTCCCGTATCAGCACGAATGCGAGCCTGCGGGAGCAGCATTCCCATGGTGAGGGCTCCTTTCCGCCCGGCCTGCCGGATGCCGTGGCCTTTGCCGAGACGACCGAGGAGGTTTCCCGGCTCGTCGCGCTCGCCCATGCCCGTGGCGTGCCGGTGATCGCCTTCGGCACCGGCACCTCGCTCGAGGGTCACGTCAACGCCGTGCAAGGCGGGCTGACCATTGACCTCTCCCGCATGGACCGCATTCTCGAAGTGAATGCGGAAGACATGGATTGCCGCATCCAGGCTGGAGTCGTTCGCAGCAAGTTGAACGAATATCTGCGCGACCAGGGACTGTTCATGCCGATCGACCCGGGCGCCGATGCTTCCATCGGCGGCATGTGCGCGACGCGGGCTTCCGGCACCAATGCCGTGCGCTACGGCACCATTCGCGACAACGTGCTCGGCCTCACCGTCGTCATGGCCGACGGCCGTGTCATCAAGACCGGCGGGCGGGTGCGCAAATCCTCCACCGGCTATGACCTGACGCGCCTCTTCATCGGTTCGGAAGGCACGCTCGGCATCATCACTGAAATCCAGCTGCGGCTGCACGGCATTCCGGAGGCGATTTCCTCCGCTACCTGCCAGTTCGACAGCATGGCGAGTGCGGTGCAGACGGTGATCGAGGTCATGCAGGCGGGCGTGCCCATCGCCCGCATCGAGCTTCTGGACGAGGTCCAGATGGAAGCCTGCATCGCCTATTCCAAGCTGGCCGGCTTCGAAGCGCTGCCCAGCCTCTTCTTCGAATTCCACGGCACGCCGGCCGGCGTGCGCGAGCAGGCCGAGATCGTGGAGGCGCTCGCGG
>NZ_DATJJK010000018.1:0-8286 GCF_035492295.1 Acidisoma sp. | reverse complement strand
GGTAGCGTGCGCCGTTATAGGTTGCTAACGCGACGGAAACGAGCATCCTGTCTTTACCCTTCGATCATCGTGCCATTGGTATCCAGCTGCACCGCTCGCATCACCCATCCATCCATGAAAATGTAGATGGCATCTTCAGCGTAAAAGGCTTGAGCGTTGAGGACGGCCTTACAGCGTTTGCAGGCCCGTCTCAATGGAGCCCATCGCCATCATTCTAGCAGGCAGCACGTTTCGTGCTAGCCATGGCTATCAGCCTTGGTGATGGCGCGCAGACTATCCTTTGGCGCACCGTCGGTGCAAAGGCCATTCGCGGCCGTTTCTTCTCATCACATCTACGTGAAACCGCCCGTGAGAGCGGCAGCCATCCGGATGTGTCGGCGCGCGCCCCACAAGACGCGATCAGGGTTAAGCGCGCGGGAGATTTCAGGCAAACCGCCTGCGGTGGGCCCGAGCCGTCAGCGCCGGCCGCCTGGGCAGGTCCGTCGCGCCACACCCCAGGCGGCTCATCCCGCGGATTGCCCATGGTGCGACCCGACAGCCGCGACGGATTGACCTGACCTGACCCGGCGGCAAGCTTTGTCAGGTCAGAAGGTGCTTAGCGACCTTGCAAATGTACGTATATTTTGGGTTCACCATCTGTGTGCAGCGGGCCTCCGCGATCTGCCCCAGAAACAGATAGGCTTCCGCTTCGGTGAAACCATAGTCGTCAGCCAGCCAGTAGACCATTTCCTCAAAGGCGGTTCGCATCGCATCTTCGAGGGGGCGGGCACAGCCCAGTGTCGCGATATGAGTTGCCGTCTCAATCCGCGGCCAGGTGAGCCGCTTCGGCTTGTCAACGACAGCGACGCTGAAGGTGACGCGCGCGCCTATTTCCGTCGCACCCATGCCGACACATTCGCCATCACCCTGCAAGGCATGGCAATCCCCAAGATAAAGTCCGGCGCCGTCCTGGTGGATATCGAAAGTGACGGTGCTTCCCGGCCCGATTTCCTGAACATCCAGATTTCCGCCATGGACCCCGTTGTCGACCGTCAGAACGCCGCCGTGAACCGGGGCGACGCCAATGACACCGACCATGGGCTGGATCGGAAGCCTCTTGGTCTCGCTCCAATGAACGAAACCATCAGCGACCCGCATTGCCCGGGTATGGTGGCCGAATTCCTTCCGGCGAACCCAGTCGGGAAACATGCCCGAACCAGGGTAAAGCGCTGTATATCCGATCTCGTCCAATTCCATCTCGTGAATGGTCACCGCCAAGGCTTGGCCGGGCTTCGCGTCTTTCACGAAGAGAGGACCAGTGGCAGGATTTACGAAAGGGAAGTGCACCTTATCTGGCGTGATCTTGGAATCGGTCGACGTAATCACGCCTGCATTACAGTTTATCTCGCACTCGATCTTGACCGTTTCGCCAACAGAAATACTCTCTACGCAGGCTTCCCCGGAGGTGAGCGCGTATTTGAGATTTCCATCTTTTTTAATCAGCCGCGTCATAAAAAGTCCCTTTAGACTTGAATTTCAGGAGAGGTCGTGCCGCCAGGGCAGAAGCCATCGCTCCACGCGCGTCACGATGCTCGATAGCACGAGGGCAAGGATAACAGTGACCACAAGCTCGGCGAAGACCGCCGATATCGCGTAAAGGCTTCCGGCTTTGAAGATTTCGTGCCCGAGGCCATTGGTCGATGACATGAACTCGCCCACGATAGCACCCACGAGGGCAAATCCGACCGTGAGCTTCAGGCCGGCGAATATATCGGTCATTGACGCCGGGATGACGATCAGCCGGAAGATCTTCGCTCGGCTGGCACGCAGCGAGAGCATCAGATTGATCTGATCGGGGTCAACGCCCATCGCCCCTTTGTAAGCGATGATGATCGATACCACCACGACCGAGAGCGTGGACATGGCAACCTTGGAAGCGAAGCCCGTGCCGAACCAGATAATGGTAATCGGAGCCAAAGCGATGATCGGAATGGAGCCGAGCGCCAGAATAAACGGCTGAAGCACCTGCGAGACGAAGCGGGAATACCAGAGAGACAGCCCCAAAGTGGTGCCGATGATATTGCCCAAAGCGAAGCCGGCAAGGGTTTCCAGCGCCGTCGTCGCCAAGTCGGTCCAGACCGATCCATCCCGGATTGCCGCAATGAGAGCCGCGAGAATACCCGAGGGAGAGCCATACAGAAATGCGCTGATATGTCCCGTTTCTGTCTGCCATTGCCACAAGCCGATCAGCACGACAAAGCAAAGCAGCTGACACAGCAGGATCTGTATCCGCCGGCGCCGTCGTGCCAATAGTGCCGCCGTGCGCCGATCCTGCTCGGTCAGGGTCTTCATAGGGGTACGCCGTTCCGAGCTAGTGAACATCAAGCTCGGTCCAGATCTTTCGGACATAATGCGCAAATCCTTCGCTTTCGCGCAGCGCAATCAGGTTGCTGCGGTCGCCCGAGAGCTCGATGCGGTGCTCGGACACGATCGAGCTGGGGCGGCGCGACAATACAATCACACGGTCGGACAAACTGACCGCCTCCTCCACATCATGCGTGATGAGGAGGAGTGACCGCTGCATGTCCCGGACGAGGCGCAGCGTGTCGCGCTCGATCAGGATTTTCGTCTGAAAATCGAGAGCCGAGAACGGCTCGTCGAACAGGAGGACTTCCGGCTCCGGCGCCAGGGTTCGGGCCAGCGCCACGCGCTGCCGCATCCCGCCTGACAGCGTCGATGGATAGTGATCGGCAAAAGCCCCGAGGCCGAGTTGGTCGAGCAATTCCCGCGCGCGTGCCCGATGCTCCGAGGTAGCCCCTCCCCTGACCTGCAAGCCCAGCATCACGTTCTGGATGGCAGAGCGCCATGGCAAAAGGAGGTCCTTCTGCAACATGTACCCGACACCGGGCGGAACGCCGTCGCTTTCACGTCCATTCCACAAGACCGCCCCCTGGCTCGGTTCTATCAACCGGCAGAGGAGGTTGAGCAGGGTCGTCTTGCCGCAGCCGGAAGGGCCCACCAAGCTTACAATTTCGCCGCGCTCCAGTGCGAACGACACAGAGCGAATGATTTCCAATTCCTCGCCGGTATCGGTCAGAAAGGCCTTGCCGAGGTCGAGGGCTTGGAGCGGCGTATCCGGCCGCCCCAAGCTGGTCCGTAGCGCGCTCAGGCTGATGCCGCCTTGTTCGCGAAGGTGTTGTCGACGATCTGATCAAAGGTCGTCGTACCTTTGATATTGCCCAGGTAGACCTGCATCTTGATGAGATTGTCCCATTGCGTTTTGTCGACGACCACAGACTGCGAGGGAATGCGGTATTTCAGTTCGGTGTCGATGGCGCTGTTGATCACGGCGGCCGACAACTGAGGAAATTCCATCTGTGCGACCTTCTTGGCATAGGCCGGATCGCCATAGGTTCGCTTCATCGCCTTCTGGAAGCCATTGCAGAGGGCCTGAATGATCTCGGGCTTGGACGCAATGGTCTGGTTCAACACCATGATGCCCGTGTTGCAGAAGGGGCCAATGGCGTTCGAGAAGTCGAAGATGATCTTCGCCCCCTGCGATTCCGCCTCTGCGACGCCGGGCTGGTAGGCGATCGCAACATCGGCCTGCCCCGCGAGCATCGCGCCGATTTCCGTACCGGGACTGACCTGGATGATCTGCACATCCTTCCCGATCACGAGACCGGCCTGAGTCAGCAGCCGCTTTGTGACACTATAATTGGTGTTCGGCTCGGGCGAGGTGACGATCTTCAGCCCTTTGAACTGCTTCGGATCGGTGATCGTCTTCACCGTCTTTGAGACGCCGAAATAGTGGGCGCGCTGAACGACGCTGCCGACGACCTTGCCGGGGCCGCCCTTTTCGACGGAGATCGGCACCATCGTCGGATCACCGATGCCGAAAAGCGCGGATTGCCCCAGCACCGCCGCAAAAGCCTGGGTGTCGCCTCCGGCTGCAGAGAGGTTGAGGTGGATTCCGGCCTCATCAAAATACCCGGCATGCTGGCCTACATAGAGGTCGATGTAGCCGAGGTTATGCACGGCCTCGACGAAGGCGACCTCGGTCACGGCCGCCCGCGCGATGCGCGGCGCCCCAAGGGCGGTGACCGCCGCGGCTGCGCCGGCGAGCTGAAAAGTACGTCGGCGCGAAAGCGCTTTGGGAAGCAAGCCAGTCATCTGGAACTCTCCAACACAGGTTGCGCCTCACCCATCGCAAAGCCCGTGCCAAGAAATCCGTCCAGGTAAAATATTGATAAAGATCACTTTTATTGAGGTCGCCTCCCCCGCTGTCGCCGCCTGGCGCTTTTTTCGCTGCTTTTGATCAAACATTATGCACAATGCATAGTATGCACTTTCGCATCGATGGTCTGGCTCGCCAGGGCCTGGCCGCGCTATCAAACTGCCCCTACGCCCTATGGCGATGACGAGCGAGGACGAGACGGCATGGAGAAGAAGCGACCACAGACCGCACGGCAGTATGTTCTGGGGACGCTGAGGGCGGAGATCCTGAAGGGCAAACATCCGGCTGGCGCGAGACTGCGGCAGGAGGAAGTTGCGTCCCGTCTCGGCGTCAGCACCACCCCCGTGCGGGAAGCTTTCCGTGATTTGCTGGCAGAGGGTCTGATCGGCCTTGATACCCATCGCGGCGTTCTTGTCCGCGGCCTTACCCTCGCGGATGTTCGGGAACTCTACGAACTACGCATCGTGTTGGAGCCGATGCTGGCGGTGCGCGCGCTGCACCTCACAAGTGCCGCTCAGCTCGACGAGGCGGAGGCGGTGCATCTGCGCCTCTGCGAGGAGAAGGATCCCGAACGATGGGCCAACCTCAACGTGGCCTTTCACCAGACGCTCAACGTCGCAGCACCAGATGGCCGACTGACGCGCATTGTGGCGAGCCTCGCCGAAGCGGCCGGTTCCTACGTAACGCTCTCCATGCACGCGACCCCGGAATTGATGACCCTGAACAACGGGGACCATGCGGAGTTGCTGCGCCTCTACCGCGCGGGGCACGAGGCCGGAGTCGCGAGCAAGACGGCTGCCCATCTGTCTCAAACGCTGTCCGCCATCGAGCGCGACGTCGAGACACGCGTCGTCATTCTGGCGGAAGCTGAATGACGACGCATTCATAAAGTCGGCGATCCAAGAGGCGATAACGCTTATGCGACAGGCTCAGCCCAAGATGCGACCCTTTCAGTCGGAACGGGAGAATTTCAGATCAGGCGCGGATACGCCACGAAAGTTCCTTGAGCGATGCCTCGAAGATTTTGCACGGCTAGAACCGGAGATCGGCGCTTTTACCTTTGTCGACATCGACGGCGCACGCCGTTCGGCCGATGAGTCGTCAGCCCGCTGGAGCAAGGGGCGGCCGTTCTCCGCGATCGATGGGATGCCCACCGGTATCAAAGATATCATCGACACCGATGATATGCCGACCGAACAAGGTTCTGTTCTCTACAACGGCAATCGGCCTCTGTTCGGTGCAGCGAGTTCGACGGCTTTGCGTCTGACAGGCGCAGTCATTTTGGGCAAGACGGTCACGACCGAGTTTGCGTCCATGGAGCCCCGAGGCACCCGCAACCCCTGGGATTTGAACAGGACCCCGGGCGGATCATCCAGTGGTTCCGCCGCTGCGGTGAGTGGGGGAATGATATCCGGCGCTATGGGCACGCAGGTGGTGGGTTCCATCATTCGCCCGGCTGGATTCTGCGGCGTGTATGGCTACAAACCAAGCCTGGGCGGCATCAACCGAGGCGGCAGCCTGGATATGCTCAGCCAGAGCTGCTCCGGTATCTTGGCCGCCAGCCTTGCCGATAGCTGGGTGATGGCGCGCGAAATCGTGGCCCGCGTGGGCGGTGACCCGGGTTACGTCGGCATCATCGGTCCCATGAAGCCGCCGGCCGCTGTTCGGCCCAAGCGTTTGGCGCTGTTACAGACGGCTGGCTGGCCAATCCTCGATCCGTCGGCCCGCGAGGCCTTGGACACGGTTTTGGCCAGTCTCGCGCAGGCGGGAATTGAGATCGTCACGCGATCGGACTGGGCAGAGTTGGAAGAGGTTGAGCAGGCGTCAGCCGAAATGCTGGCCTTGACCACCAAAATCAATGCATGGGAATGGCGTTGGCCACTGAACGCGTTCATGGAACGTGATGCGTCGGCGATCAGCCAGTCCGCGCGAGATCGCCTCACGATCGGTCTGGCGATGACGCAGGAAGACTATGCCGCGGCCATCGCTCGGCGGGCCGAGATCCGGAAGATCTATGCCAGACTGGCGGCTGGGTGCGATGGCCTTGTGAGCGTGACCGCGCCCGGAGCAGCACCGCTTGGCTTGACCTCAACGGGAAACCCGATCTTCGTGGTTCCGGGCTCAATGCTCGGCGTGCCGGTCGTCACATTGCCATTGCTACAATCCGAAGGGCTCCCGCTCGGCTTGCAATTGATTGGATTTGAGGGGGAGGATGCCACTCTATTTGCCATTGCCGCTGAATTGGAAAACATCCTGTCCTAGCGTGGAGGCGGCGCTTATATCCGGCGCCTCACCAGCGTGACATAGGGGCGACACGTCGATCATTCCGTAGCGAGCAGGAATAGGGTGATTATGCGAGGTGACTTACGCTAGGAAGCGAGTCGTCCCTATGCATCGAGGTAAATGTATCCGTGTCATCCGGCGTGTCGCCTCTTCCACCGCCCCAAAATGATCTGCCGCCGGCTTCGGCCCATGGTGGGAGCGCTCGGGCTCCATCGGTGCAATGGCTTCTCGACGTGGACCCGGAGGATTTGCAAGACATCGTAGCGCCATCCGAGCAAGTTGAGATCGACGCGAGGAAGCGCAGCGGTAAACGAGGACTGTACCGGGCGGCCTCGCTGGTCCTTGCGCTAGCGATCATCGGGGGCACCGCATTCCTCTCCTTGCCGGCACTGTTCGGTTCGGACAAGCCGCCGGCATGGCGAGATGCGGACACCACCGGATCGTCAAAGCCCTCCTCCCATGCCATCGGAGTGGACCGAACCTCTAGCCGCCCGCGCCCGTCAGGCCCGACGCTGCCTGTCAACGGCAGGGCTGCCGGGGCCTGGGTGCCCAATCCGAAGCCCGAGGACATCGGGCCGCCGCCTTCGCCTCAGGCGGAACTGGCATTGTCTCAGCCCGCTCCGCAGCCGCTTCCGGCGCCACCGCCGACGAGGCCGATTGCCCCACCAGCAGCCTATGCGGCCCCCAGTGTCACGGTCATCACCGTTCCCGCCGACGTCAGCGCCGCCGTGACAACTATCCCGACGAAGACGCCCCCCGCGGTGTCCCTGCCCAAAGCGGTTCTGGCGGATCCGCCGCCATCGCCTGTTCAGCCTCCCAGTCGCCCCCCCACCGACGCGAGGTCTGTGGCGCTCTCCCGACCCTCGCCGGCGGCGCTTCCGGCTTCTCCGGCACCCAAGCCGGCCGCACCACCGGCACCGTCTGAAGCCTCCGATGGTAGGGTTATCACGGGTCCCGCCGTCGTCGGCCTTGCCACGACACCGGCTCCCGTGAAGGTTCCGCCGGCACCGGCCTCATCTCAAGTGACTATCGCGCTGCCCCCTCCCGCTCAGCCCCCGACCCAGACGGCTTCTGAGGCACCTTTCCACCCCTCCGCAAGGCCGCTTGCGGCACCGCCGCCACCCAAGGTGGCGGCGGTGCCGCCGGCATCGTCTGCGGCCCCAGCAGCCGCGGTCATCGCCGTTCCTACCGTCATCAGTCCCGTCGTGACACCTGTTCCCCTGCAGGCTCCTGCCCCTCCGCAGACCTCTCCCAAAACGGCCATGGCGGTTCCGCCGCCAGCGCCCATGCGGCCTCTCACTCAGCCTTCGGCCCATGCCGCGTCGCCGGCGGCTCCCCCGCAGTCTGTCGGCGCCGCTTCGAAGGCGGCTGCGCCCCTGCTGGCCGCCCCTCTCAGAGTCAAGCTCAACTTCACGTCCGATGAGGCGCACGTCGCGGAAGCCTTCGCCCGCAAGCTTCGGCAACAGGGCTTCACTGTGACCAACATCATCATCCCTGAGACGCCTGGTCGCTGGCCGGGCGTTGCCTTCTTCTTCGACAGCGACCAGGCGAAATCGAGGCTGATCGCGAGAGAGTTGCAGGATGTCACGGGCAGGCACGAACATGCGCGCCTGAGCCCCCGCCATCCTTATCCGAAGCCCGGGACGGTGGAAGTCTCGCTCCTCAGGTATTCGAAATCGAAGAAGGCAGCGACGGTTTCCGCCCATGCCCGTCAGCGGCCTTGATACGGATCGTCTCTCGCCACGACGGGGAGGCCCGCTTCAGCTATCGGTGCTGCGGCGCGTGGC
>NZ_DATJJK010000017.1:0-24791 GCF_035492295.1 Acidisoma sp. | reverse complement strand
TCGGTGCCCGATCATCGATCGGACATGGTGCTGCCCATCGTCATGAGCGGGCTCATCGACTCTGTGCAGACCATCATCAACATCTTCGATCCGACGGCGCTCGAAGTGCTCGTCCCCGTCTGCGCTCACAATCGGGTTGCGGTCATCGCCCGCTGCATCCTTGACGAGGGCGGCCTGACCGGCTTTCTGACCGCCGGTGCGGAATTCCCGGAAGGCGACTTCAGGCGCGACTATTTTGACGCGACCGTTCCACGCGGCGCCTATATCGACAAGGTGGATGCGCTGCGTCGCCTCGTTCCTGCCAACGCTTCCTCCCTCGCGGCCCTCGCCATCAAATTCGTCTTGCATGATCCGCAGGTCACCACCGCCATCACCTCCATGCACGTGCCCGAGTTCGCTGAAGCAAATATCGCGGTGATGGATGAGCCGCGGCTCAAGGACGAAGTCTTTCAGCTGCTGATGACACGCCACCGCTTCATCAAGAACTTCAATAACGTCAAGCATTTCGGCAGACTCCCGTGACCGCGGGCGAGCGTGTGACCTGGGCGGAACTGAAGCCGGCGGAGTTCATCGCGCGGCGCGATGCGCTGGCCGTCGTCTATTTGCCCATGGGCCTGTGTGAGCCGCACGGCCATGTCGCGCCCTTCGGGCTCGACACCATCAAGGCCGAGTATCTCGCCGCTGAATCAGCCCGCCGCTTCGGCGGCATCGTCGCGCCCAGCACGACCTGGCATGTGCATGAGGCCGGCTACCATGCGCCCTGGCTACGTGAGGTCATGGGCGAGGTGAATCCGCTGCTGGCCGCACTGCCGCCGCATCTCGTCCTCGAAACCTTGCTCTATCAGTTCCGCGCCTTCGCCAATGCGGGCTTTCGCGGTGTCGTCGTCATCTCCGGGCACAATGGCAGCCAGCGGGATCTGCGCATGGTCGCCGAAACTTTTGCGGAGACTTTTCCCATCGCCCATTTCGTGCGGAGCGACCCCGAACTCGTGCTCGGCCAGTTTCGTGGCGATCATGCGGGGCGCTATGAACTCTCACAACTGCTCGCCATCCGCCCGGATCTGGTGGCGATAGAGCGCGCCTCGCGCACCGTAACTGACCCGCTCGGCCGCTTCGCGCAAAATCCCGATGTGGCGGAAGCCACGGTAGAGGAAGGACAGGCCATTCTTGAAGCGTCGCTTACCGCGATTGGCAATGCGGTCCATGGCTTCCCCCGCGACATGTCCGCGCTGCCCTTCATTCCCATGGAAGATATGGAGCCCTTGTGGCGGCAAATTCTGGCCCAGCGCGCCAGCTGGGTGACGCTTCAGGACGAACTTCCATGACGGTCCGAGGTCTGCCCAAATGGTAATGCTGTTCGGAGAAAGCCTGACACGGCGGGAGGTCGCCGCCCGCCTCGGCACGCTCGCGGCGGTCGCGGGGGTACGGCTCGTCACGCTCGGTGACGGCCACGAACGCGGGCAGCGAATGCTGGAATTTCGCTCCGGTTCGGGTCTGCGCTTCACCGTGATGGTCGATCGCGGCTTCGATATCGGGGAATGCGAGCATCGTGGCCGCGCCATCGGCTGGCAGGCCCCGGGCGGTTTCCCGCATCCGCATCTGGCGGATGCGGAGGCCGAGGACGGGCTGGGCTGGCTGCGTGCGGCCTCGGGCCTGCTCGTCACCTGCGGGCTCGACCAGATTCTGAGCGGTGACGAAACATCGGCGGCGCATTTCGACTATCCTGGCCGCCCGCGCATCACGACCACACTGCACGGGCGTATCAGCATGCTGCCCGCCCGCCTCACCGGCTATGGGGAGCGGTGGGAGGAGGATGACTGCATCCTCTGGTGCGAAGGCACCGTTATTCAGGCAGGGCTTTTCGCCGAGACCCTGCAGCTCGTTCGCCGCATCGAAGTCGATGTCGGCAGCGACGAGATCCGTATCCATGATCGCGTGGTCAACCGCAGCTTCACCCCGACGCCCCATATGTATCTCTACCACGTCAATCTCGGCTATCCGCTGCTGGACAGCGGTGCCCGCTACGTGGCGCCGGTTGTGGAAACGCTCTGGGCGGCCCATGCCGGCGCGGACTACACCCGGCAGGGTATCGGCTACCGTACGCTGCCGGAGCCGCAATATCCGTTTCGCGAGCAAGTCTGGCAGCATGCGATGCAGCCCGATGGCGAAGGCCGTGTGCGTGTGGCGCTTCTGAACGACAGGCTCGGCCTCGGCTTCATGCTGGAGACGCGGGCGGCGCAATTTCCCTGTCACTTCCAATGGCAGAATCTGCGCGCCGGCTATTATACGCTCGGCATAGAACCCGCAACCAACCATGTGCTCGGCCGGCGCTTCGCCGAGGAACGTGGCGAACTCATCTGGTTGGATCATGACGAGGAGTGCCAGTATGACACGGTGTTTTCCGTGCTCGACGGCAAGGAAGCGCTGGCGGCGGCCGAAACGGTGATCCGCACCGTGACAGCGCAACCGGACGAGGATTATCCGGTTCCGAGCGGGCGCTTTCCGCCGCTGAGCCGCCGACCTGGGTGACCAGTGCGGCCGCCGACGGTCGCAGGGCAGCGCGCCGGCGCGCGCAGGGTCTTGGGCCCGGCAGTGCCGGGCGGCAGGCCGTCAGTCGCCCCGGCCCGGTTTGCGGCGGGCGAGGAAGCGTTCGAAGGCGGCGAGCGTGCGGTCCGACACATGGTGCTCGATACCCTCGGCATCGCCCTCGGCATCCTCGCGCGCAACGCCCACTTCAACGAGAAGCTGAACCACGAGTTGATGCCGGGCGCGCACCCGATCCGCCAGCGCCCCGCCCTCCTCGGTCAGGAAGATGCCACGATAAGGGCGTGAGGTAACATAGCCGTCCCGCTTCAGGCGGGCGACGCTCTTGACCGCCGTGGGATGCGAGACGCCGAGGCGCCGGGCAATCTCGGTCACGCGCACCTCGCCATGCAGCGCCATGAGGTCGGAGATCAGCTCCACGTAATCCTCGGTGAGCGCGGTGGAGCGCTGCGCCCGCGCAAGGCGATGGCGCTTCTCAAAGGCGGTCTCCTCCGCGGCCTCGGCCGCCTCGGCCTCGCGCTCGGTCATCCTCTCCTGCAACGGCCCGTCCATCCTCTTCCGGCGTGAGGGTGCCGCCTGCCGGCCGCACGCCTCGCGACTTCTTTAGCAGACTCGTCACATCGCTGCCAGTTGACCATCCTGTGCCATAGGCTACATTCTCTAGCATGCGCTCGATAGAGGGACCAATGGAGATGCAGCTCGCGCGTCCGTCGCTCAGTGACCGGACCACGGAAGAGATCAGGCTGGTGCTGGACGGCAGGGGCAGCCGCTGGCGCTCGCCGCTGCTGTTTGCGGGGCCGGCCGTCATCGCCTCCATCGCCTATATCGACCCCGGCAATTTCGCGACCAACATTCAGGCCGGCGCCCGCTACGGCTATGCCCTGCTCTGGGTCGTGCTCATGGCCAACCTCATCGCCATGCTGTTCCAGGCGCTTTCGGCCAAGCTCGGCATCGTCACCGGCCGCAACCTCGCCGAACTCTGCCGCGACAGCTTTCCGAAGCCGGTCGTCATCGGAATGTGGATCGTGAGCGAGATTGCCGCCATGGCAACGGACCTCGCGGAATTCCTGGGCGGCGCCATCGGCCTCGCCCTTCTCTTCCACATGCCGCTGATGGCCGGCATGGTCGTGACCGCCATCATCACCTACGCCATCCTGGTCGCGGCCGGCCGGGGCTTCCGCCCGATCGAGATCGTCATCGGCACGCTCACCGCGGTCATCGCCCTCTGCTATCTGCTGGAAATGTTCATCGCCCCCGTCAACTGGGGCCAGGCGGCGCTGCACACTGTCCTGCCCGCCATGCCGGACGCGGCAGCGCTCACCATCTCGGTCGGCATCATCGGCGCGACCGTAATGCCCCATGCGCTCTATCTCCATTCGGGGCTCACCCAGAATCGTGCCGGGGCACGCAACGCTGCGGATCGGCAGATGCTGCTGCGCTTCTCGAACCGGGAAGTGATCATCGCCCTCGCGATCGCCGGTGCCGTGAACATGGCCATGGTGATGATGGCCTCGGCCGCCTTCCATGCCGGGCATAGCGAGGTCGCCGATATCGAGACCGCCTATCACACGCTGACCCCGCTGCTGGGCGGGGCCGCCGCCGCGATCTTCCTGATCTCCTTGATGGCGTCGGGCATTTCCAGCTCGGCCGTGGGCACCATGGCGGGGCAGATGATCATGCAGGGGTTCGTGGGTTTCCGCATCCCGATCTGGCTGCGCCGCCTGCTGACCATGGTGCCGGCCTTTATCGTCATCGGGCTCGGCGCCGACCCCACCCATGCCCTGGTGCTGAGCCAGGTAGTGCTGTCCTTCGCGCTGCCGATCCCGATGATCGCCCTGGTCCTCTTCACCCGGAACCGTCAGCTGATGGGCAGTTTCGCCAATGGGCGAATGATGGATATCGGGGCGATCCTGGGCGCCGTCATCATTCTCTTCCTCAATGTGGTGCTGCTCGCCCAGATCTTCGGTCTGCCCCTGCCCTTTCTCGGGTAAGCGCAGCCTGCCGGCCGCCCGCGGTCAGCCCGGATACATCCGCACGCTGTCGGCGACGGCATCGGCCACCGCGTCCTTGGTTATGACGCCGAGCACCCGCTGCGGGCCGCCCTCCCCGGCCGGACTCACCACAATCGCCATGCTCGCGCCGCTCCGCGACAGTTTCCGGATCACGTCGAAAGCCACGTCCTCCTCATGGACGATGGTGAAGCCGGGCTGGGCGAGCGTACTGAGCGGCAGGGCGGAGGTGGTCGCGGCCAGCGCCTGGCGCAATTCTTCATCGACCATGACAGTGCCGACGATCTCGCCGCCGCGCGTGACGACGACATGCTGCAGCCCGCCATGCGCTGCCGCCATCTGGCGGAAGCTCGCATAGGAGGTGGCTTCGTCCAGCACCAGCACGTCCCGCGCCATCATCACCCCGGCGCGCCGCACCAGGAACATGTTCGCATGCAGCGCCTTGGGGATGGGATGGCCGCGCCGCACGAGCTTGAGCGTGTAGATGTTCTCGCGTGAGAGCAGGCGCCGCACACCGAGAGCAACCGCCACCGCCAGGATCATCGGCAGGACGATGTTATAATCCCGCGTCATCTCGAAGATCATGGTGACCGCCGTCATCGCGGCCCCGGTGCCGCCGCCGACCATCGCCCCCATGCCAACCATGGCGAAGGCCGGCAGGCTGACCGGCGCATGCGGCAGAATGATCGTGACGATGGAGGCGAAAGCCGCCCCGAGGGTCGCACCCATATAGAGCGAGGGCGAGAAGACCCCGCCCGAGGAGCCGGACCCGAGGCTGATCGAGGTCGCCAGCATTTTTGCCGCGAACAGCAGCAGCAGGAAGCCGGCCGCTGTGATCTGGGCGTAGAGCGTCGCCTGGATGGTGGAATAACCCACGCCCTCGATGAAGTAATGCCCGGCGCCCTGGTAGAAGAGATACATCATGATGCCGACGATGAGCATGCCGATGATGTGGCGCGTGTAGCGGCCGGGGATACGGTCGAACCCGTCCTCGATCCAGTGGAGGCCGCGCACGAAGCCGGCGGCCGCCACACCCACGACGCCGCCGAGAATGGCATAGAGCACCAGGGTCAGCGCGCTGCTCGGACTGTTGGGCAGAGCCGCGAGGTTGATTGGCACGCTGAAGGCGGGCTCGGAGCCGAAGAACAGGCGGCCGATGAAAGTCGCCGTGCCGGTCGCGACCGCCACGGGCAGGAAGGTGTTCACGCTGATCTCGGGCAGCATGAGTTCGGTCGCGAACAGCACGCCGCCGATCGGCGTGTTAAAGGTCGCCGCAATACCGGCCCCGGCCCCGGCCGCGACGAGCGTGATGCGCTGGCCGGGCTGCATGCGGATGATCTGGCCGAGGCTGGAGCCCAGCGCCGAGCCAATCTGGATGATCGGCCCCTCGCGCCCCACCGCCGCCCCGCTGCCGATGGCGAGCGCGGAGGCGATGGATTTGACCAGGGCCACCACCGGGCGGATGCGCCCCGCATTGTAATAGATCGCGTCCATCACCTCCGGCACGCCATGACCCTTGGCCTCAGGCGCGAAGTTGGACACGATCCAGGTGACGCCGAGCCCGCCGATGACGGGGACAAGGATGACGAAGATCCCCCAGGGGCTTTCGGGCGTGAAGACGCTCGCATTATAGGCGAAGGAGAAATGGCCCAGGAACAGCACATTGTGCACAAGGCCGATCAGGCCCCGAAAGACCACCGCCCCGAATCCTGTGATGACTCCGACAATGAGTGCCAGGGCTGCAAGCGGCAGCAGGCCCATGCGCGGAATGTCGGCCTCGCGCTCCACGGGCGGCGCCTTGGGCGGCGTGGTGGAGGTTTCAACCGAAGGGTGCTCGTCCTGAACGGCAGCATTGGGAAGAGGGTCTTCGGTCATCCGGTTCGGTCTCCTTCACGTCATGAAGGCACCGCAACCCGGGCTGCCGCACCTTTTCATCCAAGGGGCGTTTCGTGCGGAACGCGGCCATCGCCCATCTCCTCCCCAGGCTGGCCTTTTTCTCCTGCGGAAACAACCCCGTGCCCGTTCGAACCGTCACGGGTCGGCGGCACCGGCCGAAGGATTGCCGCGGATCATGGCGGCGTTTCCTGCCCCGGCCGATCCTTCGGCCCCGTGCCGAGGGCGTATGCGGCCCAGGCGCTTGAAACCTGCGACCAGCTCGCCCCGCGATGACGCGGGGCCTGCGGGGCTGGCCCCGGCTCCCGTCGGCTGATACCTAGACCTCGGCAGCAGCGAGGGACCACGCCGATGGCAGACCGGATTCTCGTCTTCTATGGCTCCTACCGGCGCGACCGGATGGGCATCCGCCTTGCGGATTATCTCGTCCGCGAACTCGCGGCCCGCGGCAACGATGTCGAACTGATCGACGCGAAAGCCTTGGACCTGCCGATGCTCGACCGCATGTACAAGGAATATCCGCAGGGCGAGGCACCCGAGGTGTTGGAGACCCTGGCCGAGAAGATCCGCACAGCGGATGCCTTTCTGTTCGTGACCGGCGAATACAATTGGGGCCTGCAGCCTGGACTCAAGAACCTCACCGACCATTTCCTCGAGGAATGGTTCTGGCGTCCGGCGGCGATCGCGAGCTACTCGGCCGGCCGTCTGTCGGGGGCGCGCGCCAGTTTCGCCTGGCACGGCACGCTCTCGGAAATGGGCATGGTGGTGATCTCCTCGACGCTCACCGTCGGCCCCATCGCCGCGACGCTCGATGCCGAAGGCAAGCCGACCGGACATGCCGGGGAGTCGCTCGGCCACGCCTTTCCCCGTTTCGCCGATGATCTCGCGTGGTGGACCAACGCGGCCCGTGCGCAGAAGGCCCACAAGACACCGCCTTACTGAGAGCAGACGAAGAGCCTCCCCCGTTTGAACAGGACGATGTCTTGGATGACGGGGCAAGCGCGCTGGCGCGTTGTCTCCTCACGGCATCGGATGGTGGGAATACCAAAGCCTGAGGACGCAGCGGGTAGGCTAAGGCAACAACCCTGTGGTTCGGTAGGCAGAGACGATCCTGTCATAGGCCGAAACATCATCACGCCCTCGCGCGACGAGCTGGGCGCCTTGAATCGCGGCGAAAATCGCCAAAGCTCGATTGGTGATGTCCTCGGAAGTCGGGCCATCACTGTCCAGGCGGGAAAGCGCCTTCGCAAGCCATCGCGCGTTCATTTCCGAGAATTTGACCACCTCGACCTGAACCTCGACGGGCAGTTCCTCGTGCTCCGCAGCCATAATTCCGCCGAGGCACATTCGATTCTCGTTCAACAGGGTATTGCGGAAGACATCGGTGTATTTGGCGATGCAGGTTGTCGGGTCGAGGCCTGACTCGAGCAGGCCCTCCAGATAGTCCGAGAAGTCGCGGGTATAGCGCTCGGCCAGAGCGCCGCCCAATGCGCCTTTGGTCGGGAAATAGTAGTGGATGCTCGCGGTCTTGATGCCGACATCCTTCGCGAGTTCACGAAAGCTCAGGCCCATATAGCCATGGGCCTGCACCGTAAGACGCCCCGCTTCCATAATCTTCTCTTTCGTCTCGTGGCCCGTCACCGCATCGCCTCCGTTTTTACCTGACGACAGATAGGCGTTGACGGGCCAGAAAGAAAGGCCTAACGCACCGCAACCGGCCTATCTACCTGCCGTCAGGTAGATGCATGGATCCGGCAAGGAGCAGAATCATGGCCAGCACGCCGACGAAGGACATGGGCCCCATCCACTATCTGGATGCGACGACCCTCGCAGAACTCATCCGCACCAGCCAGCTATCCTCCCGCGAGGTCGTTCAGGCACATCTGGACCGCACCGCCGCGGTCAACCCGAAGATCAACGCTGTCGTGACCCTGATGGGCGAGGCCGCGTTGCAGGCAGCCGATGCGGCCGACAAAGCCGTGGCGAAGGGCGCGGCACTGGGCCCGCTCCATGGTGTGCCGTTCTCGATCAAGGACGCCTTGGACACGGCGGGCGTCCTGACCCAGCGCGGCTCCAAGCTGTTCGCGGGTAATATTCCGGACAAGGACGCCACGGCTGTCGCGCGCTTCAAGGCGGCTGGCGGCATCCCGCTGATGAAGACCAACCTGCCCGAGTTCTCCACCTGGACGGAAACCGACAATCTCGTCACCGGCCGCACCAACAATCCCTGGAATCTCGAGCGTACGCCGGGCGGCTCGTCCGGCGGTGAATCGGCGGCGATCGCGGCAGGTCTGTCGCCGATTGGTATCGGCAGCGACGTCGCGATTTCGGTTCGCGGTCCCGCGGCATTCACCGGCATCGCCGCACTGAAGGCCACGCATGGTCGCGTTCCCTATACCGGTCACTACCCGGCCGTGACGTCGCGCTGGTGGCATGTCGGCGCGATGGCCCGCACGGTCGGAGACGTCGCCCTCGGCTACGCAATTCTGAAGGGACCGGACGGGTTCGATGGCTACGCCGTTCATAGCCGGGACGGGGTGGCCGACCATGGCAGGGTTCCCGGCCAACCGCTCCGCATCGGCTGGGTCACGGATGCAGCCTTCGGGCCGGTTGACCCCGAGATCACCGCCGCCGTCGCCGCCGCTGCGGCCCAGCTCGAAAATCTCGGCTGCGTGGTGGAAGAGGTGCGTCTGCCGTTCCTCGGCAATCCGCTGGCAGCGCTCATGACCCTCGTTTTCGGCGAGATCGTGCCTTCCGTGAAGGCGCTCGCGACGGGCCGCGAGGCTGACCTGCATACGGTCGGCGCCGGTATCCTGGGGATGTCGGATCCCTCCTTTACCGATTTCAACGGGGCGCTGGCGCAGGCCGAGGCACTCCGGTCCTCGTTTGCCGGATTCTTCCAAAAGTATGACGTGCTGCTCTGCCCGGTGAATCCGATGACCGCGACGCCGCATGGTGCGCAGGAACTCGTCGTCAACGGCGTGACGGTGCCATGGACCCACGTCATGACCGCGACCTCGCCGTTCAACCTGACCGGCCTGCCTGCTCTGTCGGTGCCGTATGGGTTCTCTTCAGAAGGTCTGCCGATCGGCATCCAGCTTGTCGCACGCTGGCTCGACGAGGATACCATCCTGCGTCTCGGCGCCATGCTTGAGCGTCGCGGAGGCTTGGGTAGCCGTCGTCCGAACCTCTAACCGCCACGCTCCCCCGTGACCGGCTCGCGGGGGAGCACCGGATCGCAAGCCATTCTCCGGCGGTCGGCGGCACAGGCCGGTTGTGTCCAAAACCTCCTCGCCACGTTACAGCCTCTTCTCAAAAAATGTGTCCGGATAAGGATCGTCGTTGAAACGCGGAACCTCCGTCCAGCCGGTGCCGCGATAGAGGGCGACCGCTTCGGGAAGGGCGCTGTTGGTATCGAGCCGCAAGGTCTCGATGCCAAGCCTGCGCGCTTCCTCCTCCGCCGCCGCCATCAGCCTATGTGCGAGACCGAGGCCGCGCGCGGCGGGGGCAACCCACAGGCGCTTGATCTCCGCATAGCCTCCGTCTGTGCCTTTGAGGCCGACGCAGCCGATGGCGGCACCATCCAGCTTGGCGAGCAGAAAGGCGCCACGCGGCGGCATCATCGCCGTCGCCTCCGGATCGCGGGAGAGTGACACGTCGAACCCGCGCTCGAAACGACGGGCGAGTTCGGCATAATATTCGCCCAAGCAATACTTGGCGAGGACGCCGCGCGGGTCCGTCTGTTCGATCTCGATACGGTCCTGGCCGAGGGCGGCTGCAATCAGATCCATCGCCGCCAGCAACCGCTCCGGCCGGGCATGGCGGGCGAGGATGCCCTTGGCTTGCCGGTCGGACAGCCGCTCATAAGCGCGAAACTCGGCCTCGCCCGCCGGCGTCAGCCGTGCCACGCGGCGCCGCGCATCGTCAGGCGCGGTCCCGACCACGATCAGCTTCTCCTGTTCGAGGCTGCGCAGCAGCCGGCTGAGCAGGCCTGAATCGAGGTCGAGATAGGTTCGGATTTCGGCAATCTCGCGCCGCCCCTGCCCGATGGCGTTGAGCACACGCGCCGCCCCCAGCGGCCGGCCGCGGCGAAGGAAGGAATGGTCGAGTGCGCCGACGGCGGAGGTGACGGCGCGGTTGAAACGGCGGACACGGGCAATGGGATCGGGCGACATTTCTCTGACTTAGGTCAGATATATGCGGTCCGTCAAATCCCCGCCCTTTGCCGGCTGGCCCGCGGTTGCGCTATGCGGTAGGTGCGCCCGGCACGACGAGACCGCCGAGACCCGCCGCCGACAGCGCGCCGCCGATCGCCTTCCAGATCACGCCGACGACGGCGTTCCAGGCTTCTTCGATGGTCAAGATAGTCTGCGCACAAAGAAGGCGACAAAAATTCTGTGCCTGTTGTTGCAGCTTGGCCAGAAACCAATCGAACTGCTCCTGGTCATATTCCCCACTGATGCGCGCCTTGGCCATCATCGCCGCCTGGGCTTCGAAGTAATGCGCTTCCTTCTCCGCCTGCCCCTGCACCTTGCCATAGGCGCCAGCCAATACGCCCTGCAATGCAGCGACGATATCAGCGCCGAGGGTGGTCAAATCGCTTGCCATCTCCGCCTCCGCCCGCTCACTCACGCTTCAACGAGGTTTCCACGAACAGGGCCTCTTCGACATCGTGGAGATAACTGCATTCGTATTGCATGACCCCGATGCTCGCGGCTTGCGCCGTCTCCCCCACGCCGCATGTCCCCGCGATCACGGCTGAGGCTGCTGGAAATCCTTTTCTCTTGTGGACCGCTTCAACTTCGGTGAGCGTGCCGATGATGGAATCGAGCATCTTGGGCGTCGGGTTGATGCAGTCGGTATCCTCTTGGCAGATCTCCCCGAAGCTTGAATTGGCACCGATCGCCGTTGCCTTGATCCTGCGCACGAAGGCCTGGCTGAGAGGTGGCACAAAGCGCGCTTCTGCCTGGGTCCGTAGCGCCGAGAAGGAACCGATTGCCGCATCGTAGCGTGTTTCGAAATCGGGAAAGCTTTGCGGCGTCACACCCTTCTGGAGGGACACAAAAAGAACCAAGGTATCCGCATTGGCCTTGTTGATCCCCTCGATCAGTCCGGCATCGTAATCAGGCGCGAGCTGCACCGTGCAGCCCGCGAGACCGAACAGGAAAATCGCTAGGATCGACCCTCGTCGGACGATGTGCATGAACAACCATTCCCGCCCTGAATGGGCGGACGGGCTTCATCCTGGCACAGGTTGATCTCATCGTGCAACGAGGATGATCGCCCTGCAAACGGCAGGGGCGGGGTGCCTCTCAACGCCCGAAGCGGCGGTGGCGTTGCTGGAAGGCGCGCACGGCGCGCAGGAAGTCGACCCGGCGGAAGGCCGGCCACAGCACGTCCGAGAAATAGAATTCGCTGCGCGCACTCTGCCAGAGAAGGAAACCCGAAAGCCGGATCTCGCCGCTCGTGCGAATGATGAGATCGGGTTCCGGCGCATCGGCGAGATAAAGATGGCGCGCGATCCGCTCCGGCGTCACCGCTTCCGCCGCTTCCTCCAACGTCATGCCCTCCTGCGCGGCGGCGCCCAGCATGCCGCGCACGGCATCGGCAATCTCCTCCCGCCCGCCATAGGCGATGGCGATGTGCAGCGCCATGCCGTCATAGCCCGCCGTCGCCTCCTCGGCACGGCGGATGATCGCCTGGGTGCGCTCGGGCAGTTGGTCCAGCCGGCCGATCGCGCGCACCCGAACCCGCTGCGCATGCAATTCGGGGTCAGTTGTGAGGGCACGGAGCTTGTCCTCGATCGCGCCCATGATCCCGTCGACCTCCGCTGAGGGTCTTGCGAGATTGTCGGTCGAGAAGACCCAGAGCGTCACGGCCGGAATGTCGAGGCCACGGCACCAGGCGATGACCTCGTCCAGCTTCTGCGCGCCAAGGCGATAGGCCTCCTGCGCCTGCTCCCAGCCCGCGCGGGCGGCAAAGCGACGGTTGCCGTCCAGCACGATGCCGATATGGCGCGGCACCGCAGCGCCAGCGATCTGGCCTTCCAGTCGGGCTTCGTAGAGCCGGTAGAGCGGGCTGAGGGCCCAGGCGATGGGGGTTCTGGAAAGGCGGGGCCGGGCCGTCTGGCGCGGCAGAATAACCGGTTGGGTAAGGTTGCTGGACAAGGACGCCCCCTCAGCGCCGGCGTTCAAACGCGGCATTAACTTCTGCACCAGGTCGCATATGGTCGCAACTTACCGATCCACCAGTTTCTGAGCCTCGGCTGCCCAGGCAAGAGGCCTTTATGCGCTCCTTATGCGCGCGCCGCACGATCCATCTGGAGCTTCGGTCGCAGAAAACTCTCGTTCTTCCCGCCGATTGAACCGGAAAGTCCCCAGCGATGTCCGATCTTTTCACTCTCGCGATCGGCCTCGCGGGCGTCGCTGCCCTTTCGGGCTACGCCTATGTGTTAAAGCGCTCGAGAGCGGGCGCCAGACCATCGCCCTCTTCCCGGTGGCGAGCCAGGAGGCGATCAAGCAACTCGGCACCGATGGCGGTCGCATCTTCAACGCCAATTCCGCGCATCCCTTCCAACATCCGGGCACCGTGACCGATCTCATCGAGATGGTGGAGATGAATGTGCTCGGCTTCGCCTGTGTCGTGGCCTTCGGCCTCACCCCCACCCACAGGCGGGATGCGCGGGGGCCGCTTGGCGTGGCGGCGCTCTTCGTAGCCGGCAGTCCCACCACCCGACCGCGCCCGCGCGCGCGCGTGGCGGAGGCCTTCTCGCTTCCGGAGCAGGCCGGCGGCTCGACTGTCATGCTGACGGGGGACGACCTCGTCGATTGCATCCTCACCTATGCGCGCCAGGGCAATATCACCATCCGCGAGGATGGTCGAACGGCTGAACCGCTATGCTGGCAATCTGCTCCACATGACGCGCCTCGAAGGGGCTGTTCGAACAGGCAGTGGCGAATATCCTGGAGAACGCCATCGCCTATAGTCCGGACGACACCGAGGTGGAGGTTACCGTCTATGAGGATGCCCGCAACATCGTCATCAGCATCGAGGCCCGCACTTTCATCCGGTCCGCCCGCATGACAGCCCTTCGCCCTCGCATCCTCGTCATCGACGACGAGCCGCAGATTCACCGCTTCCTGCGTCCGGCGTTGAATGCGGCGGGCTATGAGCCGATGTCGGCGGAAACGGGCGAAGCCGGCCTGCGCGAAATCGCCGCGCGTGCGCCGGATGCGGTGGTGCTGGACCTCGGCCTTCCGGACATGGACGGCAAGGAAGCGCTCGCCGCCGCCCGCGCCTTCTACCAGGGACCGATCCTCGTCCTCTCGGCGCGCGATCGGGAGACGGAGAAGATCGCGGCGCTGGACATGGGCGCGGACGATTACGTCGAAAAGCCCTTCGGGGTGGGCGAGTTGCTGGCGCGCCTCCGGGTCGCCATGCGCCACCGCTTGCAGCGGGCCGACGTGCACAGCCCGGTCCTGGCCGGCGCAATTTCGGTCGATCTCGTGAACCGCGTGGTGACGCGGTCGGGTGCGAGCGTCCGCCTCTCGCCCAAGGAATACGATCTTCTCGTCCAGCTCGTGGAGGCGAATGGCAAGGTTGTGACCCATCGCCAGCTGCTGACTGCCGTCTGGGGCCCGGCGCATACGGAGAATGTCGAGTATCTCCGCGTCTTCGTGGGCCAGCTGCGTCACAAGCTGGAGGAAGACCCGGCGACGCCCCGGCTGATCACGACGGAGCCCGGCGTCGGTTACCGCTTCGCGCTGCCGTAAGTCTTCCTTGACCCTCCAGGGCCATCCCATCATTGTTCAACAATTCAACAATGCATGGCGGATAGCCCATGTTTCAGAAGCAGCGCATCGCCGTGATCGGCGCCGGCGTCATCGGCCTCAATATTGCCTGGCGTCTGGCCGAAGCGGGCGCGGCGGTGACGCTTGTCGAGTCGAAAATCCCGGGATCGGGCACGACCAGCACCAGCTTCGCCTGGCTGAACGCGAGTAGCAAGGTCAACTACAGCCTGGCGTATTTCGAGCTGAATGCCGAAGCGGTGCGCGACCATGCCGCACTCGCGGTGCGCGCGGGTGCGGGCTTCTGGGGCCGGAAGACCGGCGACATCGAAATCGCGGTGGATGGCACGGCGGTCGCAGCCCTGGGCGAGAAAGTCGGCCGCCTGCGCGCGATGGACTACGCGGCCGAGTGGCTCGGCCCGGCCGGGCTCGCCGAACGTGAGCCCGGCACGGTGCTGCCGCCCGGCGCCGCCGCTGCCTTCTACGCGGAGGAAGGCTGGGCCGATACCGGATTGTTCGTCGCCGCCCTGCAGGGCTTCGCCCGCGCAAGCGGCGTCAGCCTCGTCCTGCACGACCCGGCCCTAACCGTGCTGCAGCACGGCGGCCGCGCCTCGGGTCTCCGCCTCGCTTCGGGACGGGAGATTGCGGCCGATGTCGTCGTCACCGCGCTCGGTCGCTGGACCCCGGGTTTCGCCGAAGCGCTCGGTATTCATGTGCCACTGGTTCCGCCCGAATGCCACGGCTCCAAGGCGGTCGGCCTCCTCGCCCGCGTCGTGCCAGCTGGGAAGGCGCCACAGCGGCTGTTGCACAGCCCCAGCGTCAACTGGTCGCCGCTCGCCGAGGGACGCGCGCTGCTCGCGAGCGACGCCGGGGATCGAACGGTCGCGACCGACCCCGCGCCCGAGGCGGCCGCGGCCGCAACCCGCCGGTTGATGGAAGAGGCCACGCGCCTCAATCCACTGTTCGCGGGTGCCCGCCTGGAGCATGCGGGCATCGGCATCCGTGCGCTGCCCAGCGATCTCAACACCATCTGCGGCTGGGCCGAAGGGCTGCCGGGTCTCTATATCGCCGTCACCCATAGCGGCGTCACCCTCTCGCCGCTGCTCGGCCGGCTGGTCACCCGCGAGGTTCTCAGGGGCGAAACAGTCTCGATCCTGCAGCATTTCCGCCCGAACCGTTTCTGCTCGGTTGCCTGACGTCCTATTTGAGCCCTTGCCATCGACCCCGGGCTGATGCTTTTCGAAGATCCGACCAGCAGACTCGGCTCCGAGCGGCCTGGCGAGATGCTGGCGGCGAAGCGGGAACGGATAGCGACCTGAATGACGATGGTGGTGTTGACGCAGGACATGGGCTTCATCCGGGACGTTACGGATTGCGTCCGATGAACGCACCACGCAATCCGCGCCAGGCACGACCGGGCCCCCTCGCCTTCGCCATGGAGCGCGAAACGACACCCGTGCGCATCGCGGCCGCGCTGCGGGCCGAGATTGCGCGCGGCGCCCTGCCCCCGGGCACGCGCATTCCCGAGATGGATTTCACGGCAGCCTTCGGCGTCTCCCGCCATACGCTGCGCGAGGCAATCAGCCTGCTGGTGGCCGAAGGGCTCCTCACCCGCGCGTCCTTCAAGGGGGTGGAGGTGACGAAGCTCTCAGGCGAGGATGTGCGGGACATCTATGCCGCCCGGCGGCTGATCGAACTGTCGGCCGTCGATGCGCTGGGCAGCGCCCCGCCGGCGCTGATGGAGGCGCTGATGGCAGCGATCGCGGCAGTCGTGGCGGTGCCGCTCAGCGCCGACAGCCAGACCATGAACCAGGCGGATATTGCGGTGCATCTCGCCCTGGTCGCGATCCACCGCTCCAAGCGCGTGACCGCCGCTTACAAGGTGCTGATGGCGGAGAGTCAGATCCTGCTGGTGCGCGCCTATGACACCGATGACGTCGCGGAGACGATCAACAATCACGCGGCCTTTGGCGAGATGCTGAAGGCCGGTGATTTCGCCGGCGCCCGGTCTCAGCTCGAAACACGGCTACGGAACTCCGAGGAAGAACTCGTCCGCGCCGCCGAGGAATGACCGGGTGATGCGCCGCCCCTCGCGGGGCGACCTCTCGACGATGGGGCGCCTCAGCGTTCGGCCAACTGCGTGAAATCCTCGCTGTTCGGCCGTTCCTGAACATAGAACGGCCGGATGGTCGGGTGGGCCATGGCCTTCCATACGACATCATTGACGGCGGCCGGCTCGCGCACGATCTGCGTGGCAGACGGGATCAGCTTACCTTGAGCGTCGAACTTCAGCGCGACCACCCAGTCGAAGACATCATCCGGCCAGCGGCCATGCGGCAGGATGGCTTTCGGGTCAGCCCCGAGCGCGGCGAGGAGTTTCGCCATCTTGGTGTGGTGCCAGGAGATCAGCGTCGTCTCATGCGCCGGCTGTGCCTTCAGCCAGTCAACGAGCTGGCCGACGGCGTGGTCCGGGCAGGGCTGGCTGATATCCATGCCGGTCTCGAGGCTCAGCGGCTCCAGCGTCAGCCGCGGGCGGGCGCTATTTTCCGTATCCGTCGAGGCGACGAGAGAATCAATGTGGATCTTGTCGCCATCCAGGGAGAAGTGGCGGAAGTAGCTGGCATAGACCTGGGCGCGCATGTCCCCAGCCGACGACAGGCCCGGACCATAGCCCGTCTTCTCGGCATGGCGCACGATCAGCAGCGTGGCATTGCTCAGGCCGTTGCCAGCCGGAACCTGCGCGACGAGGCTATTGCTCATCGGCGCGTCCAAGGTCAGCGCAGAAGCCGGCGACACCATCGCCGCCAGGGCCAATCCGCAAGCCGTCAGAGCCATACGCATTTGGTCGTCTCCCAACAGAAGCGACGTCATCTTACTGCAATGTGGTTAGAACACTCATTGATTTAAAGCAAGGAAAGCCCCGGAATGCCGCAGCCCGCGCGCGGCCCCCGCCGCTCCCCCGCAGCCGCTCCGTCTATCATCATCCGTGAGCATTTATAAGTACTTGCGCGCATCCGGTGAGACGGATAGGCAAGGAGATACGCCGCCGTTGGCCGGGCGCCCCGTCCGATCTCGGCGCGCTTCGTCCCGACCTCTCCCGGAGCATTTGAGCCATGCGCCTTGCGCTTATCTTGCTGCCAGCCCTCGGTCTGGCGCTTGCCGCCTGTAGTTCTTCGAGCGGCGGCGGCAGTTCCTCGCCGAACAAGACCTATATCATCATGCCCAACGGCCAGAAGACTCAGTGCGGCCCAGGCACTGGCACCGCCTGCCCCTGAGGGCCAAGGTTCGCGGCCGCAGGCTCCGTCTCGGCCGCGGCGCGCTTCTTGCGCTCTGCCTGCCGCTGGCGGTCGCCGCCTGCGGAGGCGGGGCACCGTCCGGCGGGGCGCCTCTTGGGGGACCTCCGCCGGATACGGGCGGGAGCGCCGTGCCAACGGGAGATACCGTCTCCCTCATCACCCATGGCTGGCACACCGACATCGGCCTCCCTGCCGAGGAGGCGAGCGGCCCCCTCGTCCGCGTCCGCCGCCTCTTTCCCGGCGCGCGAACGCTCGTCTTCGGCTATGGCAAGCGCACCTTCATGATCGCGCCCGCGCATACCATCGGCGAATGGATCATCGGCCCCTTCCCGGGTCCGGCCGCAATCGAGGTCAGCGCCATCAGCAGCGATGCCGCCACCGCCTATGGCGCACGTCATGTCGAGACGCTGCCGCTGCCGCCCGGTGGTGCCCAGCGCCTTTCGGCCTTCCTCTGGCAGGCCTTTGACAAGGCGCCCGATGGCACGGCCCATGCGGGGGAGCTGCGCTACATCGCCCAAGGCAATTTTCCCGGCAGCCTCTTCTATCAGGCAAGCAGCCACTACGGGCTGCTCCATACCTGCAATACCTGGAGCGCCGAGGCGCTGGCCGCCGCGGGCCTGCCCATCCGCCCGGCAGGGATCGTCTTCTCCGGCGGGCTGGATGAACGGGTTCGGGATTTGTCGAGACAATTGACCCCTCCATGACTGGACGAAGCCGGCCCCGCCGTCGTTAGCTGGCGGTTTCCGCGATCCGAGGATGATGTTCTTGCCGCATGCACCGTTTCATCTCGCCTGGTTCCTCGAAGGCTCCAGCGTCCACGGCTGGAACCATCCCTGGTCGGGCGCCATCGGTCGGGACTGGCAGAAGCCGGATCTTTTCATCGATCTCGCCCGCAGCCTGGAACGCGCCTGCTTCGACTATGTGCTGATCGAGGATTCCTCCTATGTCGGAGAGAGTTTCGAGGGCAAGCGGGACATCTATCTCGAGCGCGGCATTTCCGTCCCCCGGCAGGACCCGTCCGTCGTCGCGACGCTGCTCGCGAATGCCACAAGCCGCATCGGAATCGTCCCGACCTTCGGCACCTTCGCCTACCCGCCCTTCCTCCTCGCGCGCCTCGTCTCAACCCTCGACCAGGTCTCGGGTGGGCGCATCGGCTGGAACATGGTGACCGGCAGTTCCGATTTCGCGGCGCGCAACTTCGGCCTGTCCGGCATGCCCGAGCATGACCTGCGCTACGAGATGGCCGAGGAATACATGTCCGTCGTCAACAGGCTCTGGGATTCCTGGGACGCCGATGCGGTGGTGGCTGACCTCAGGAGTGGCCGCCTCGTGGATCCCGCAAAGGTGCGAAGCGTCGATTTCGATGGGCGTTGGTACAAGAGTCGCGGGCCGCTGAATTCCGGCCCGGCGCCGCAGGGGCGCCCGGTGATCGCCCAGGCCGGCGGCTCCCCGCGCGGGCGGCAATTCGCCGCCGGCCATGCCGATACGATCGTCGCCATGTCCCAGGGTTTCGAGGGCATGCGCGCCTATCGCGACGATGTCCGCGCCCGCATGCGCGCGCTCGGCCGCGACCCGGACCAGTGCAAGGTGCTCTTCCTCATTTCTCCCATCCTCGGCGCATCGGACGCGGAGGCCGAAGCGGAAGAGCGGCGCCGCAACGAGCAGGCGGCAGCAGACGTCTCCAGCGCGCTCGCCTTCTTCGGCAAGATCACCAACATCGATTTCGGCGGCTACGATCTCGACACGCCGGTCAGCCGGCTCGACCTGCACACCAACGGCCACCAGCAGTCGCTGGACGAGTTCCGTCGTTTCGCGGGCGACCGCAGCCTGCGCCAGGCCATGGCCGCGTTCAGCCAAGGCGGCAAATCACTGCGCCTCGTCGGCGGACCGGAACGCATCGCGGACGAGATGGCCACCGCCATGGAAGCGGTCGGCGGCGACGGTTTCCTTATCTCCCTCCCCGCCATCACGCGCCGCGCAATGGCCGAGATTGCGGACGGCCTCGTGCCCGCGCTGCAGGCCCGCGGCCTGGCTCGCCGTGAATACCGTCACGCGCAGTTTCGCGATAATCTGCTCGACTTCTGATCCATGCCATCAGCAAACCCCTTGCGCCCCCTCGCCGCGCCGCTATTGCTCACTCACCGCAACGCAAGGGAGTTTTCGAATGGACAACGGCTTCGCCACGCAGCGGCATCGCGGTCGAGCGCTTCTCGCCTTCTGCCTCCTGCCGGTCCTCGCCGGTTGCACGACCTGGGTGAAGCCCGGTGCGGACGAGGCGGCAGCGGATGCCGCCCAGACCCATTGCAAGGCGGTCTCCTACGGCCAGTTGCCGGCGCAGATGCAGAGTTCGACGACGCGCGGGGCGAGCTATTCCGAACGCAAGAAATGCGAGAAGAACAGTCCCAACGGCTGCACCAAGTCGGGCAATCGCTACTATGCCATCATCAAGACCTCGAGCGACGCGAACAGCGAGGGCCGGGACGCGATCTTCCGCGACTGCATGTATCAGGCAGGCTGGCGGCCGGAGTGACGGCCGGCCCGATCGGCGGCTAACGCATGGCCCGGACCAACCCCGCCACCGCCATGCGGCCGGCGGCCGTCCTCGGCAATAGCCTGACGGCCGCGCTCTGGATCGCCGTCTGCGCCGCGACCCCGGAATTCATCTGGCGCGGCGCCCGCGTCGTCAGCCATCACTTCAGCTGGGCGGACGCCGCCGCCGCGCTGATGATCGGCCTCATTCTCGCCTTCTGCATCGAACCCGCAATGGAGCGGGCGCGCAATCTCCTCTTCGGGGGCAAGCAGGAGGGGCATCGGCAGTACAGCCCGCTTTTCGCGGCGGCCGCGGGCATCGCCTTCGGCCTCGCCTCGGTCTGCCTGCATGACGCGATCACGAGTTTCCTCGCGCTCCATGCGGAGGAGCATGCGGTGCGCCATGCCGGGCTCGTCAACGGGCTGCGGATCGCCCTCTCCTGGGCGGTTGTGCCCTTCTTCACAACGCTCGCCTGGCTCGCTGCTGCGCGGCGGCGTCTTGTCTGGCCGATGGGTCTGCTCGGCGTCCTGTCACCCGTGGGCGCCGCCTGGGTCTTCTCCTGGTCGGCGTCGGATACGCTGACAACCTTCATCCCCTGCACGGCCTTCCTCGCCCTCGGCTATCGCGCGCTGCGCCGCGGGCCGACAGAACGGTTGTTTCCGCAGGCGGCCCGCAGCATCGCCTGGGCCGGACCGCTCTGGCTCGCGGCGGCGGTCGTGGTGGACGGGGTGCTCGTCGCCTCCCATGTCACCGGGCTGCGCCTCTACAACGGCCCGGAACTGTGGGTCGACGCGCGCTTCTATGCCGGCTGGTGCATGGGGCTGCTGCTGGCGCCCTTCCCCTTCGGCCGGGGCTCCAGCAGCGCCAGAAGTTAGCGGCTGATCGCCTCCAACTCCTGATGCGGCGGAATGCGCCGCAGAAACAGCGTCGACCACAGGCCGAGGGAGATAAAGACCGCGAGCACGAGCCAGGTCATGCTCGGCGTTGTCGTGCTGCTCAGAAACGTCCAGATCAGCGTGCCGACGACGAAGCCGAGCACCTGCATGGCGCTCAGGAAGCCGACCGCCGTGCCACGCACGCGGGTCGGGAAGCTCTCGCCCTGATAGGCATAGCCCGCGCCGGACCAGGTGCCGTTGGTCGCCTGGTAGAGCAGGAAATAGACGAGGACGACGAGCCAGGTCTGCTGCACGATCAGGAAAAGCAGGCTGAGCGGAGCGACGAGGGCGCCTGTCACGATGATGATTTCCCGCCGGCCGTAGCGCTCCCCAAGCCAGCCGCCCAGGATGTAGAAAAAGAACCCGATGCCGCCGCTTACCAGCAGCAGCGTACTGGCGCCGGCCGAGGAGAAGCCTTTGAACTTGGTCAGCCAGTAGGTGATGTAGAAATTGCTCGCGACGTAGCTGGTGCCGTAGATGACCCAGGTGATCGACAGCCAGATGAGCTGCCGCCGGACATAGCCCGCGCTGGCGAAGAGCTGACCCACGGTCACGCGATCCATCTCGTCGACGGCCACGGCATGATGCGCGAGGAGCGTCTGCAGCTCCGCCTCATCGCCCCGGTGGCGCGCCCGCTTCACCGCCTGGACATGCTCGAACCGCTCGGATTCCTTGATGAACAGCCGGCCGATGATCACGGCGATGATGGGAATGACGCCGAGCAGGAAGACAAAGCGCCAGCCGAACTGCCCGAAGATGAGATAGACGCCGGAAGCGAGGAAGACGCCAAGCGGCCAGCCGCCCTGGACGATGGAATAGAGCAGGCCGCGCCCGCGCGCCGGCACCTGTTCGTTGACGATGGTGATGGAAACCGCGAGTTCCGAATAGGCGAGGCCGGAGGCGAGCGCCCGTACTGCCACGAGCTGCCAGAAGTCCTGCACGAAATAGGTGAGGCCGGTGAAGATGGCAGTGCCCGCGAGACAGACCATCCAGACGCGGCGGCGCCCAAAGCGGTCCATGCCATAGCCCGCGAAAATCGTGATGCAGAACTGCGCCGCGTAGACGAAGAAACCGAGTACGCCGATGCCGGTTTCGGAGATGCCGAGTCCTTTGGCGATGTCCGGCAAAGCCAGGACGAGCAGGTTCACGTCATAGGAAGCGAGCGCCCAGCCCGCCAGGGCGACGACCACGAGATAGACGAGATAGCGCCGATCCGGCGCCGATTGTGTCGAGTCCAATATTCCCTCCCGAACGATATCTTGGATGCAGCCGCGGGCGTCTGCCGTCGGGAGAGCGAGGCGGCTGTACCGCCGCGCTCCCCGGCGGGAGATGGCAAGTCGCGCAGATCATTCAACCATCCTGGTATCATGAGACGACCACAGCCCCATCTCAAGCGGGATAAAAGACAAGCAGGAGGTCTGCCGAAGGATAACCCGTAATTAAGGGGACCGTCGATTGACGGATTTCCGATAGTTTGCTTGTCTTTATTCTGCACTATCGTTGATTATTTGAAACATATGGCGAAATGGATACGTTTATTATCCATTGCGTTCCGGTCGGCAATTTCAACTTGCGCGGCAGCCGGCGCTAGTCCCGGCCATGCGCCAGCCCTGTGGGATGACGGCGGAGGAATCCGGCCCCGCGAATCCGGCGCGATGACCCCTCAATCCCATGGACACTCACGGAGCCGTGTGCCGCACCTGCGTCATCGGTCGTGACAGCTTGCCTTTGAATCGGACAGCAAGCTGATAACAATGGTTATTCTGCATTGTTATAGCAAAATACCGCGGTTTTTTGCCGAAAGAGCCACGTTGACAGCACGAATTGATCCGAATTAATAAGATTTTTGCGTCGACCGATAATTTCAACCGGCGGTAAGCCTGCACAGAAGTCGCGCAAAGAAACAAATAAGTCGCCCGAAGAGGCGACCGGGGAGAACTTACCATGATGTCTTCAGGGAAAATCGCGGTCGCCCTTGCGGCCGGCCTGCTGCTCGGAAGTTCCGCTGTCGTATCGGCAGAGGCCGCATCCAAACCCACGCTCGTCTTCGTCACCAACGGCTCCTCCGACTTCTGGAAAGCCGCGGCCGCCGGCGTGAAGAAGGCGCAGTCCGAACTGCCGGACTACAAGCTCGAACTGCAATATCCCGACCAGGCGACCGTCGCCGCCCAGAACCAGCTGATGGACAACCTCGCCGCCGCCGGCGTGAAGGCCATCATCGTCTCGGCCGTCGACCCCAAGAACTCGACCGGCGAATTCGACAAGCTCGCCGGGCAGCTCGCCCTCTTCACCACGGATAGCGACGCGCCGCAGACCAAGCGCATCGCCTATGTCGGCTCCTCCAACGTCCTCGCCGGCGAGCAGGCGGCCGAAATCGCCAAGAAGGCGATGCCCAATGGCGGCAAATGCATGGGCTTCGTGGGCCTGCTCGGCGCTGACAATGCGCGGGAGCGTATCCAAGGCTTCAAGGAAGGTCTGAAGGGCACCGGCATCACCCTCGTCGACGTGCGCGGCGATGACATGGACATGACGCGCGCCAAGTCCAACGTGTCCGACACGCTGGTGGCCGACCCCTCCATCACCTGCCTTGTCGGCTTCTATTCCTACAACACGCCGCAGATCTACGCGGCGCTGAAGGAATCGGGCCAGCTCGGCAAGGTCACGGTGGTGGGCTTCGACGGTGATCCGGTCACCCTCGGCGGCGTCAAGGAAGGCAGCATCGCCGGCACCGTGGTGCAGCAGCCCTTCGTCTGGGCCTATCAGGGCATGAAGATGATGGTCGCCTACCTCAAGGGCGACAAGTCGATGATCCCGGCCAACGGCCTCGACATCATCCCGACCAAGATCGTCGACAAAGACACGGTCGATGCCTATGCGGCGGAGCAGAAGGCCATGAGCGGCCAGTAAGCCCCTCCCCAGTTGCGGTCCGCGCCGGCAGCGCTGGCGCGGACCGCCTTTCTCTCGCGGGCAGGAGCGCATCATGAACGAAACGGCGGTCCCAGCGGGGCCGGGTGCGGCCGCACCCTTCCTCGTGCTCGACCATGTCAGCAAATCCTATGGCGCCGTGCATGCGCTGATCGACTTCTCGCTTGAGGTCAGGCCCGGCGAGGTCATCGGCATCATCGGCGAAAACGGCGCCGGCAAATCGACGCTGATGAATATTCTGGGCGGCGTCGCGGCGCCCAGCGAGGGCTCGATCACCGTCGATGGTAAGGAACTTTCCCACCTGACGGTTCCCGAGGCCATTCGGGCAGGCATCGCTTTCGTTCACCAGGAACTCAACCTCTTCGATAATCTCGATGCCGCAGCCAACATCCTGATCGGCCGCGAGCCGCTTTATGGCGGCCCCCTGAGGCTCGTTGACCGGCGCAAGCTCCATGCCCTGGTCAAGCCCTTTCTCGACCGACTAGGCGTGGACTTCGGACCGGGCACGCCGGTTTCGGGCATGTCCATTGCCCAACGCCAGTTACTCGAAATCGCCAAGGCGCTGTCTCTCGATTCAAGGCTCGTCATCATGGACGAGCCAACCTCGAGCCTGACGCTCGCCGAGACGGCCAGGCTGATGAATGTCATCAAGGGCCTCAAGGAAGCGGGCGTGAGCGTCATCTTCATTTCGCACCGGCTCAACGAACTCATTCAATGCGCCGATCGCGTGGTGGTGTTGCGCGATGGCCGGCTGGTGGGCGAACTTGCAAGAAACGAGATCTCGCACAGCGCCATGATCCGCCTGATGATCGGGCGCGATCTTAAGTCACTTTATACGCCCCCTGCGGCTCCGCCGGGCGCGAACGCGCTTG
>NZ_DATJJK010000016.1:0-2935 GCF_035492295.1 Acidisoma sp. | reverse complement strand
CGGCCATCCCCACTGCCAATGGCGTCTGCTCGTCCAGGAGGTTTGTTGCGTCGAATGTTCGCCCAGTTCCGCTTGCCGGAATGCACAAATGGCCTGGCGTGGGTAGCGCTGGTCTGGGTTTCCTCTTTAACGGAAGACGTGGTCTGTCCGTGCCTGTCTCATATGGACTCGTGAGTGACCATGCCGGAGTATGATCGCCCGGATCCAGACGCCCTGGCCGCGGCGCTCGCGACCAAAGAGCGGGCAAGCTTGCGCATTTTCCTGGGCGCCGCCCCCGGCGTTGGTAAGACCTGGGAAATGCTCAATGCCGGAAGGCAGCGCGCGCGGGAAGGCGTGGACGTCGTGATCGGCGTCGTCGAAACCCATGGCCGTGCAGAAACGGAAGCGCAGATCGGCGACCTGGCCATCCTGCCGCCCAAGCAGCTTCCCTATCGCGGCCAGACTTTGGCGGAATTCGATCTGGAAGGCGCCATCGCGCGGCGGCCCGGGCTGATTCTGATCGATGAACTCGCCCATACCAACGCCCCCGGCAGCACCCACGCGAAGCGCTGGGAGGATGTGGCCGAATTGGTGGAAGCCGGGATTCCAGTCTGGGCGACGCTCAACGTCCAGCACCTTGAAAGCCTCAATGACGATGTTGCGCGTATCACCGGGGTGCGCGTGACGGAGACGCTGCCTGACCAAGTGCTGGAACTGGCGACCGAGATTGAGCTGATCGACATTACGCCATCGGAATTGCGCAAACGCCTGACCGAAGGCAAAATATACCGGCCGGAAACAGCGAGGCGGGCACTGAATGCCTTTTTCCGGGAAGGCAATCTGACGGCACTGCGCGAGATTGCACTCAGACGTGTCGCGCAGCATGTCGACGCCGACGTGCGCGGCTATATGCAGCTCAACGCCATTAAAGGGCCTTGGCCAGCGGGCGAGCGCATTCTGGCGCTGATCGGGGCGGATGCCTCGGCCGAGGCTGTGGTGCGACGGGCGAAGCAACTGGCCGATGCGCTGCGTGCGCCCTGGATCGCGCTGCACATCGAGCGGCCCAAGGACGGGCTGGCCGGGCTCATGAAATCCCAGGGGCCGAAGGCGCTGGCGGCCCGGCTGGGAGCAGAGGTGGAGACCCAGGCCGGCCGCGATGTCGCGGCCATTGCATTGGAGATCGCATCACAGCGCAATGTGACCCAGATCGTCATTGGCATGCCGCGGCCAAGACGCTTCCGCCATCTGGCGCGGCGACTTTGGGCGAGGCCGTCGCTCGCCGAGCAGCTTCTGCGCCAGAGCAACGACTTCAACCTCCTCATCGTGCCCTCGGCGGCGGAACGCTCGCCCCGCAAGCTTTGGCCAGGCTTGCCGCGTGCGCCACTCCCCTGGATCGCGGGCCTTGGCGTCATCGTGCTGGTTATTGGTATCGGCGAGTTGTTGGGGAATTGGCTGGATCACGAGGCGCTTGGCATGGTCTTTCTGGCCGCAGTCATGGCGACCGCGGCACACTACGGCCTCGCGATCGGACTTTTCGCCGCGGTACTTGGCTTCCTTGGCTGGAATTTCTTCTTCCTGCCGCCCGTTTACCAACTCAGCATCACAGATCCGCGCGATATCGTGGCGCTCGTGGTCTTCGGCATCGTAGCCAGTTCCACGGGACTGCTGGCTGGGCGGGTGCGGGCCGAGGCGTTGGCGGCTCAGGGGCGGATCGAAGGCTTGCGGCGTATCGGCCTCTTCAGCCGGCGGTTAGGCGAACCTGCGACCGAGGACGAACTGATGGCTGAGATCGCGCAACAGGCAGCGGCTCTCGCCCCTGAGGCGGCGGTGCTGACCGACACACCCGCAGGTCTTACGGTGCGAGCGCAGCGGCCCGAGGGTAGTGCGCCGCTGGACGAAAGCAGCATTGCCGCGGCGCGCTGGACCTACGCCCGGCAGGAGGAAGCCGGAGCAGGGACGGCGACCTTACCCTCCGCCCCGTGGCGCTTCCTGCCCATTCGCACCAGCCGCGGCGTTGTCGGTGTATTGGGCTTTCGCCCGCCGGCCGCCGGTCTGCTCTCCACGCCCAGCCTTCAGGCGGTCTCGGCCTTAGCTGATCAGGCGGCGGTGGCGCTGGAGCGTGTACGCTTGGCCGCGGAAGCTGCACGGGGGGAGGCACTGTCCGAGACCCAGGCACTGCGTACCGCACTGCTCAACTCTCTGTCGCACGACCTTCGCACACCGCTGACCGGAATTCGCGGATCGGCAGAAACGCTGCGTGCCAATTGGGAGCGCTTGCCGGAGCCGACGCGGCAGGATCTGCTCGCCAGTATTGAAGAAGATGTCGGGCGGATGACGCGCTTCCTTGCCAATATCATGGACCTGACGCGGCTCGAGGGCGGCGAAATCGCGCCGCGCCTGGTGACGGTGGAGTTGGCACCCCTTGTCGAGACGGTGCTCGCGCGGGTGCCGGGCGCGCTGCATGTTGCAGTCAGCATCCCCGAGAGGCTGGCTGTGCGGGCGGATGTGGCCCTTCTGGAGCAAGCCCTGACGAACATTGTAGAGAACGCCGTGAAATATTCACCCGTAGGCGCCGGCATTCGCGTCAGCGCCGAAAGCAAGGCTGACAGGGTTATCCTCACAGTGGCTGATGAAGGGATCGGCATTCCACCCGAGGATCTGGCTCAGATTTTTGACAGTTTCTATCGCGCGCGACATGGAGACAGGGTGGCGCCGGGAACCGGCCTCGGCCTTGCGATCGCGCGGGGCTTCGTTGGCGCCATGGGCGGCACGATCTCGGCCCTCAGTCCTCGCCCTGATCTGCCGTGGGACGGTCTTCCCGGTACGACCATCACAGTCACGCTGCCTCAGGCTTGGTTGTCGGCGTCGGACATCGCAGAATGACCGGTGCTCGCATTCTCGTCGTTGACGACGAACGGCAGATCCATCGCTTTCTGGCGCCGGCCCTCGAAGCCTG
>NZ_DATJJK010000015.1:0-16999 GCF_035492295.1 Acidisoma sp. | reverse complement strand
CAACCACGACCTGGCAGGCTACGAGGTGCCGGTGCATGCCGACATTCCGCATCAGGATGTCGTGTTCCTGAATTATGACGACCCGATTTCCTCGCCGATGAAGGCCAAGGGCGTGGGCGAACTGGGTCTTTGCGGTGTGGCAGCCGCCGTCGCCAATGCCGTCTATAACGCGACCGGCGTGCGCGTGCGGGACTATCCGGTGACGCTGGACAAGCTGCTGCCGGGATTGCCGCCGATCACGGCCGCATAAGCGAGCAGATCGGCATCCTGGCCGAAGCCCACGACGAGCTGCACGCCGATGGGCAGGCCGCTGTTGGAGAGCGCCACAGGAAGGCTGATCGCAGGCAGGCCGGCGAGATTCACCCAGCCGGTGAAGATCGCATGGTCCCGTGGGCCGGCTTCCCGGCCCGCGATGCGGGTGGGGTAGGGTTCGGCCGCTGCCCAAGGCAGCCTTCGGCGCGCTCGTGCGGCAGTGCGGCCAATCGGTGACGCTGGAGGTCGGTGGCCGCGAGCGGCCCTGAGCAGGGCCTGTTCTAGCTGGCGGCGGTGACGAGCCGGCTGCGTGCCCGTCGCGGGCGTACCGCGCGCTCCTCCGACGCATCCGCCTGGGCGATGTCCGGCACGCCGGCGGCATAGGTCGTCTGGCTGCGGTCGATATGGACATCCAGGATCGCGAGAGTGGCGGCGAGATCACCGCGGTCAATCGCCGCCGCCATCTCCCCGTGTTCGCGGAAGGACATTTCCGTGTGCAGCGGCTTCACCGCAAGATGCGTGCGCAGTGCGGCGATCTTGCCGAGATGCAGGCTATAGGCACCGCTGATATAGGCATTGCCGCAGAGATCGAAGAGGGTGGTGTGGAAGGTGGTGTCCGCATCGAGATAGCGCCGCCCGTCCCCCGCTGCCCTGGCCTGGGCCATCTCCTCCACGATCGCGGCCCAGAGGCGGGCGAGCCTGTGCGGCTCGCGTGCGACCGCGAGGGTCAGCGCCGTGCGTTCCAGCATGCGGCGGAATTCGCAGACTTGGCGCACGCCTTCGGAAGAGAGGGTGAAGACGAAGGCGCCACGCTGCGGCACGATCCGCACCAGCCCTTCGAGCCTGAGCTGGGCCAGCGCCTCGCGCACCGGCGATTTCGAGACACCGAGTTTCTCGGCCAGCACCCGCTCCGACAGCATCTGGCCGAGCCGCAGCTTTCCGGAGACGATGTCGTAGCGCAGCCGTTCCAGAACCGCATCCGCGAGGGATTGCGGGCGTTCGATCGGGGTCATCGCGTCCTCGGCCAAGCGTCTGTATCCGGCTGCCAAGATACCGTATCGGGGCGCGCTGCGCCAATTGGCACCTGATATCTCAGAGGGCAGGAACCGGACAGGCGTCGCCCATTGTGAACAAAAAGGGAATATGGAAGACTCCGCGGCGGAGACCGCGACCGAGCCATGACCGAGCCATGACCCTGGCCTACCTCGACACCCTGAACACCCAGCAGAGATGCGCGGTGGAGCATGGCATCGCCAACGGTGCCGCGCCGGCGGGGCCGCTGCTCGTCATCGCAGGTGCCGGATCGGGCAAGACCAAGACCCTTGCTCATCGCGTCGCTCATCTGCTGGTGCATGGCGCCGATCCCACCCGCATCCTGCTCATGACCTTTTCGCGCCGCGCTGCGGCGGAACTCAGCCGGCGGGCGGAGCGCATCTCGGCCGAGGTTCTGGGCGAGCGTGCCGGGCTGATGGCGGCGGGCCTGCCCTGGGCCGGCACCTTCCACGGCATCGGCGCACGCCTGTTGCGAGATTATGCCGAAGCCATCGGCCTCGTACCCGATTTCTCGATTCATGACCGCGAGGATTCGGCTGATCTCATCAACCTTGTGCGGAACGATCTCGGCTTCGCGCAGATGGAAAGCCGCTTTCCCACCAAGGCCACCTGCCTGGATATCTATTCCCGCGCCGTCAACAGCGGTGCCGCACTCGAAGCCGTGCTGCAGGAGTGCTTTCCCTGGTGTGCCCAATGGCAGGCGGAGTTGCGCCGGCTCTTCGCTTCTTATGTGGAGGCGAAGCAGGCGCAGGGCGTGCTCGATTACGACGATCTTCTGCTTTATTGGGCGCGAATGCAGGACGATCCTGGCCTCGCCGCGGAAGTTGGCGGCCGCTTCGACCATGTCCTGGTCGACGAATACCAGGATACCAACCGCCTGCAGGCGGCAATCCTGATGACGATGAAACCGACCGGTGAGGGACTGACCGTGGTCGGCGACGATGCCCAGGCGATCTATGCCTTCCGTGCCGCGACGGTGCGCAACATTCTGGATTTTCCGAGCACCTTCGAGCCGCCGGCCGATGTCGTGACGCTCGACCGCAACTACCGCTCGACCAAGCCGATCCTGGACGCCGCCAATGCCGTGATCGGGCTGGCGGCCGAGCGCTTCACCAAGGATCTGTGGACAGATCGCCAAACCGGGCCGCTGCCCGAACTCGTGACCGTCCGCGACGAGATGGAGCAGGCGCGCGGCGTGGCGCTGCGCGTGCTGCAGAACCGCGAGACCGGCATGCGTCTGCGCGATCAGGCGGTGCTGTTTCGCACGGCGAGCCACAGCACACTGCTGGAGGTGGAACTCACGCGCCGCCGCATTCCCTTCGTGAAGTTCGGCGGGTTGAAGTTTCTTGACAGCGCGCACGTCAAGGATGTGCTGGCCCTACTGCGTTTCGCACAGAATCCGCGCGATATCGTGGCCGGCTTCCGCATCATGCTGCGCGTGCCGGGCGCGGGCCCGGCGACGGTGCGCCGCGTGCTGGAGAGCATGACGGATCAACCATCCCCTATCCGCGCCCTTGGCCAGATTCCCGTGCCCGCGCGCCTGGGTGCCAGTTGGGGCGCGCTTGTTGCCGCGCTCACCGATCTGCACCAGGGCGGGCTCGGCTGGCCGGCCGAGCTCGAACGCGCCTGCGCCTGGTACGAGCCTATCCTGGAGACGCTGCATGAGGAGGTTGAGACGCGGCGGGCGGATCTGCTCACCCTGCAGCAGATCGCCGGCGGCTATCCGAGCCGCGAACGCTTCCTGACGGAACTGACGCTCGACCCGCCGGACGCGACCAGCGACCAGGCCGGGGTGCCGCTGCTGGACGAGGATTACCTCATCCTCTCGACCATCCATTCCGCCAAGGGCCAGGAATGGCGTTCGGTATTCCTGCTCAATGCCGTGGACGGCTGCATCCCCTCCGACCTCGGCACCGGCAGCCGGGCCGAAATCGAGGAGGAGCGCCGCCTGCTCTATGTCGCGATGACGCGCGCCAAGGAAGGGCTGCATATCCTGTTGCCGCAGCGCTTCTTCACCCATGGGCAGCGCGCCCAGGGCGACCGCCACGTCTATGCCTCGCGCACCCGCTTCATCCCGCGCGAGATTCTCGATTGTTTCGACTACGTAAGCTGGCCGGGCGCTGGCAGCACCGGGCCAGCCTTGGCCGCGCCGGCGGGGCTCCGGGTCGATGTCGCGGCCCAGATGCGGGGCATGTGGCGCTGAGCATCCATACTGGTCGTGCAGGCGCACCCAGTTCATCGTGCCAGCCTCCTCGTTGCTACCTCTGGGTCGGCCAGTACGGCGGGACCGGCGGGCGATGCGCCGACCGCGCAGCGCGTAGGAAGGGATCGACGTGCCGACCCACGCGCTTTACTTAACATAACCTATATTCTGCGATGTTTGCCCAACCGTCCCTGCCGATGTGGCGGAAGCGGCCTGCCCGGGGCCCGCAGACCGCAATGCGGCCTGCCCCGGTCTCGATAGGTCCTGGCCCCTGCGGTCCGAGCGGACGCCGCTTATGATGCGCGTGCGATCCGGAAGCCCTCAATCTCTCGTTCGACCGGGAGGCGATGCCAGCGCTCCATGTCATGCAGAATGACCAAACGGTCGAGATCGCCGCCGATTTCCTTGTTGATGCGGTCAATGGTCCGCAACTGGTCCCAGGCACTGCCGATCGCGTTGACGAGCGGTGCATAGACGCCGCTGTGATTGTGTCCGCAGATGTTCGACTTCGTGTAGACGCAATCGCCAGAGATAACGATGCGCCCCCGCGCCGTCTCGATGATGACGAACTGCTGTCCCATGGTATGACCCATGCCGAGGCGAACGTGGAGACCGGGCAGCAGGTCGTCCACGTCGCCATCGACGAGATTGAGACGGTGTTCGACCGAGGCATCGAACGCGTTGCGGAGATCGTCGGGATTGATGATCTGGGTGAGATAGCCGAACTGCGGCGGCAGGGCCATCGCCTCGATCCAGCTCAGGATTTCACGCTTCTGGACATGAATGCGGGCCTTCGGAAATTTCCCGATCGAGCCCATATGGTCGAAATGCGCGTGGCTTAAGACGATGTCGGTCACGTCTTCCGGACGAACGCCCATGTCGCTCAGCATGCGCAGCGGTGAGATCCAGGTCGGGATGCCGAATTTGACGCTCATCTCCTCCCCGCTGCCCTCGCGCATGAAGCCCGTGTCGACCAACACGACCTTTTCGCCCTGCCGCGCCAGAACGAAGGAAAACGGCAGATCGGCGACGCCGACCTCACCCATCACAAGGCCGCCCAGAGGCTGGTCTTTGGAGCGGGCGTATTCGATGACGAACACGTCCCATTGGAGACTGGACATGGCGTTGTTCCTCTAGCTGACGGCGATGGCGCGCCCGAGACTGGAAAGGGCGACGGCGACAATGAGAATGGCACCTTGGAGCACATATTGCGAGAAGGTCGGCGCCCCGAAAATGCTCAAGCCATTGAAGCCGAAGGCGATGATCAAGGCGCCAATTACGGTTCCGAGAATGTGAAATTCGCCATCCCGCAGCGTGGCGGAGCCGAGGAACACGGCCGCAAAGGCCGTCAACAGGTAACTGTCGCCGGCGCTGGCCGTGCCGCTGCCCAACCGGGAGGCGAGAAGAATGCCGGTCAAAGCTGCGCAGACGCCCGAGATGACGAAGCCGAGGAGCTTGATGCGATCGACATTGATGCCGGCAAGCCGGGCGGCCGACGGATTGCCGCCAACCGCCTGAATCTCCTGCCCGAGGGAGGTGCGCTCGACAAGGACCCAGAGTCCGCCGACGACGATCACCATGAAGATGATATTGTTGGGGATGCCCCAGAGCCAGCGGCCGAGTGAAATGGAGAGAAAGGCATCCGGCACGCCCGCGACGATGGGCACGCCCGCCGAGTAGGCGAAGGCAAGGCCCGTCAGGATGGTGCCGATACCCAGGGTCGCGATCACGGAATTGACCCGTGCCTTTGTGACGATCAGGCCGTTGATCAGGCCGATGAAAGCACCGATGGCGATGACAATGAGGATCGCGACAAGGATTGGCAGTTGATTGCTGACGATCAGGCCGGTGACGAGAATGCCGTGCAGGCTCGCGGCGAAGCCGATTGAAAGGTCAAGCTCACCGACCGCGACGGCGACCGTGAGCCCTGCCGCGATGATCATGGCGAGAGACGCCTGGTTCAGGACATTGACGAAGTTGATCCTGGTCGGGAAGGCCCGGGGTGAGGCGATGGAGAAGGCCACCATCATGCCGAGCAGTGCGATGATCGTGCCATAATGGGCGAAGAAGCCCAGGCACGCCTTGGTCCGTGGCGAGAGCCGGCGGTTGGGAGCTATGGTTTCAGACAAGGGAGCATTCCTTCGGCCGAGCGTTTTCTGCGTAGCTTGCTTCGATGATCGCTCCACGGGAAATTCTGTCGCCCTTCAACTCGCGGACGATGGCACCTTCCGCCATGACCAGAACCCGGTCACACAGATCTGGAAGCTCATCTGGCTCGGAGGAAATGACGATGACTGCCATGCCTCTTGCGGCCAGGGCGCGGACCAGTCTGTGAATCTCGCCGCGTGCGCCGATATCAACGCCGCGTGTCGGCTCATCCAGGATCAGAACCTTCGGCGCTCGCAGCAGCCATCGCCCGATCAAGACCTTCTGCTGATTGCCGCCGCTGAGACGACCGACGGGCGTCTCGATGTTCGCAGTCTTGATGGCGAGGTCCCGCACCACGGTCTGGCAGAGGCGGTCCCGTTTCCGGTAATCGATCAATGGTAAGGCGGCACTGCGACGGATAGCGGAAAGATTGGATATCTGCAGATTGAAGGCGACGCTCTTCGTGAGCAACAAGCCGTCGGCCCGGCGTTCTTCGGGCACGAGACCGAGCCCGGCCTTGACCGCGGCGGTTGGGTTTCTTGGCGCAAAGGGCTTGCCCTCCAGCGTCATTCTGCCGGAGTCGATCTTATCGGCTCCAAAGATCAGCCGCGCGAGTTCGCTGCGTCCGGCGCCTACCAAACCGCCGATCCCCAGCACTTCACCCTGATAAAGATCGAAGCTGACGCCTTTGACCCGCGGTAACCGCGCGATTCCGCGCACGGACAGCACCGCCTTGCTGCGATCCGGCGACGAGACCACCTTGCCAGCCTTTTCGATCTGGCCGCCGACGATCGCCTCGACCAGGGCTTCGCGCGTCAGCGCCGCACCTTCGATCTGTGCCACCAGACGCCCGTCGCGGAGAGCCGAAACACGCTGGCAGAGGCGCAGGACTTCATCGAGCCGATGGGAGACGTAGAGGATCGCAACGCCGGACCGGGAGAGGTCCTGGATGATCGCGAAGAGCTTTTCGCTCTCGCTTGCGGAGAGCGAGGCGGTCGGTTCATCCATGACGATGAGACGGGCCTTGCGCATCAGCGCACGGCAAATATTGATGAGCCAGTTCTCAGCCGTCGACAGGCCTTTGACCTTCGCGGTCAGGGGCGCTGTCAGGCCGACCCTGGCGGCGATCGGCGCGATATCCCGCGCCGTTGCGCGCCAATCGGTGATGCCAAAGCGGCTCCGCTTGGGAAGCCCGAGCATGATGTTTTGCATCACCGTCATCGCCGAGACGAAGGCGAGTTCCTGGTGGATGAAGCTCATCCCAAGGTCGCTTGCCCGATGGGGCGTTTTGATCGCCACATCATGGCCGTCGATGGTGATGCGGCCGCTGTCCGGTTGGATCAGTCCGGCCAGAAGACGGATCAGGGTGGATTTGCCGGCACCATTGGCGCCGATCAGACCGTGCACCTCGCCCGGCATGATCGAGAGGGAGACGCCCTGAACCGCAGGCACTCCACCGTATGACTTGGCGATCTCGGTGACTGTCAGGAAGGGGCCGCGCGTCACCGAGATCTCCTTGGCAAGCATCATCAAGTGGCGCCCGTTATTTGCCCAGAGCGTCGGGATGGGCTGTGAGGAAGGCGCCGACCGTGCTTTGAGTGACGAGCACGGGAGCAACCTCGACCGCCTTCGGCTGCCAGCTTGTGCCGGCTGCCCGGATCTTGCCGAGAAGCGTCACCATATCGTAGCCCTCGGCATAGCTGTCTTCCCAGGCCGTGGCCGTCATGTATCCTTCCTTGATGTTCTGGAGTGCCTGAGCATTGCCGTTGACGCCGTAGACCTTGACGTCCTTCCGATCCTGCTGGCGCAGCGCGCTGATCGCGCCGATTGCCGGATCATCCCAACAGCCCCAGATTGCGAGCGGGCTGCTGCCGGGCGGGTGGGCCGCGAGCCAGGCATTGGCATATTGGGCGCCATCCTCGAAATAGCCTGGAATGCGCACCTCATCCTTGGTGACATGAATGCCCGGATACTTCGCAAGCATCTGATCGAGCAGCACCTCCCGCTTGCGGCAAACTTCGCCAGTGCGGTACGTCAGGGCCAGGAGATCGCCCTTGCCTCCCATATCGGCGATCATCTTCTCGATGACAGGCTGGGCAATCGGGGCGCCCGATCCGTTGGTCGCCGCCACCGAACTGCCGATGCCCCCGCCCCAGGTAACGACGGGAATATGAGCGCTTCGTGCCGCGAAAAGGCCGGCGCCGATCGACGAATAGGGAAAGACCATGTCGATGATGGCGGACGCGCCGCGCTGGACAAAATTCTGGATTGCCGAGTTCGCCTGATCGGCACTGCCGGCGGCATCGACCACCGAAACGGTCCAGCCGTCCTTCGCGCCCGCGGCCTCGGCGCCCTTGATGTAACGCGCGTTGTTGGCCTCTGTCGCGGAAATCGAGACAATGCCGAGGAGCGGCTTGTCGGCGGCTTGCGCGACGGTCGCCACCAGCGCGATGCTGGCCCCGAGGAGCCCAGCCCTCCATTTCAGCATGTTTTTCTCCCTTGCTCTTTATTGAGCTTGTTGGCCGTTCTTTTGGCGAACGACATCTAAGCGTTTCGCTGAAAGTTTGCTCATCATGGCGTCTGAGGCAAGTGTTTTTTACGAGTTGCCTTTGCTGCGCGATAACGCTTTCCTGTGTTAAGGCATGCGCAAGCGCTAAATCGTTTAGCCAGGTGAGATTTGACGACGATCCGGGATGTTGCACAGGCGGCAGGCGTTTCAACCGCGACGGTCTCTGCCGTCGTGAATGGCAGCGCCTATGTCAGTCCGCAGCTGCGCGGCCGTGTCCTCGCTGCGATTGAAGACCTCAAATATGCTCCGATGTCGGCGGCCCGGAACCTGAAGCGCGGCCGCAGTCAGCTCATCGCCCTCGTGGTCTCCGACCTGGCAAACCCGTTCTTCGGTCGGATCGTCTGGGCAGCGGAGGCGGCCGTCGCCGCCTGGGGCTATGCTCTCGTGGTCTTCAACAGCGATGAGAAGCCCGAGAACGAGAAACAAATCCTGAGCCGCATTCGTGCCCTGTCCTGCGACGGCGTGGTGCTTGTGCCGGTCGGAACCAGCCTGCGATACGAACAACGAGATTTTGGCGACACGAGCATGCCGATCGTCATGTTCGGCCGCACCCTGTCCGATACTCCCTGCGATTCAGTCCGGCTCGACAATGTCTCTGCCGCACGCCAAGTGACCAACTACCTTCTTGATCTCGGGCATCGGCGGATCGGCACCATTACCGGGCCGCAACATCTCTCCACCGGTCGGGGTCGGCTCGAAGGAATGCTTCAGGCCATGGAAGCACGGGGTCTGGCCCCCGATCCCGGCCATGTCCGCTCGGGTGAATTTCGTGAGGATGTCGCCTATTCCATCGCCCGGGAGATTCTGGAGGGTGCAGACCGGCCGTCCGCCTTGTATGTGGCCAATGGTGTCATGGCGCTCGGTGTCATGCGTGCCCTTGTCGATCTCGGTCTGAAGTGCCCGGACGATATTTCAATCGCATCCACGGATACCATTCCGGGGGTTGGGGGACTGCGTCCGAGCCTGACCCGTACCGAGCATCCGGCTGCGGAGATGACGAACGAGGCGCTTCGCCTCCTGGTCGATCGAATCGAACGGGGCCAGGGCATTGCGCCGCGCCATGTTGTTTTCCAGCCGACGATGGTACTCGGCGACAGTTGCAAGCCCTTCCTGGTCGCCGCTTCCGCGTGAAACGCCGCCTCGGACTTGTAAGGCACCCTCGATTACTTGTCCTGTAACTCGAGCAGCAGGCGTGCGGTCTGTTCATCCGTGATCAGACTATTGGCGAGGCGGCCCCGGAGCGCGGCACGAATTCCGACAACCCGTATGGAACCCGTCTGCACGATCATCGTCGTGCGCTTGGCCGGCGACGGCAACAGATAGGAGGTCAGGCGGTCATGGTAGCCGCCATCGATCAGCTTCCCCTGCGCGGTAAAACTGTGGCCGAGAAGCTCGCCCACCGCGCCGGCCTGCATCGCCTCCCCCAGTTCGAGATCGGTGATATGGCCATCAAGATGCAAAGGTGCCTGCCAGTCGATATAGCCCATGCCCATCATCAGCACGGTCGCTTCTTCGATCAGTGACAGGAACGACCGATAGGCCAGCTGGTTCTGAATAAACTGCCGCTCCTCGATCGTGTTGGTCACGACCGGCATCGGCACCGGATAGCATTGCCCACCGATGCGCTCGGCCAGCCGCATCACCACGTCATAATGACTGGCCCAGCCGTAACGGGTGAGATTTCCCATCAAGGATATGCATTTATGCTGCGGTCGATTCATCATCGGAATGCGATTGGCGGTCTCCCTCATCGCCTGGCCATTGCCGAGTGCAACCGTTGTCGGCGCCTTCTGCAGCAGGAGGTTTTCAAGGTAGAGGGCCGCAGCGGTGGCCACGGTCTCGATATCGCCGTCTCCGCGCTTGGACGCGGGAGCCACCTCGCAATAGACGAGATCGAAGGTCTCGCGCACCCGTTCGGCGAGTTCGATGCATTCGGACATCGGGTGGATCAGCTGAAAGCGGATCAGATTTTCCGATGCGGCGAGTGCGACCAGACGTTGCACGATTTGCCGGGACACGTTGAGTTCGGCCGCGATCTGGTCCTGCCGGCGTCCTTTGGCATGGTAGAGCCAGGCCGCGCGCGCCGCCATTTCCAGTTTGCGGTCGCTCAGCGACTCGCCGCGGTCATTCGGCGTTTCCGCAGCGGGTTCTGTCGGCGCCTTTCCGCGGCTCGGACTCCTCATCTGCGTGTTCTTGCCCAGTTCGACTTCGGTCTGATCGCCCGCCATTCAGATGGCGTAGGCCTTGACCACCATCGGCGTGCCAATAGCGATCGAATCCGTCTGCGTCAACGCGCCGGTCTTCTCGTCCCGCCGGAAGATCGTCAGGCTGTCGCTGTTCTGATTGGCGACAAGCACGTGACGCCCGGAGGGACTCAGCGTGAAGTTGCGCGGCCATTCCCCGCCCGTCGGCGTCTGGCCCAAAGGCGTGAGCCGGCCGGATTGCGGATCGACGGCGAAACGCGCGAGGCTGTTGTGGCCGCGATTGGCGCCATAAAGAAAACGGCCGTCAGGCGACAGCTGCAGTTCGGAGCAGTTGTTCAGCTCGGCATAACCGTCCGGCAGCGTCGATACCGTTTGGCGGAGTTCGAACGCACCCGTCTCGGCGTCATAGCCGAGATAGGCGATCGTGCCGCCCAGTTCGTTGATGGCATAGGCCCGATCCCCCGACGGCGCAAAAATGAAATGCCGCGGACCCGATCCGGGTTCCAGCTGGAGCGGCGGCGGAGCCCCATCGACGCTCAAGCGGCCATTCCGAAAGCGGTAGCTGTGGATGCGGTCGGTTCCGAGATCGGTGACGATGACAAACCGGTTGTCCGGACTCGCCACGGCGCAGTGCGGATGCGGGCAGGTCTGCCGGATGGGAACAGGCCCCTGCCCCTGATGCTTGACCATGGAGATCGGAGGTTCCAGCCCACCGTCCGCCTGCAGGGGGAAGACCGCCATGGCGTGGCCAGGGATCTCCTCCGCAAACCCCTCCCAGGCCTCGTGGGAATAGTTGACCGCGAAAGCGAAGCTCCCGCTCCGGTCGAGGCCCGTGTGGGTGGTGATGCTGCCGCCCGTCACCTGCTTGTTGATGTAACGCAGCCTGCCATCCGCGGAGAGAGCGTAGGCGGACAACGTGCCCTCGTTCCAGCCGAAGACCTCGGTCGTGACGTAGATATGGCTGTGTGTTGCATCGAAGGCGATGAAGGAGGGGTTATCGATGCCTGTCTGGCAGTACTGGCGGGAAAGGGTGCCGCCATCCTCGTCGAATTCGAAGACGGTGATGCCCTCGCCGTGCGCCTGCTTGAAATAGGGCGTTTCGCGCGTCAGCGCACCGACCAGGACACGAGCTTTTTGAGACATCGTGATCTCACCTTCACTTATGATGCTGCAGTCAAACCGACGCGCGATCTTCCGACAGGGCCAGAACCGCGATGATGATCGCGCCGGTCAGCGCGTATCTCACTCCGGCACCAAGCCCCAGAACATTCAACATCGTCGAAATCAGATAGAGAAACAGCGAACCGCCCCAGATGCCGGCGGCTGAGACACGGCCGCCCGTTATGCTGGTCCCGCCGATCACCACGACGGCGATCGACATGAGAAGAAAGTCGGACGACATATCGAGCGCGGCGCCGCCGGAATAGGCGGCGAGCAGAAGCCCCGTGACGGCGGCTAGAAGTGACGACGCGACATAGACGATCGTCGTGATCCGCCGTGTCGGTATGCCGGCCAGATAGGCGGCGCGCTCGCTCTGCCCGACTGCCAGAAGATCCCGGCCGAAGACGCTGCGCGACATGACAAGGCCGAGGATCGCCGCGGCCAGGATCAGCACAATGGCAATCCAGGGGATTCCCACGATCCGCCCGAGCGCGAACTGCATGAGGATGGCCGGCGGCTTTGCCGTTGTTGTTTTGGAATAGGCAATGGTGATGGACTGCATGATGAAGCCCGCCGAGAGCGTCGCGACCATCGGCGGCACGCGGGCGATCTTGATTAGGGCGACATTGATGAGACCAACCAATCCGCCGACGGCGAGCACAATGATGATGCCGAGCCAGAGCATGGACGGATCACCGTGCATGGCGCCGATCGCGAGGTAGCCTGCGAGCGTCATGACGGCCGGGATCGAGAGATCGATGTTTCCTGGACCGGCGGCGACGACGAGCATCTGGCCCATGCCGGCCATCACGTAGAAGGCGGCAAAGCCCAGGGCTGCGGATAAGGTAGCGCCAGCCCCCCGGCCTTCGGCGCTGACGACCGTAATGAGCCAGACGAGGAATGCGCCGGCAAAGGACCATGTCCAGCGATTCCGCTGCAGGCGTGCGGCGAAAGCCTTCATCGGGCAGGCCTCCTCGAGAGTGTCCGCAAGCCGAGGACGAGCAGCAGAAGCAGCCCCTGCACGCTCAATTGCCAGTCGGAGGAAATGGGCGTGAAGGAGAGAAGAACGCCCGTCAGCAGCATGATAAAGGCGCCGACCACGGCCCCGATCGGCGAGATTACCCCGCCGGTAAAACTGCTGCCCCCGACGATCACGGCGGCCACGGAAAGAAGCGTGTAGGGTGTGCCCACGTTCGCGTCCCCGCTGCTGATCAATGCGGTGAGCAGAAGGCCCGATATCACGCCGAAAAGCCCCGCCAGCGCATAGAGGGCGCTGCGCGCTACGACAAGGGACCATCCAGCGTCGCGCAGAAAGGGCGGCGCGCTGCCAAGGCCGCGCAAGACCACACCATAGGACGACAGACGGAAGAACCATTGCGCAAAGATCGCGGCAAGCACGCCGACCAGTATTGGCAGAGGGAGGAACGGCGGCCGCCAATGAACGATGGCCCCCAGCCAATCAGGCGCGCTGCCGGCAGGTGTCGGCATGATCAGGAGTGCGAGCCCAAGCCAGATGAAGGAGGCACCGAGCGTCACGACAATGGAGGGCAGGCGCCGGATCTGGATGAACGCGCCCATCGCGCCGTAAGCCACGATGCCGGCGGCGAGGAGGAGAAAGCACAGGACCGGATGACTGCCGAGCAAGGTCGCCGCGATGCAGTTCACCAGGCTGATGAAGGGGCCAATACCGAAATCGATATCGCTCGCAGTGATAATGCAGAGCTGTGCGAGAGCGGCAAAGATGATGGGCAGAACGAAACGCAGAATGAGTTGCAGGCCGATATAGCTCGTGGCCCGCGGCTGCATGATGCCCATGCCGATCACCATGATGATGAGGGCGAGAAGCGGCAGGAACGGCAGGCCGGCGCCGCGCAGCGCGGGCGCGATGCGCGCATTAAGCCGCTGCATCGGATGCCTCCTCGGCGCGGCCGAAGGAGGCCGCCAGGACACGGTCTTCCGACAAGTCGTGCCGCGGGATTTCAGCGGTGATGTCACCCTGATAGTAGACGTAAATGCGATCGCAGTTGCCCAGTTCCTCGGTCTCCGTCGTATAGAGCACGAAGCATTTCCCGCCGGCGGCCTCGTTCCGGATGTGTTCGAACATTTCCCGCTTGCTGCTGACATCAACGCCGCGCATCGGATCATCCAGCAGGATGATCCGCGCATCCGTCGCCAAGGCGCGCGCGATCAGAACTTTCTGCTGATTACCACCGCTCAGCGACAGGATCGGTGCGCGCACATCCGGCGTCTTGATGCCGAGTCGGCTCCGCCATTCCTGCGCGGCGGCTTCCTCGTCCCGGGCGCTTACGAGGCCGAACCGTGCGATACCCTTGATGAGGCTCACCGTCAGATTATTGCTGATGGACCAGAGCGGGAAAATGCCTTCAGCCCGGCGATCGCCGCTGACATAGGCGGCCTTCGCGTCCACGCTCAGCCCGGTATCCGCCGGACCCGAAGCGCTGCGAAAGATCGCCTGCAACTGTTGCTTCTGGCCGTGACCATCAAGCCCCGCGAGCCCGACGATCTCCCCTGCCCTGGCTGTGAAGGCAATTCCCCCCGCCTTGCTTCTGGCATCGTGCACAAGCACGGCGTGGTGATCCTGCACGGTGGGGTTGATCCGCAGGCTGCTGCCGGGCCGCGACTGCGCCACGACGTCCTCCGACGCCTGCGCCATGACGCCCATCGCTTCGACGAGCTGCTCAGGCGAAAGACCCATCGCGCGCCGTTCCTCGATCACTCGCCCGTCCCGCATGACGACAACGCGGTCGGTGTGGTCGACGATCTCCTTCAGCCGATGGGATATGAGGAGACAGGATATCCCGCGCTCGCGGGCCCGGCCGATATAGTCGAGAAACTGGTGAGCCGCCTGCGCATCGAGGGCGGAGGTCGGCTCGTCTAGGATGACGAGCCGGGGCGGCATGGACAGAACGGAGAAGGCCCGGGCAATCTCGACCATCTGGCGCGCGCTGGCCGAGAGGCTTTCGACCACTGCATCAAGCGGAATGCCATGGTTCGGGAAAATCGTGTCGAGCGCTTGCCCGATCACCCGACGGGCGGCCCGCGCCCAGCCCCAGCCTTTCAGTCCGCGATGGCTGAGGCGTGTATTCTCGGTCACCGTCAGCGTCGGGCAGAGCGAGAGTTCCTGAAAAACGGACCGAATCCCGAACTCGCGCGCCTGTCGCACATCGTAATCCGCCACCACTTCATGGCCGTCGACCAGAAAGCGGCCTTCGTCGCGTGCAACCGTGCCGCGGAGAACGCCCATCAGGGTGGATTTCCCGGCCCCGTTATGCCCCACGATACCGATGAGTTCTGCGGCGCCGATCTGCAGATCAACGTTTGCCAGGGCCTTGACCTGGCCGAAGTTCTTGCTGATGCCGCTCATCGTGACGAGGGGACGCGTATCGCTCATGACGCAAGGCCGGGCGGCATCAGTATTCCTATCGATAGAATTTATTGGGCGTTCATGGAAGGCGACGGCGCTTCAGGCGCGGGCTTGCCGCTGTTGGCCGCATCGATGAAGGATTCCGTCCATGACTGATCAAAGGGCGTCAGCGCCAGGCTGCCCACGGGCGTGATCTTGAGCCAGGCGTCCAGATCCTTCTTGTAGATCGTCGTCACGGGGAGGTTCATCGTCTTCGGCACATGACGCCCGGCGAGAATCTGCTGGGCCACCCAGAAGGCTACCTTGGAGCTGGAAGGTGTCGAGGAAACCGAGAAGGTTTGATAGTTGGGGTCCTTGTCAACCAGCGTCTTCCAGAGGGCCAGTTCATCCTGACGGTTGCCCATGATGATGATCGGGGTTGGACGGCCGGCGGCATGAAACGCCTGATAGGCGCCCCAACCGTCACCGCCCTGGGTCGCAACACCTTGAATGGGAGGCAGGCTCGGCAGAACGCCCGCGACTTCCTTCTGCGCGACGGTCTGCGTCCAGTTCCCGTAGACCGTGCCGACGATTTTGATATTGGGATAGGCCTTCAGCCCGTCGACAAGACCGTTGTGCATGTCGACATCCGCCGAGGTGCCCGCAATCCCTCGGATCTCCAGGATATTTGCGGGACCCTTCAAGTGCTCGCCAAGGAACTTCGCCTGCAGCCGCCCGTCTTCCACATAGTCCGTGACGATATGGTAGGCGCAAGGGACGGTCGCGGTTTCGTTGAAGACAACCACGACCACGCCCGCGCTGCAGGCATCCTCCATGGCGCCATTGATCGCCGTGGTCGAAATAGGATCGACCACGATGGCCTTATAGCCTTCGACGATGAGACTTTCGATCTGGCTGGATTGCTCGGTCGCCGAGTTGTCGGCGTTCACGATTTTGGCCTCGGCGATGATGTGGTCCTTGATCGCCTGATTGGCCGTATCCGACCAGGATTTCAGAAGGGCCTGCCGCCAGCTGTTGCCTGCATAGAAATTGCTGAGGGCGATCTTCGCGTCTGCCGTGCTTTTCAGATCGGCTGCGCGCGCAGCCAAGGAGCCGGCAGACAGAAACACCGCGGCAGCGGCCACGGCAGCGGCCAGTCTCATATGGGGCACGTCCATCACTCCCTGAGCAATTATTGTTCTTGTAAAGAATTCAGCACAGCGTTCCGGCGGGGTCAAGGACTAGCTAGGAACGGAAATGGCCGCCAGCCCGGCGGTTTATCAGATTTTTGCGCGGGGAGAGGGTCGAGCCCGACAGTGATCAACTGCGCAGATTGCGGCAGCTTGATGAGCAATTATTCAATTATCGATTGGATATTCACTTTGTCGGTTTCGGCCGAGTATGAAATGGACCGAAACCGAAACGGCGCTCATCGCGGGGACGCGGGAGAGGACAAGGGTGCGCAGTCCCTGAAGACGGCGGCAACGGTTCCGCATCGGCCGGTTTGGTTGCTGGGGTCAGGAAGCTGGGTCAGCAGACGTGGTGCGGAACCGCGCAAGCGTGGTGGCGGAGCAGCTGAAAGCGAACGGCCGCTCAGGCGGTCCGTTCGCTTTCACGAAACTGTCTTCTCAGTCGTATCCGTCCTGTCAGCCGCCGCCGTTGCCGGACCCGCCTCCGGACCCGCCCCCGGATCCGCCGCTGCCGCTTGCGCCCGAACCGCCGCCGCCCGCGCCGCTCGGGCCCTGGGAATCGCCTGTGCCGCCGTTCCCTGGCGTCTTGGGTATGACCGTGCTTCCCAGGGATCCGTTGTTTGAAGGTGCGGCCGTAGAACTCGTGGTGGTCGACTGCGCCAAGGCAGGCGATATTCCCGCGGCCGTCAGCATGATTCCAGTGGCCATCGCTATTTTGTAGATTGCACGCATCATTTTCCTCCGTCACTCGCCAGCGGGTTGGCCCGCAGTCGGAAGCTGGCGCTCGGGGCGGAGGATCCCAAGAGAGCACACGGCCAAGTGTTCAATACTCTCGTGTTGCTGACAATAATGTTC
>NZ_DATJJK010000014.1:0-18870 GCF_035492295.1 Acidisoma sp. | reverse complement strand
CCACAAATGAGCGACTACGCATTGCCAAAGGCGTTAACCGGCGTACACTCGAATCGAATCAGCCAAGCTGGCATTGAAGTTAGCGGATGGGCTGGGCGGATCAGGTGAAGGAATGTCGGGGGAGGGCGGACGCACGGTACGTGCGGGCGGTGGCGATCGTTTGCGCGCATGAATGGAACTTGAGAGGGATGTTCGGCATTCGTTTAACAAGAAGCGCGACAATGCCGGACACAGTGAATTGAAGAAGGTGGGGTCGGCCTAACGCTTGTCAGATACTCGCGCCATCCCAACGTAAGAGTCTGGGAGGTGCGACAAAGGAGTCAGAGGTATGAGTTCGCTCGACGTCTTTGACATCTTCTCCCGCGACTATCAGCGGGAACGGTTCGAAACCATGTCCCTGCGCGACTGGCTGCTCGCGGCGCGCGACGACAAGATGATGTACGCGGGCCCGGCGGAGCGCATGGTCGCCGCGATCGGCGAACCCGAGCTGGTCGACACCGCGCAGGACAATCGCCTCGCCCGTCTCTTCTTCAACCGCACGATCAAGATCTATCGCGCCTTCGACGGCTTCTACGGCATGGAAGACACGATCGAGCGCATCGTCGGCTACTTCAAGCATGCGGCGCAGGGTCTGGAAGAGAAGCGGCAGATTCTTTACCTGCTGGGCCCGGTTGGCGGCGGCAAGTCCTCCCTCGCCGAGCGGCTGAAGGACCTGATGGAGAAGAACCCCATCTATGTCCTCAAGGCCGGCGACGCGATCAGCCCGGTGTTCGAATCTCCGCTCGGCCTCTTCCGCTCGACCGAGCTGACCAATCTCCTGGCCGAGAAATACGGCGTCGAGCGTCACCGTCTCGGCGGCCTGATGAGCCCGTGGGCGGTCAAGCGCCTCGACGAGTTCGGCGGCGACATCTCGAAGTTCGAGGTGGTGAAGCTCTATCCGTCCAAGCTACGCCAGATGGCGATCGCCAAGACGGAGCCGGGCGACGAGAACAACCAGGACATCTCCTCGCTGGTCGGCAAGGTCGATATCCGCAAACTTGAGAGCTACGCGCAGAACGATCCGGACGCCTACAGCTTCTCAGGCGGGCTCAACCGCGCCAACCAGGGCGTTCTCGAGTTCGTGGAAATGTTCAAGGCGCCGATCAAGATGCTGCATCCGCTGCTGACGGCGACGCAGGAGGGCAACTACATCGGCACCGAGAATATCGGCGCCATCCCGTTCCAAGGGATTATTCTCGCCCATTCCAATGAGGCGGAGTGGCAGAGCTTCCGCAACAACCGCACCAACGAGGCCTTTCTTGACCGCGTCAGTGTGGTCAAGGTTCCCTACTGCCTGCGGGTGACCGAAGAGGGAAAGATCTACGAAAAGCTGATCTCCGGCTCGGCGCTGGCGGATGCGCCCTGCGCGCCGCATACCCTGGAGATGCTGGCGCGTTTCGCCGTGCTCTCCCGCCTCAAGCCGCATGCCAATTCCCGGCCATTCGCCAAGATGCGCGTCTATGACGGAGAGAACATCCGCGAGACCGATCCCAAGGTGAAGACCATGCAGGAATACAAGGATTCCGCCGGCGTGGACGAAGGGATGGACGGCATCTCCACGCGCTTCGCCTACAAGGTGCTATCCGAAACCTTCAACTATTCCTCGGCCGAGGTCGCGGCCGATCCCGTGCATCTCATGTATGTCCTGGAACAGGCGATCAGGCGTGAGCAATTCCCGCCCGATACTGAATCGGCCTATATCGCCACCATCAAGGACGAGCTGGCCTCGCGTTACGCGGAATTCATTGGCAACGAAATCCAAAAGGCGTACCTTGAGAGCTATGGCGATTACGGACAGAACCTGTTCGATCGGTATCTGGACTATGCTGATGCCTGGATCGAAGACCAGGACTTCAAAGACCCGGATACGGGGCAGATGCTCAACCGTGAGCTTCTGAACGCCGAATTGACCAAGATCGAAAAGCCCGCCGGAATCGCCAATCCGAAGGATTTCAGAAACGAAGTGGTGAAATTCGCGCTGCGAACCCGCGCCAGTAGTGGCGGGGTCAACCCATCCTGGACTTCCTATGAAAAGATCCGCGAGGTGATCGAGAAGCGGATGTTCAGTCAGGTCGAGGACCTGCTGCCGGTCATCAGCTTCGGCTCCAAAAAGGATAACGACACTGAGCGGAAGCATAATGACTTTGTGCTCCGCATGACCTCGCGCGGCTACACCGAACGGCAGGTCCGTCGCCTGGTCGAATGGTATATGCGCGTCAAGCAATCAGCCTGAGACAATCCCTTGGAGATCATCGACCGCAGACGCAATCCGCACGGCAAGAACCTCGAAAACCGACAGCGGGTTTTGAAAAGGGCCCGGGCCGCTGTGGCCCGGGCGGCACGGACCGCGATCGATCAGGGTACCATCCGCGAGGTGGGGCGTGACCAGAGCGTCACCATTCCCGCGGATACCCTGAACGAGCCGAGCTTTCACACGGTCTTCACCAAGGGTCAGCGTCGCATCATCTTCGCAGGGAACAAGGAATTTTCGACGGGCGACCGCCTTCAGCGCCCGCCCGGCGGCCAGGGCGGCGCAGGCGACGACGGCGGCCAGGGCAGTGGCAGCGGCGGCGAGGATGGCTTCCGCTTCGTCCTGACCCGCGACGAGTTCATGGATCTCTTCTTCGAGGATCTGGAACTTCCCGATCTCGTCAAAAGCCAGATCGTCGCGACCGAAACCACCGCCCCCATGCGCACCGGCATTTCGACGGACGGCGCCCCCTCGCAGATCGACATGGCGCGCAGCATGCGCCAGTCCATGGCGCGGCGTATCGGCCTCAAACGCCCGAAGACGCCGGAAATCCTGGAACTCGACGCCGAAATCGACCGGCTGGAGAAATCGCGGGAGGATGCCGACCGGCTCCGCCTGCTGCGGGCGGAGCGCGAGACGGTGCTGCTCCGCCAGCGGCGCATCCCCTGGATCGACCCGGTCGATCTCCGCTATCGCCGCTTCACCCAGGTGCCCAAACCCTCCGCCCGTGCCGTCATGTTCTGCCTGATGGATGTTTCGGGCTCGATGTCTGAGCAGATGAAGGACCTCGCCAAGCGGTTCTTCCTGCTGCTGCATGTCTTTCTCGAGCGGCGTTACAAGCATGTCGATCTCGTCTTCATCCGCCACACGGAAACGGCGGAGGAGGTGGACGAACAGACCTTCTTCACCGATCCGCGAACCGGCGGCACAGTCGTCTCCACCGCGCTTACTGAATTCCGGCGCATCCAGCACGAACGCTACCCGGCCGAAAGCTGGAACATCTACGTGGCGCAGGCCTCGGATGGCGATAACTCAACCAGCGACACGCAGAAATCCGTCGCCATGCTGGAGGCGGAGATCCTGCCGCTGGTGCAGTATTTCGCCTATATCGAAGTCGGCACCATGGCTGTCATTCGCGGCGAAACCGAGCTCTGGCGCGGCTACGCGCCGCTGTCCGAAAGAGACCACCGTCTCGCTGTCGCCCGCGTCTCGGACCGGCGCGACATCTTCTCGGTCTTCCGTCAACTCTTCGCCCGCAAGGTAACCGCGTGACCGACCGCCCTCTGCTCTACGAAGGTGCCGACTGGGATTTTCCGATCCTGCAGCGCAGCTACGACGCCATCGAGCGCATCGCCGTGGAGGAACTCGGGCTCGACGTTTATCCCAACCGGATTGAGATCATCACGGCCGAGCAGATGCTGGACGTCTATACAGCGCACGGCATGCCGCTGACCTATCGCCACTGGTCCTATGGCAAGCGCTTCCTCCAGCACGAGGCGAGCTACCGCCGTGGCTATTCGAGCCTCGCCTATGAGGTGGTGATCAACTCCAATCCCTGCATCAGCTATCTGATGGAAGAGAATACCGCGACGATGCAGGCCCTCGTCATCGCTCATGCCGCCTTCGGCCACAATCATTTCTTCCGCAACAACCATCTGTTCCGACAATGGACCGAAGCCTCGGCCATTCTCGACTATCTCGAGTTTGCCCGCTCCTACATCGCCTCCTGTGAGGATCAGCACGGCGTTGCCGCGGTCGAGCGCGTGCTGGACGCGGCGCATGCGCTGTCCCGCCACGGCGTACACCGCCATGGCGGTGCACGTCCGCTCAACCTCAAGCTCGACCAGAAGCGGGAGCGTGAGCGGCGGGACTATGATGAGAAGGTCTTCGACGATCTCTGGCGCACCTTGCCGGCGGGCAAGGTGAAACACACCACCGACACTGCGGCCGAGCGCCGGCGCCGCCTTGGCCTGCCCGAGGAGAATCTGCTCTATTTCCTCGAAAAGGTGGCGCCCAAACTGCAGTCCTGGCAGCGCGAGGTGATCCGCATCGTGCGCTTGATCGCGCAGTATTTCTATCCCCAGCCACAGGCCAAGGTGATGAATGAGGGCTGCGCCACCTGGGTGCATCAGCGCATCATGACCCGGCTGCATGAGACAGGACAGATCAACGACGCCGCCTTCATGGAGGTCCTCCACTCCACCAGCAACGTCATCACCCAGATCGACTTCGACCATCCTGCGGGCGGCCCCGGCTTCAACCCCTATGCGCTCGGCTATGCCATGATGCGGGATATCGAGCGGATCTGCATTGAACCGACGGCAGAGGATCGCAGCTGGTTCCCCGACATCGCAGGCAATCGCGATCCCATCGGCACGCTGCGCTATGCCTGGGCGAATTTCCGCGACGAGAGCTTCGTACTCCAGTTCCTCTCCCCCGCCGTCATCCGCCAGTTCCGCATGTTCCGGCTGCTGGACGATACGGCGGATTCCGCCCTGGTGGTGGACGCGATCCATGACGATGCCGGCTACCGGGCGATCCGCCGAAGTCTCGCCTCGAGCTACGATCCGGCAGCACATGATCCGGATGTCGAGGTCGTAGACGTCGATCTGGCGGGCGACCGGCGGCTTCTCTTGCAGCACCGGACGCGCCCGGGAGAACTTCTGGCGCAGCGCGACGCCGAGGCGACGCTGCGTCACGTCGCCCAGCTCTGGGGCTATGAGGTGCGGCTGCAGGAGGTCGACATCGAAACGGAAGCCGTGCTCGCGACCTACACGGCCGGACCGCCCCCCAGCTGAAACCGCGCGCCTCGCTGTCAAATACCCAGTCGTGAAAGGGTGAAAGGCCGCGGCCGGCTCTTGCCGGGACGGAAACTATGCCCAGCTAGGTTACAACGGTGTCACCTAGCGGGAAATTACCATGAGACTTCTACTCATCATCCTAATTCTGCTGCTGATCTTCGGCGGTGGCTACGGCTTCGTCGGCGGCGGTTTCGGCAGCCCCTATGGCTATGGCCTGGGCGGCGGACTTGGGCTGATTGTGATCATCATCATCGTGCTGCTCATTCTATAGGTCCGTTCGGCGGCGGGGCGGGTGCATGCGCACCGTCCCGCCGCTGCTGCCTGCGATCAGACTCGCCTGCGATCAGCCGGGCACGCCTTTGCTGGTCGAGTATTCGAAATGCAGCGCCTGACCCGGGTGCACAATCGGGTGAATGGCATGGGCCGCCATCGCGGCCTCTGAAAAACCCTGCAGAATGAGTTTCAACTTGCCGGGATAGGTCGCGACGTCACCGATCGCAAAAACCCCTGGCATCGTTGTCTCGCAGGTCGCCGGTACGACCGGCAGATGGTGGCGCTCCAGCGCCAGGCCCCATTCCGCGATCGGCCCGAGATCCATCGAAAGCCCGAAGAATGGCAGCAGCACATCGGCGACCAGGGTCTTTTGCTCTCCCTGAAGGGTGGCGACCGTGACGCCGGTCAGCATACCCGCCTCGCCTTCCAGCCCATGCAACTGATAGGGCACAACCATCTCGATCGCACCGGAGGCCGCGGCCTCATCCAACCGCGCGGCCATCTCGGGGGCGGCGCGGAACTTTGGGCGACGATGGATGACAGCGATCGAGGCCGCCACGTCCTTCAACGCCAGAGCCCAGTCAACCGCCGAATCTCCGCCGCCCGCAATCACCACCCGCTTCCCGCGGAAATCCTCCCGCCGGCGCACGTAATACTGCACGCTGCCTGTAGCCTCATAGGCATCCAGCCCGTCCAAGGGCGGGCGGTTCGGCCCGAAGGCGCCAGCACCGGCTGCGATGATTACCGCGCGCGCCGTGACCCTATCGCCTTTGTCGGTCGTGAGTGTGAGGGCACCGGCCTCGCCCGACAGCCCCACGACGCGGCGGCCGAGCAGGCGGGGTGCGCCGAAGGGCGCGATTTGCGTCTCCAGCTTCGCCACCAGATCCGCCGCGTCGATCGCGGGATGGGCCGGGATGTCGTAGATCGGCTTTTCCGGGTAAAGGGCCGCGCATTGGCCGCCGACCTCATCCAGCGCGTCGATGAGAAGGCTGCTCATCTTCAGCATGCCGCATTCGAAGACGGCGAAAAGACCAGCCGGCCCAGCGCCCACGATCGCGACATCGGTATCGATGGTGTCAGCCATGCGGCCCTCGTCCTCTTCAAATAAGGCCCGGTAGATAGGCGTTGGCCTTCCGGTCCGTCCAGCCTTGGGGCATGGTCCGCGCCATGAGTGACCCGCAAGCAGGCCCGCGCCGCCTGACCCTGCCTAGCCTGGATGCGACGGAACGCTTTGCCCGCCGCATCGCGGCCCTGTTGCAGCCGGGCGATGCCGTGTTGCTCTCAGGCCCGCTCGGCGCGGGCAAGAGCGCGCTGGCCCGTGCCATTCTCCGTGCCCTCACCGAAGACCCAGCACTCGAGGTCCCGAGCCCGAGCTTCACCCTGGTGCAAACCTACGAGACGCCGCGCGGGCTTGTGCATCACTATGATCTCTGGCGGGTCGAACCTGGCCCCGATCTAGGGGAACTGGGCCTGGACGAGGCTTTCGAGGACATCACCCTGATCGAATGGCCGGATCGCCTCGGTAATCAGGCCCCGTCCGGGGCCTTCGCGATCATGATCACGCCGGAAGCGGACGGACGGCGCGACGTCACCCTCGCAGGCTGGCCGGATCGACTGTCGCAGCTTATGGACGAGACATGACCCAGGCCTCTCCCGTTCCCACTCCCTCCCCGCGCACGGCGATGATCCTCGCGGCCGGTCTCGGCACGCGCATGCGGCCGCTGACGGCGGAGACGGCGAAGCCGCTGCTGCCGCTACGCGGCCGCACACTGCTCAATAATGCACTGGATCGGCTAGCCGAGACCGGAGTCGAGCGGGTGGTCGTCAATGCTCATTGGCAAGTAGAGAAGCTCGCGGCGCACCTGGCGGAGCGCCAGGGCGGCCCGGAGATCGTGATCCGACGGGAGGTTTCGCTTCTCGATACCGGTGGCGGCGTCGCCGCCGCACTTGCCGAAGGCTTATTGGGTGATCAGCCCTTCTACGTCGTCAATGGCGACGCGTATTGGCTGGACGGGCCGATCCCGACGCTCGCCCGTCTCGCCGGCGCCGAGGCGGCCGAGGAGGCGGATGCGGTGCTGCTGCTTCAGCGCGTGACGCAGGTGAACGGCGAAGCTGGCGCGGGCGACTTCGCGCTCGATCCTCTGGGCGTGCCGCGCCGACCAGAGGAACATGAGCAGGTCCCCTATCTCTTTGCCGGGGTGCAGATCCTCTCGCCCAGCCTTTTCACGGATGTCCCTGACGGAGCCTTCAGCATGAACCGGCTCTGGGACGCCGCCCTTGCTGCCGGGCGACTTCGGGCCATCGTGCATGACGGTCTCTGGTTCCACCTCTCGACGCCTGCCGATCTCGCCCGCGCCGAGATTGAGCTGAGGGAGCGATTCGCGGGCGAAAAGCGTTGAAACTCGGCCTCTGGAACATTCCGGCCGGCGCCCCCTTTCTCGATGCTCTGGCCGCGCGCTGGCTGAAACTCTATGGGCACAGCCGCTTGGCCGAGGGACTGATTCTTCTCCCCACCCGCCGCGCGGCGCGCGGGCTATCCGAAGCCTTCCTGCGCGCGACCGACGGTCGGCCGCTGATCCTGCCCCGCATCGCCGCCATCGGCGCGCCGGACGAAGCGCCGCTGACGCTCGGCGGCGGTACCCTCGCCTTGCCACCCGCGATGCCGGAGGCGGAGCGGCTTGCCACCCTCTCCCGCCTGATCATCGCGCTCGAGGAAGCGAGCGGCACCACCCGCCCCGGACTGGATGCGACCTGGCGGCTGGCTCGCGAACTCGCATCCCTCATGGACGAGGCGGGCCGAGCCGAGATTTCCCTCAGCGCGGCACTGCAGGCGAGCGTGCCGGAGGAGCTTGCGGCCCACTGGCAGAAGACCCTCACCTTCCTCGCCATCGCGACCGAGCAATGGCCGCGGATCATGGAGGAGTTCGGGTTGATCGACGCCGTCGGCCGGCAGGTGCGGCTCCTCCATGCCCAGGCCGAGGCCTGGGAGGCGACACCGCCGAACCATCCGGTCTGGATCGCGGGGCTGACCGCCTCACGTCCGTCTCTTGCGCATGCCGCCCGCGTCGTGGCGCAGCTCCCCCAGGGCGCCGTCATCTTCCAGGGGCTTGACGAGACAATGCCAGAGGAGGTCTGGCGTCTGCTGACCCCTGGCCATCCCCAGGCCGGCATGCAGCGCCTTCTCGCCGGCATCGGCGCTCGGCGGGAGGAGGTTCAGCCCTGGCCGACCGAGCCCGTGCCGCATGGGCGCGAAGCCTTGCTCGCCCGCGCGCTGCTGCCCGCCGAGGCGCTCACCCGCTGGCGGGAGCCGGCCGCGCTTGACGTTACGGGCCTCTACCGCCTGTCGGCGGCCGACCAGCAGCAGGAGGCGCTCGCCATCGCCACCATCCTGCGCGACACGCTGGAAACGCCCGCCGCCCGTGCCGTGCTCATCACGCCCGATCGTGCGCTGGCCGCTCGCGTGGCGGTGGAACTCGGCCGTTTCGGAGTCATCGCGGATGACAGTGCGGGCGAACCCCTCATTGAAACGCCAGGTGCCACGCTTCTCCGCTTGGCGGCCCGGGCGGTCGTGGACCGACTGGCGCCCGTGTCCCTGCTCGCCTTGCTCAAGCATCCGATGACGGCGGCCGGCCTCTCGCCCGCCGCCTGTCGTGCTGCGGCGCGCGCGTTGGAACAGCATTGCTTGCGCGGGCCGCGTCCCGCTGCCGGGTTGCAGGGACTTCGTCAGGCCGTCGCCATGGCGCGCGAGTCACCGCCCACGTCGGTTGCCGATCTGCTCGACCGGCTGGAGGCAGCACTCCTGCCCCTGCTGCGTGTCGCCGAAGGCACAGTCCTTCAATCACCCGCCGCGCTCTTCGATGCCTTGATGGAAACGGCCGAGGCCCTGGCTGCCACCGCGGAGGAAACGGGCGCCGCCCGACTCTGGTCCGGCGAGGAGGGCGAAGCACTGGCCGCCGCCCTGCTCGACTTGCGTTCGGCGTTTGCAACCTTGCCGGAGACTCGCCCGGCGGTTTTGCCTGGCCTGTTGGATGCGGTGCTCGAAGGGAAGGTGGTGCGCAGCAGACGCGCCATCCGTGGCGCGGCGGACGGTATCCAGATGCATCCCCGCATCCTCATCTGGGGTCTTGTCGAAGCGCGCCTGCAAAGTGCCGAAGTCGTGGTGCTGGGTGGCCTCGTGGAAGGGATCTGGCCGCCCGCGCCCGATCCGGGCCCCTGGCTCAGCCGCCGCATGCGGGCCGAGGCCGGCCTGCCTTCGCCCGAGGAGGAGATCGGTCAGGCTGCCCATGATTTCCTGGGCGGCGCCTGTGCCGCCACCACGGTCATCCTCAGCGCACCCCGCCGCCTGAGCGGTGCGCCCGCCGTGCCGGCGCGCTGGCTGAAGCGGCTGGAGGCCATGCTCGCGGGCCAGGGGTTGGCGCTGCCCGGACATCCGGCGCTCGCCTGGGCCGCGTCCATCGACCAGCCGGCCGGCCCGCCCGCCCCCGCTCGTCCGCCCGTGCCGCGCCCGGCGCTGGCGCTACGGCCGCGCCGCCTCTCGATCACCGAAATCGAAACCTGGCTGGCCGATCCGTACGCCATCTATGCCCGCCACGTGTTGCGCCTGAAGGAATTGGACCCGTTGGACCAGGCGACGGATGCGGCGGATTACGGTCGTCTCGTCCATGCCGGGGTGCAGCACTTTCTGAGCGAAGCCGGCGCCGAATGGCGACCCGACGCGCCCCACCGGCTGCGCATCGCCATGGAGCGGGCACTGGGCGAAGCGCGGCTGCGACCGGCGCTGGCCAATTGGTGGCGGCCGCGCCTGCTCCGCATCGCCGATTGGATCGCCGAGGTCGAGGCGGCGCGCCGCGCCGGTCTCTCGCTTCGCGCCATCGGCACGGAGGTTGCGGGCAAGTGGCAGCTTTCTGCCCCCGGCGGCCCCTTCCTGCTCACCGGCCGCGCCGACCGGATCGAGCGACGGGCCGATGGCAGCCTCACCCTCATCGACTACAAGACCGGCACCGTGCCGCAAAAAAGCCGAGTCAAGGAGGGGCACGCGCCGCAGCTGCCGCTGGAGGCCGCCATGGCGGCGGCGGGCGGCTTCGGGGCTGATTATACCGGCCCGACCGTCGAGATGAGCTATTGGCGTTTGCGCGGCGGCGCGGACCCGGGCGAGGTGATCACCCCCATCGAGGATGTGGGCGACATCGCCGATCTCGTCGCCCAATCCGAAACCGCCCTCCGCGCCCTCATCGCTGGCTTCGACGATGCGCGCAAACCCTATCTTGCCCGGCCGCATCCCGGCCGTGCGGCGCGGGATAGTGCCTATGGCCGCCTCGCCCGCATGGCGGAATGGGCGGGCGCGGGAGAAGACGGCTGATGACCACCGCTTCCCCCCAGCCTGGCCTGCCCCAGCCCGATCTCCCCCTGCCGCCCACGCCCTCGGCCGCCGATGCGCGGGTGCGGGCGAGCCAGAGCCAGATGGCGGCCTCCGACCCCCGCGTCTCCACCTTCGTCGCGGCCTCTGCCGGCTCGGGCAAGACCAAGCTGCTGACCGATCGGCTGCTGCGGCTGATGCTCGGCGGCGTCGATCCCGGCCGCATCCTCTGCCTCACCTTCACCCGCAATGCCGCGGCCGAAATGGCGCTGCGGCTGCAGGATCGGCTTGGCCAATGGGTGAGCCTGCCGGACGCTGCGCTCGACCGCGCATTGGAGGATCTCTCCGTCCTGCCCTCCGCGGCCCATCGCCTGCGCGCGCGGTCCCTCTTCGCGATCGTGCTCGACCTGCCCGGCGGCATGCGGATCGAGACTATCCATGCCTTCTGCCAGTCGCTGCTGCGCCGCTTTCCGCTCGAGGCCGGCATCTCCCCTCATTTCCGCCTGATCGAGGAGCGGGACGCGCTGCTCGGCCTGCGCGAGGAGCAGGAAACCCTCCTCTCCCGTATCCATGACGGCGACCCGGCACTCGGCGCGGCGGTCGATCTGCTGGCGAGTCAGCTCTCCGCCGACGATCTTGACCGGCTGCTCCGTCAGGTCGACGCTGCGCGGGACCGCAGCGAAGCTCTGCTGCGCCTCGATCTCGAAACCCTCGCGCAGAGCCAGCGCCGCATCCTCGGCGCTGTGCGGCGGGAGGAGGACATTTGGCAGGATGCCGTCTCCGCCTGCGCCTGGAGCGATCTCCGCGCGACCCTCGGCGCCATCGCCACCGACGGGCCGGCCAAGGCCGCCGAGCGTGCCCATGCGATGCTCGACTGGATGTCTCTCGACACCCCTGCGCGCCGGGAGCGCTGGACCGATTGGGCGTCCAGCTTCTTCGGGAAGACCGGCGACCCTTTGGCCCGCAGCACGCTCGTCGGTAAGAAGCTGGACGGCCAGCGCCCGGAACTCTGGCCCGTCATCGAGCGCGAGCAGCAGCGAATCGCGGCAGTAGAGGAGGCATTTGCGGCAGATCGCCTTGCCCACCTCTCGGCCTCCTTCCTTCGGCTCTGCCTCCCGATCCTGCGCCAGCAGGTACGTCGGCGACAGGTTGAGGGGCTGATGGATTACGGCGACCTCATCCTGCGCTCGAACGACCTCCTGCGCGATCCGGGTGCGGCCTGGGTGCTGTTCAAGCTCGACCATGGGCTCGATCATCTGCTGCTGGACGAGGTACAGGACACCGCCCCCACGCAATGGACCATCGCCGGCAGCCTGACGGAGGAATTCTTCGCGGGCAGCGGCACCCGCGGAGAGGAGGGCGCCATCGGCCGGAGCGTCTTCGCGGTGGGGGACCGCAAGCAGTCAATCTACGGCTTCCAGGGGGCCGATCTCCGCTCTTTCGACGAGTGGCGCGAAAGGCTGCGCAGCCGCGTGCATGCCGCCCGCCGCGGCTGGCATGACGGCGCACTCGATGTCTCCTTCCGCTCCGTCTCGCCAGTGCTGCAGCTCGTGGACGCAGTCTTCGCCGACCCCGAGGCCGCGCGGGGCGTGGTGGAGGCGGGCGCCCTGCCGCTCGCCCATCATTCAGCACGGTCGGAAGATGGCGGGCTGGTCGAACTGTGGCCGTTGATGCCCAAGGAGGATGTGCCCGCGCCCGTGGCCTGGACAATCCCGGACACCAATCTCGGTCAAAGCTCAGCACCCGGCCGGCTCGCGCGCCATCTCGCGCAATGGATCGCTCGGCTGGCGGACGGCACGGTCACGCTCGAAAGCCAGGGGCGTCCGGTCTCGCCCGGCGACATCCTGGTGCTGCTGCAGAAGCGCGCCCCGTTCGCGCCCATCCTGGTGCGGGAGTTGAAGGCAGCCAGCGTGCCGGTAGCGGGGCTCGACCGGCTGGAGCTTGCCGCCCAGGCGGCGGTGCAGGATCTCATGGCGCTCGCCGACAGCTTGCTGCTGCCGGAAGACGATCTCTCCTTCGCCTGCTGGCTGACCAGCCCCTTGGGGGATCTCTCCGATGAGAGCCTGATGGATCTGGCGGCCGGCCGCAGCCAGCGCCATCTCGCCGAAGCATTGCGTGTGCGCGCCGGCGAGCGGCCGGAATGGGGCCGCGCCTGGGCCTTCTTCGAGAGGCTGCAGGGGCGTGTCGACTATGCCTCGCCCCATGCCCTGCTCTCCCTCGCCCTCGGCGCGCTCGGCGGAAGGGCGCGGCTGTTCCGCAGGCTGGGCCCCGAAGCGGCCGAGCCGGTGGACGAACTCCTGCAGGCGGCGCTGACCTATACCAGTGCGCATCCGCCCTCCCTGCAGGGCTTTCTGCACTGGCTGCGGCAATCGACGGCGGAGGCCAAGCGCGAGCCGGGTGCGGCAGGAGACGCCGTGCGCATCATGACGGTTCATGCCTCCAAGGGTTTGCAGGCGCCGATCGTTATCATGGCGGACGCTGCCAACCGGCCGACGCCCGACCGTGCGTCCCTCCTCTGGATGCGCGATGAGACAACGGGTCTTGACCTGCCCATCCTCTGCCCACGCAAGGACAGCCATTGCGAGGCAAGCCGCGCCTATCAGGCGGGCCTGCAGATACGCACTGCGGAGGAGCATCACCGTCTTCTCTATGTCGCCATGACGCGGGCGGAAGACCGGCTCGTCGTCTGCGGTTGGGAAAGCGGCGCGCCGGGCAGTGCGCCCACCTGGCACGAGCTGATCACCCGCGGGTTCGACCGCCTCTCGGCGCCGAACGAGGAAAACCAGGAGGCCTGGCCGCCGTCCCGCCGGCTTTTCGCCACACCGCAGCGCCGGCCGCCGCCCACGCGCACGGCCGTCGCATCGGCGCAAGCCGTGCCCGCCCCCTCCTGGCTGACGTCCGGGCCCGGCGGCCGGGCCGAGCCGCCGCCCGTGGAGCCCGAACGCGCCCGGCCGCTAGCCCCCAGCCGGCCGGAGGATGCGGCCTTCGGCCCCGTACCGGCCGCCGATTCGCCGCTGGCGCGGCGAGCGACGCGAGGTGCCCGCTTCGCCCGTGGCACGCTGATCCATGCCTTGCTGCAGCATCTGCCCGATCTCCCGCCCGACACCCGTGCCGCCGCCGGGCTTGCCTTCCTGCAGCGCGGCGCGTCCGCGCTCGAAGAAGCAGCCGAGGTGCTGGCGCAATGCGAGGCCGTGCTCGCCCATCCCGATCTGGCGGCGGCCTTCGGCCCCGGCAGCCGGGCAGAGGTGCCGCTGGCAGGCGAAGTGGCGGGCCTCGTCATCACCGGCATCGTCGACCGGCTGGCGGTGACGGAAACCGCGGTCTTCGCGATCGACTTCAAGACCGGCCGGCAGCCGCCCACCGCGGCGGCGGAGACGCCGATCCTCTATCTGCGCCAGATGGCGGCCTATCGCGCCTTGCTCGCCACGATCTTTCCTGGACGGCCGATCCACTGCGCCTTGGTCTGGACGGAAACGGTGACCGTTACGCTGCTACCGGAGCCGCTGCTCGCCGCTCACGCGCCGGGTGTGGCACGGATGTCGAGGAGCTGATCCAGCGCCCGGTCCAGCCAGGTAAGGTCCGCCCCCTCCGGGAACCAGGCCGCCCGCGCGGCTTGAAGATCAGCCGCGCTGCGAGGGAATTCGATACTCTCGGGCAAAGCCGGCACGGGCAGGTGGAGCGGCGTGCACAAGGGATAATCCCGCACCCGCCATTCCGGGCGATGGGTCGTGAAGAGGGCGAGGCAGGGCCGATCAAAAGCATCGGCCAAATGCACCATGGCCGTGTCTGTAGAGATCACGGCACTGGCACCGGCCACCAGCGCGCATAAAGCCTGAATGGTCCGGACGGCGGGCGCCTGAACCGTTCCGGGAACGGCCGCGCCCTGGGTCACGACAGGGGCCCAGCCACGCGCCGTCAGACGCGAAACAATCGCCGCCTGCACAGGTTCCGGCATGTCGCGCAGCGCGATTGATGCAGCCGGGCAAAGCAGGAAATAGTCCGGCGGCAACCCGAGAGGGGGCAGCGCCCCCGCACAGCCGCGGAGCCAGCGATTACGCTTGAGCGCGGCCGGTATCGTTTCGGGTTTGATCTCCAACCGGGCGAGAAAGAAATCGATCATCGAGACGCAGGCGAAACGCGGATCAAAGGCGAAGTCGCGAATGTCGATCACCCGGCCGGCGCGCGGCGCCTCCGCCATGGGCAGCACCTCGGCGAACTCGTCGGCCAGGCGATAGAGTTGTGGCACCAGGGGCTTTGCTGGCGGCTCCGTCCGGCCAAGAACAACCCGCCCAGTGAGCGCGCCCGTCTCCCGTGCGGCGGCCAAGGCCTGAAGCCCGATGATGCCGTCGCCGAGGCTGATACCGAAACCGTTCAGAATCGTTGTCAGGCGCGATTCCTGCATGGTCCTATCCTGCATTCCGCGACTGGCTGCCCAGGCGGCACAACTGATACTCGCTTGGTCAAGCTTGCTTGGCGGCGACGAATGTCCCACCTTCCGTCCAACTCAACCATCCCCCGCGCCGCAAGGCACGGTATCAAGACGAGGTTCCCATGGCTGGCAATACCAAGTCTGTAACAGACGCAAGCTTTCAGACCGACGTTCTAAACGCCTCCGGCCCCGTGGTCGTTGATTTCTGGGCGGAATGGTGCGGCCCGTGCCGTGCCATCTCTCCCGCACTCGAAGAGATCTCGGCCGAATACGCCGGCAAGCTGACCATCGCGAAGGTCAATATCGATGAGAACCCGCAGACCCCGAGCAATTACGCGGTCCGCGGCATCCCGACGCTGATCCTCTTCAAGGACGGCAAGCCGGCCGCGACCCAGGTCGGCGCCGCGCCGAAAAGCGTGCTCAAGGCCTGGATCGAGCGCAGTCTCTAAGGACCTCCGGCCATGGCTATTCGTGAGCCTCTGATTCGCGTCATCGCCATGCCGGCGGATACCAACCCTTCCGGGGACATCTTCGGCGGCTGGCTGCTGTCGCAGATGGACCTGGCGGCGGGCAATCTGGCCCATCGCCTCGCCAAAGGCCGCTGCGTCACGGTCGCCGTCGACGCAATGGCCTTCCTGGCGCCGGTTCATGTCGGCGACGAGGTCAGCGTCTATGCCGACCTCCTCTCCATGGGCCGAACCTCGATGAAGATCACCGTCGAGGCCGAGCGGCGCACGCGCTACCAGACCGACACCGCACGGGTAACGACCGCCGTCTTCACCTTCGTCGCGATCGACGAGGACCGGAAGCCGCGCCCCATCCAGCAGGGCGACCAAGGCTAAAAACCGCTTGGGCGATCAGCAATTCTCGGCCGTGTGCAGGGTGAAGCCGATTTCGGCCTCCATCTTCGGTCCGGCCGTGACGCCCAGCCTGTTCAGCATGAGGTCGATCGAGCGGCGCGCCTGAAGCTCCGGTGCCTGGTCGATCGTCACCGTCATCTCCCCACAACGGAGCAGGACACGCGTCTCCTCCGTCAACTCATGGCCGAGGAAGAGCGTGGCGCCCGTGCGGCCCGCATCCCGGATCGCCAGGGCCGCGCCGCGATTGCCGCCGCCCGTATTATAGACGGCCGTTACATCCGACCCGCCCCGGAGCGCCTCCGCCACCAGATGATAGGCGCGATCCTGGTCGTCTCCGGTGATGAGACCGGAGATGACGGCGATGTCCGGATTGTGTAGGGCGAGGGCCTCTCGGAAACCGTCGATCCGCTGCCGGTGCGCCCGGAAGCCCTCACTCGTCGAAATGACGATGGCGCGGCCCGGCCGCCGTACCATGCGCGCGGCGAAGAAACCCGCCGTACGTCCAGCCTTTGCGTGGTCGATGCCGACGTAAGCACTACGCGGAGACCCCGGAACGTCCGTCACGACGCAGATCACCGGCCGACCTGCCTCCTCCGAAGCTGCGATGGCCGCGACATTCGCCCGGTGCTCCTCGCAATAGACAATGATCCCGTCAGCCCGGCTGCCAAGAATCCGCGGCGCGACGGAGGCTGGATCGCTCATGTCGAGGCTGGTGCGCTGGATCACAATGGAACGGTCGAGGGTTTCTGCGACCTGCCCCATGGCAAGCGTCAGCCGCTGCATGAAGGGCGTGATGGCGCGAGCGAGGATGACCTCGATCCGCACCTGCCGCGCATGCGGCGTAGGCAGGATGCGGCGGAGGCCGAGTGCTCGCGCCGCATCAATCACCCGCCGCTCCGTGCCAGGGGAGACGCTGCCACGCTCGTTCAACACACGATCGACCGTCGCAAGCCCAACGCCGGCGCGTCGCGCCACGTCCGCCAGTCCCGGGCGTGTCTTCTGCCGCTCCACCCTGTCCTCCGCTCTTTTCGCAACTCTAGCTGAATGAGGGGAATCCCCCAAAGCAGCCGATCCTGCGCCCGGGCTCGCTGGGCTATAGCGGCGGAAAGCCGGCCGCATGGGCCTGCGCATCCTGCGCCAGACAGGGAGGACGAGAATGAGCGCCACTATCACCGCAACCGGCCCGCGGAACGCCGCCCGAGACTACAGCCTGGTCGGGGAGGAAGCGCACCGCGCCACCGAACGCGGCCTCGTCTCCGCCGAATGGTATGCCCATCCCATCCCCCGTAAGCAGCTCAAGGAGCTGATGCGCCGCAAGGACGGCCCTGCCATCCGTGACACCGCAATCTGGCTCGGTGCGCTGATTCTGGCAGGCGCGGGCGGAGTCTGGTTCTGGGGCAGTTGGGCGGCCCTGCCCTTCTTCATCGTCTATGGCGTGCTCTACGGATCGACGACCGATTCCCGCTGGCACGAATGCGGCCATGGCACCGCCTTCAAGACGCGCTGGATGAACGAGGCCGTTTATCAGCTCGCCTGTTTCATGATCATGCGCGAGCCGACCGTCTGGCGCTGGAGCCATACGCGCCACCATACGGATACGATCATTGTCGGCCGCGATCCGGAAATCTCCGTCAAGCGCCCGCCAGACATCCTCGGCATGCTGCTCAATCTCTTCGCCCTGAAGTCGAGCGTCACGGCGCTGCGCAAGCTCGCCGTCCACGCAGCGGGCCGCCTGACGGTTGAGGAGGAAACATTCATTCCCGAGATGGAGCGCTGGAAGGTCTTCGTCGTCGCGCGCATCTATCTGGCGATTCTGCTGGCGGTGGCGGTTCTATCCGTCGCTCTGCATAGCTGGCTGCCGGCGATGCTGGTTGGCCTCCCCACGCTCTATGGCGGCTGGCTCACCATCGTCTTCGGCGTGACCCAACATGCCGGATTGTCGGAGGATGTGCTGGACCACCGCCTCAACAGCCGCACGATCTACATGAATCCTATTTCCCGTTTCCTCTACTGGAACATGAACTATCACGTGGAGCACCACATGTTCCCGCTGGTGCCCTACTACAACCTGCCCAAGCTGCACGCCGTGGTCCGGCCCGACATGCCCACGCCTTACAACGGGCTGCTGGAAGCCTACCGCGAGATCATCCCCGCCATCCGGCGGCAGCTCAAGGAGCCGGGCTGGAACGTCAAACGCAAGCTGCCCACGCCGACCTTTCCGTCGGACGCGGCCACCCAGAGCGCGGCCATCACGGCCGAAGGCAAGCCGGTGGTGGGCGGCTGGGTAGAGGTGTGCGACAGCGCCAAGCTGCTGAAGAGCGACGTGATCCGCTTTGACCACAACCACCGCACCTACGCCATTTACCGGACGGCGGACGACAAGCTGTACGCCACCGATGGGCTGTGCACCCACGGCAACGCCCACCTGGCCGACGGCATGGTCAAGGGCCACCAGGTGGAGTGCGCCAAGCACAACGGCCGGTTCGACCTGCGCGACGGCAAGCCCGCCCGCCTGCCGGTGTGCGTGGCGCTGCGCACCCACGCCGTGCGCGAGAGCCACGGCAAGATCTTCTTCAACCTCAAGTCGGCCGACGAGTACGGCATCAACGAACCGCCGACGCTGACCTTCCGGGTGGTGAGCAACAAAAACGTGGCCACCTTCATCAAGGAGCTGGTGCTGGAGCCGGACGGCGACACGACCGAAGTCAAATACCGCCCCGGCGACTACCTGCAGATCGATATACCGGTCTACAACGACACCAACCTGCGCGGGATAGCCGTCGAGGCGCCCTATTCGGAGGTGTGGAAGCAGCAGCACGTGTTCGACTTTGTCGCCGGCAACCCTATCCCCACCCGCCGGA
>NZ_DATJJK010000013.1:0-6046 GCF_035492295.1 Acidisoma sp. | reverse complement strand
AGAGCGGGCGGAAGGAGACGCTTTCAGCCTGCGGTACCCAGATCCGCTCGTCCTCGGGAATGGCTGGCGCCACGATGAGATCGGGGATCATCTCCTTGGGCTGGGGTTTCTGATAGGGCATCCGGCGGAGCGTTTCCGCGTTGGGCGTGGCGGCCTGGGTCAGGACGGTCTCCATCGGTTTCCCCCTTCGGTATCACGATGCACTGTCCACATTGTGGACATTTTATCCATATTATGGATATTGAGATCTCCGGTTGAGAGCTGTCAACGCCCCGGCCTGTTCCACGGCGTCTCCACACCTGGAAAACTCGCGAGTTCATCAGTCCGGTCCCCCGCCTATCTCTTGGAGCACCACGGGGGAGGTGGCCTGCTGTCGCGTAGCAAGAAGGCGAACCCCACGGGGCCGCACTTCGCAGACATCAGGAGAGGGACATGTCTCGCAAAATCCTCGCCAGCCTCTCGTCACGCCTGTGTTGCGCGCTGCTCGGCGGGTGCATCGCCCTGCCGGGCCTAGCGGTCGGCGCCGCGGCGCAACCGGCTGGCACCAAGGCAATGCGCCAAGCTTGCATGCCCGATTACAACGCCTATTGTTCGGGCACTTCGCCCGGCGGCGGCCGGATCATCGCCTGCCTGAGGCAGCATGCGCAGAGCTTGTCGCCCGATTGCCTGAAGGCTCTGCAATCGGTTCAGGCCGCGCAAAAGGCGCAGGGCGGCTCATGATCGCGCGCCTTTCCCTCCGTGCATCGCGCGGTCGACACGCCCATGGATGACCCATGAGAGCGAGGGGGATGGCGCGCCGTCTTGCGTATCGACCTGATGGGGCCGCGCGGATGGTGCGGCCTCCGTCTCGTAATCGCGCGGCGTGGTCAGGTCTGGGGGTCGGAAATTTTGGGCGGACGCGGCTTTTGTCGGCAGGTGTGAATTTCCGCCAGACCGGACCACAGACCTATGGCGAGGCGGCGGACGAGATGCTCATCCTCTGGTCCGCGCAGGGTGACCGGCGGGCGTTTGACGAGATTGTCGGCCGTCACGGCGCCTTTGCGCTGCGGGTCGCCTCCCGGGTCATTCCGGACAAGGTGATCGCGGAAGATGTGGTGCAGGAGGCGATGGTGCGGGCCTGGTCTCAGGCCGGGCGTTTCGATCCCGGCCGGGCGCAGTTCCGCACTTGGCTATACCGGATCGTCGTCAACCTTTGCATCGATCAGCGGCGCCGGATCGCGCCCGATCAAATGCCGGAAGATTATGATGCGATCGACGAGGGGCCGGGTGCGGAAGAGATGGTGGCGGTCCGCGAGCGTGACGTGGCGCTGCGTGCGGCGCTTGGCACGTTGCCCGCGCGCCAGCGGGCGGTTTTGACGCTGGTCTATGACGAGGGTGTGTCCGGCGCTGAGGCGGGGCGTATCCTGGGCTTGTCGGCGAAGGCGGTGGAGCGTCTGCTGGCACGGGCGCGCGACCATCTGCGCGAGCGCATGCGGCCATACGGGGGTCGGAAGGAATGAGGATGTTGACGCTCAGGCGCTTTGCAACTCTGGCGGAGAGCTACGGTGCCGATCTCGCGCGCTGGCCGGAGGAAACGCGTGCCGAGGCCAAACGGCTTGCGGCCTCCAGCGTGGATGCGCAGAGGATTCTGGCTGATGCGAGAGTACTCGACTGGACCTTTGATGAGGCAAGCAAGGCTGAGGATCGGGCGCTCTGGCATGGCACGGAGGCTGAAGCGGCGCTCACTCGGTTGCGCGGCCATGTTGCGACCGCGATTGCAGCGCCCGAGGCACCGGCGCGCAGGTCGGCGGTCGGCGGTTGGCTTGTCGCTGGTTTCGGGGGCGTATCGCTGGGACGGCTGGAATGGTTCGGGGTGGCGACGGGCGGCGGCCTGGCCGTGGCCGGCGGGCTTGTGCTCGGCTATCTGACCGTTTCCGCGGGATCTGCGGAGACGGTCATGACTCTGTTGCAGCCCGGCCCGCTCCACCTCTTCGGCTTCTCATGATCATGCTGGACAAGACCTCTCGTAGCGGACGCGCTGGCCGGTTCCTGCTGCCGCTGTCGATCCTGCTCAACCTTTTCTTCGTTGCGCTGATCGTCGGCCATGTTCTGCAGGGTCGCCTGCATTCGCAGCTTGATCGCAGCCCGCTCGCGCGCGCCCTGGCGCATATGGAGGCAAGTCTTGCCCCCAAGGATGCCGCCGCCTTTCGTGCCGTGCTCAGCAAGGATGCGCCTGCCTATGTGGGGGCCGCGCAAAGGTTGGAGGCCGCTCGCATCGGTCTCGAGGCGCAGGTCCTGGCACAGCCTCTCGACAAGACTCACCTGCGGGCGGCTTTTGCGACGTGGCACAGCGCCTGGGACGCTTTCTTCGATGCGTTCAGTGGGCCGCTGACGGATGCGCTGGGGCAAATTTCGCCGGAGGGCCGCCGCAAGCTGGTGGCTGAACGTAAGTCCGAGCGCATGGGCGCGCACTGAAGCGGCCGGCCATCCAGCGGCCGTCTCTCTGTCATACGGAACGTCTATTGTGCCGTCGGAAATCCGCTCCCACCCCGTATCAGCCCTATGCGGCATGATCCGCAGAGATGGGAGCACAACTGATGATCCGTCGTCATTTTCTTGCGTCAGCGCTGGCAGCCCTTGCGGCGCAGGGCATCGTGCCTGCCGCCCATGCCGCTGGCTGGACCTATCATGGCCCACACGGTGGCACAGTGAGCCATTGGGGCGGGCCGCGCTATTATGGGCATCCCTATTACGGTCGCCATCCGTGCTGCTATGGAGGCGGCGCCGCGATCGCGGCCGGGGTTGCTGGGCTTGCGGTCGGCACGGCGGTGGGTGTGGCGGCCGCGTCGCGCCCCGCCTATGTCGCACCACCGCCCGTGGTCTACGTGTCGCCGCCGGTCGTCTACGCGGCGCCGCCCCCGGTGGGCTACGCACCGCCGCCAGTCTATTACGTCCCGTGAGGGTTCCAGTTTCTGCGCGCGGCCTCGCTTTCGCAGCCCTTCTGCTCTGCCTCGCCGGCTGCGCGGGCGCCCATGTGAGCGATATCGCCTCGACCAGGGCGGTCGGGCCGCCACCCCGCGAGATTCTCGTGGATGTCGAAACCGGCCCGGCGCGGAACGCGGCGGAGGCTGAGGACGAGCAAGCCGCGGCCCGCCAGCTGCGGAGCGATTTGATGCGTTGTCTCGTCAAAGCCGGACTCGCAGCCCAACCGGCGGCGCCGGGCCTGTCAGTTCCCGGAGCGGTCCGTTTGCATGTGGCCCTCACCCGGGTCGATCCCGGAAGTCGTGCGAAACGCCTCGTCATCGGCTTCGGCGCCGGGCGCGCGCGGCTCGAAGCGCGGGCCGAACTGCTGCCCGCCGGCTCTGCCGCCGCCATGCCGCTCACCGCCTTCGATACCTCGAGCGATACGGGGATGAAGCCCGGCCTGATCCTGCCGGGCGGCATCGCGCTCGCGACCGGAAACGCCATCCATATGGCTGTTGGCGGCGGGATCAACCTCGCCCTCAATTTGCAGGGCGGTCTCGCTCAGACCTCGGCGCATACGGCGACTGCGATCCTGGACGAGTTGCGGATATACTATCGCGGCGCAGGCTGGTCCTGGCCCGGCACCGCCTGACAAAAAGGGCCCGGTCCTTGCGAACCGGGCCCTTTTGTCTCAGAGCGCCGGGCGCTGTGTCGGCGGCGCCATGAATTCCGGGCCGATCGGCTCGGGCACCGTGCGGCTGAGGATCGCGTCGATTTCCGCTTTCGCGGCATCGTCGATCTTCCAGCCTTCGACATCGGCGATGGCGTTGAGCTGGTCCGGACGGCGTGCGCCCCACAGTGCGATGGTCGGCCCCTGGTCCAGCACCCAGCGCGCGGCCAGGGCGACGACGGTCTTGCCGAAGCGTTCCCGTGCCAGCTTGTCCAGCGCGTTAACCGCCGCAATGTATTTGGGCAGGACCCCGGGCTGGAATTTCGGATCCTTCTGGCGCAGATCGTCTCCCTCGAAGCGGGTCTCGGCCGTCATCCGGCCACTCAGCAGACCGCGGCAGAGCGCGCCATAGCTCAGCACCGTCAGCCCCTTGGCAGTGGAATAGGGCAGAACGTCGGCCTCGATCCCGCGCTCGAAAAGGTTATAGGGCGGCTGGACGGAATCGAGCCGGGCAACCTGCGAGAAAGCATCCATCTGTGCAGGCGAGAAATTGCTGACCCCGATGGCACGGATCTTCCCCTTGTCCAGGAGCTTCTGGAGTGCCTCCGCCGTCTCCTCAAAGGGGGTTTCGAGATCGGGCCAGTGGACCTGGTAGAGGTCGATGACGTCCGTCTGCAGGCGCCGGAGACTATCTTCGATCTCCTGCTCGATGCGGCCCTTGCGGGAATCGCGGAAAACCTTGCCATCCTTCCAAGCGAGGCCGAGCTTGGTGGCGATCTGCGCCTTCGCGCGCAGCCCGCCCTCAACGAGGGCCTTTCCGACGATCTCTTCCGAATTTCCGAAGCCATAGACCGGTGCGGTGTCGATCAGCGTAATGCCGCGTTCAACTGCGGAGCGGATGGTGGCGATTGCTTCTTTCTCGTCCGTGCCGCCCCACATCCAGCCGCCGATCGCCCATGTGCCAAGGCCGACACGCGAAGTCTTGACCCCGCTGCGGCCGATTTCGATGGATTCCATATTCTTTCCCTTCGCCCCGTGAGACTGCTGCCCTTCGATATAGGCGCTTGGCGCCAGGGCACAGAGGTGCGGTAATGCGCGTCATTCATTGATAGCTTGAACTGCATTCAACGATGCCGCTGCTCTCCCGCACGACCCTCGCCGATCTGAGCGCTTTCGTGGTGATCATACGCCATCGCAGCCTCAAGGGCGCGGCAATCGAACTGGGCGTTACCGCCTCGGCCATCAGCCATGCCCTGCGGCGGCTGGAGGCAGCACTCCAGGTGAAGCTGCTCAACCGGACCAGCCGCTCCGTGGCACCCACCGTTGCCGGGCTCGAACTCGCGGCGCGGCTGGAGGAAGGGTTCGAGACGATTTCCCGGGCACTCGAGGCGGCCGCGGCCGAGCAGGCGGCGGGGCTCGGTGAGCTTCGCCTCAACGTACCGGTCGACGGCGCGCATCTGCTGCTCGAGCCGGCCCTGCCGCTCTTTGCGGCGCGTTTCCCCGAGACGCGGCTGACCATCACTGTGGAGAACCGGCCGGTGGACATCGTGGCCGAGGGCTTCGACGCCGGCATCCGCTATGCCGATGCCGTGCCGCAGGACATGGTGGGGGTGATGTTGACGCCGCCGCTGCGCTGGGTGCTGGCGGCAAGCCCCGCCTATCTCGACCGCCACGGGCGGCCGGCCCAGCCGGCGGCTCTGCAGCAGCATCGCTGCCTTAAACTGCGGCTGGGCAACAATGCCGTCTATCGCTGGGAATTGGGCGAAGGTGACCGCCTGATGCGGCTCGACGTACCGGGCACGCTGACGTTCAACGATACCCATACCCAACTCTCGGCGATCCGGGCGGGCCTCGGCGTGGGGTACGTGCTGGAACCCCTGATCAAGGAGGATCTTCGTGCCGGCCGGATGGAGCTCGTGCTGCCGGACTGGGCCTCCCCTGGTGCGGGGTTCTGCATTTATTACCCGAGCCGCCGGCAGAGCCATCCGGCGCTGCGCTCGCTCATTGGCATCATCCGCCGGCAGTGGGACCGGCAAGACGAAGCGGCGCGGCGTGGCGGCTCACCCTGACCCCGCCGGTTATTGAGCATTCGAGAGCCAGGCGAGGAGGTTGCGCCACAGCATGCCGTAGCCGCTCCAGGCGACGAAGTCGTTCGGGACCCAATGCGGCCCGATGTCGGAGGTCCAGACCGCGGTGCGGCCGCGCCCGTGCGTTCCGGTCACGAGAAGCGGAAACCCGCCTTCCTCGGCCGGCAGGCGGGCGAGGACTTCGGCGCCGGGCCGGAGCTCGACCTCGTTGGCGCCGAGCAGCAGCGGCCACTCGCCCGTGATCCCCTTCAGGATCGGATGTTCGGGCGCGAGGATTTCGGCGCGGAAGCCATCGGGGATTTCGATGCGGTCGTCATAGGGCAGGCAGGTCACGGGCAGGGCGTCT
>NZ_DATJJK010000012.1:0-3923 GCF_035492295.1 Acidisoma sp. | reverse complement strand
GGTCCAGCAACTCCCCGCCCAACCCTGCCAGCCGTGTCAGCCTGGCGTTAAACGGCGTGCTGTCATCCAGCCCGGGCGCGCTGTCCAGCCGACGCAGCACGCCCTTATGCCAGTAATCGATACGCTGCGCCGGAGCGACTGTATCAGTTGAAAAAGACGCGATGGACACCGCTTCCGCCTCAGATGGGGCGGCCACAGGGCCGGCTTGGTCGAATGTTTTGATCATGACACAAGACCTAGCATCCCGACCGTCTCTCTCAAAGGCGGAATGCAAGCCATCTTGGAATGGAGATATCTGATCTCTTTTTAAGCCCCCTTAAGTGCAAGGAAGGGCATCGGGCTGCAACCGGCTGAGCAGACGGGCGACCGCCAGAGGGCTGGCTATGCGGCGAGGACGGCTGCGAGCATCGCCGCACGGCCAGGGAAACCTGCCGGTGACTTTTGCGGCCAGCCGCTGCGGCCGCTCGCGAACGGCAACCTCAGTCGTCAGCGAGGTGGTCAGGGCTTTGCCCTTGCCCCATCAAACGACCCATGACGGGCTCAGCACGTCGGCCTTCTCCCGCAACGCGTCGCTCCACGGGGAGATATAGTCCGGCACGACTTGGCGAGAGCCGCCATGCTCTGATCCGGGACATCAGGATGCCGCGAGCACGTGTATCGGCGATATTCAGTCCCCACGCCAGGCCCACAATGCCAAACACGAAAGCCAGCTGCAGTACCAAGCCTTGCTGGATCGCCATCTTATAGACCAACCAGGAACAAAGAGCCCAAAGCGGATCGTGGATGACATACATTGCATAGGATGCGTCGCCCAAGGCCGCGCCGAACCAGGGTCGTCGTTCAAAAGCCGCCGCTCCCCAATAAATCAGGGCGGGAAAAAGAACGAAAACGCAGATCAGTTCATACCGATGCGATAGCTCCCCCCCGAGAGGGAGTGACAACAAGAGGGGTAGAGCTGCAATAAAGAGCCAAGACGGCAGTTTTAATTTCGCCGGTCTGACGGCGTGGATTCTGGCAAGGGCCACACCAGCGAAAAACGAAAATCCTACGCGAACAAACCCGGGGGCAAAATTGTCCCAACCCCATCCGACACTGACTGTGTAATATACCTTCTCGGTCGCGACCAACCCGATCCCACAGACAAGGATGAGCGTCAGCAAAGCTTTCCAGCCAAGCCTCTTCCTGAACAACACGAATACAACGTTGGCGACCCAAAATTCGAAGAACAGAGACCAGCAAGGCCCATTCACGGCGAACAAGGCCTGATGCTGAGGAACGACGTCCGAAGGCAAGCCGAAAAGGCCAAAGAAAAAGCTGACCAGGACGCCTCTGAATGTTAGGCCTGGAAAATCCATATTGAGTAACGCTGTGGCTACCCCGAGCACCAGCCCCAGGAAGTACAGCGGATACAGTCGCACTATTCGGGCTATCAGGAATTCGGCTGTGCCCATGCCCCGACGAAAGCGAGGCTCATAACTGAGAGCAAGAACAAATCCGCTGAGTAAAAAAAATAAGTCTACCGCCAGATAACCAAAACGCGGCGACCATGTGCCAAGCCCGTGGCCAGCGTGAAACAGGACCACCATCAAGGCGGCTATGCCTCTAAGTCCGTCAAGGGTTACGTAGCGATGTTTTTCGGCTCGACGCTCGCTGAAGCCAGTTGAAGGCATGGCGCGTCGCTTTCCGAATGTCAGTGGATGCATTTTCGGGTGATAGCCAATACTCCCGAAAGCTTAGCTACGCCTCGCTTCTATCAGGAAACCCGTTGGGAACAAGATTGTCGCTTTGGCCGTTGGCCGAACGGACAAAGAGAGGCGGCGACCACGGCATTGCCACACGTCGCACAAGCGAAATGTGGTAAACTGAGCTTGCGCTGACCTTGTTCCGGCGCCTCAATCAATCCTTTGCCTTCCTCCAACGACTACGACGACGTCGCACGACGACGCCCCTGCGGCCGATTTTCAAATTCGCCATTTAAGTCAAATGGTGAGAGACGGTTTCCGGGTCTCCCAGCCACCTTTTACCCCATCAGCCTGCCGAGCGACTTCAGCCGATCGCTGACAAAGCCGCTGCAATGGCAGCGAGCACAGCCTCCAGATCATCTCCCGTCATCACGGTGGAAAGTGCCATGAGCCCATTTGTGGAGATGATGACACCACCATCAAGAAGGGCCTGGACGAATGCCACGAGCCGTCGTGCCTCCGCGGCCTCAGGCCTCGCGGAGCGGTAGTCCCGCAACGGTCGGTCGGAGAGATGGACCTGCAGCAGCGAGCCCCGACCCGTGGCGCAACCCCGGATACCATGATCGTGCAACAGCCGCTCAATGCCGTGGCGCAGGTGATCGCCCATGTGGCCCAGCCGGACGAAGGCCGCCTCGTCCAGCAACTCCATCGCTGCAAGCCCCGCTCGCATGGTGACGGGATTGGCCGAGAAGGTGCCGCCGCCCGGAACGGCGGGCTTGCCTGATGTGGGATCGAAGACCGCCATGACATCCACCCGGCCGCCCAGGGCGCCGACGGGAAAGCCGCCGCCCATGATCTTGCCGAAGGTCGTGAGATCGGCCTCTACGCCCCAGAGACCTTGTGCGCCGGCATGGCCGAGCCGGAAGGAGATGACTTCATCGAAAATAAGCAAGGCGCCCACCTCGCGGCAGACCGCGTGCAGCGCCTGCAGATAGGCGGGGTCGGCAGGCACCAGCCCGGCCCGGTTCGGCATCGGATCGACAAGAACGCCAGCCAGCGCCGGGCCATGCGCCCGGATGAGGCTGACGGCGCCGTCGATATCGTTGAAGGGAATGACGACGACGTCGTCCAGCACGCCCTGCGGCGTCCCGCGCGCATAGGCGACGGAGGCGGGCGGCCCCTGAACTTGCCAATCCGCCGGGCCGGTATCCAGGCTGACCTCGGCATAGTCGTAGGTGCCGTGATAGGCGCCCTCGCATTTCGCGATCTTCGGCCGGCCGGTGAAGGCGCGCGCGGCCTTCAGCGCCATCATCACCGCTTCCGTTCCGGAATTGACGAAACGCACGCGTTCGACCGAAGCGACGCGCGCGCAGAGCAGTTCGGCCAGGTCGATCTCAGACTCCGTCGGCATGCCGAAGGCGGTGCCGAGCGCGATCTGCCGGCAGGCGGCGTCCACCAGCGCAGGATGGGCGTGGCCGTGGATCAGGGACGTGTAGTTGTTGTTGCAATCAATCCGCGCGACACCGTCCACATCCCAAACCCGGCAACCCTCTCCCCGCGCGGCATAGAGCGGATAGGGATCGCGATAGACGGTGGTGCGGGTGTTGCCACCGGGCAGACTGCCACGGGCACGGCGCGCCAGCGCCTCGGACCGGGAGGAAAGCACCGTCGCGTCTGTCATCGCTGATGTCTCCGGGCGGGCGGCATAATCGCCGCCCAGCTGCCGTGGGCGATCTTGGAAGGAGCGCCCGCCCGCATCAAGCCATCCTCTCAGCGCTCGGAGAGCTGCAGCCGCGCAAGATCGGTGAGCAGATCCGGGCCCGTCGGCGCCCACCCGAGCGCGGCGCGGGTGATGGCGCTCGAGGCCGGCATGTCGTGGGACACGAACATGGCGAGCCAGCCGAAATGGCCGGGCGCTTCCTCCGCGGTGATGGAGCGGACCGGAAGGTTAAGCCGCTTGCCGAGGGTCTCGCAGATGTCGCGCGCCGAGACGCCCTCTTCGGCGACCGCGTGATAGATCGCACCCGGCGCCGCCCGCTCGATGGCGAGCCTGTAGAGGCGCGCCACATCGGAAATATGCGCGGCCGGCCAGCGCGATTGGCCGTCGCCGACATAGGCGAGGACGCCCTTGTCGCGTGCCACCGGGATCACATAGGAAACGAGGCCCTGCCTCACGGTGTCATGCACCTGCGGCAAGCGCATGATGGAGACAGTGCCGCCCGCTTCCGCCACGGCGTTTGC
>NZ_DATJJK010000011.1:0-2042 GCF_035492295.1 Acidisoma sp. | reverse complement strand
GACCGCTGCCTCGCGGCCGGTATCACCGCACCCATCGTGCCGGGCATCCTGCCGGTCACGAATTTCGCCCAGGCGAAGAAGTTCAGCGAACTCTGCGGCACCGTCATCCCCGATTGGATGGCCCATCTCTTCGAAGGACTGGATGCGGATCCCGAAACGCGGCGGATGGTCTCCCTTGTCCTCGCGGCCGAGCAGGTACGGCTGTTGCAGGCGAACGGGGTGGACGAGTTCCATTTCTACACCCTGAACCGGCCCGATCTGACCTATGCCATTTCCCATCTCCTGGGCGTGCGGCCCACGGCGCCGGCGGCCCCCGCGGAGGCCCCAGCGGCGTGAGTGACTATCTCGACCGGCTGAACGCCGAGCAGCGGGCGGCGGTTGAGGCTCTGGACGGCCCCCTTCTCGTGCTGGCGGGGGCGGGCACCGGCAAGACCCGGGTCCTGACCACACGTTTCGCCCATATCCTGATGTCTGGCCGGGCGGGGCCTGGACAGGTGCTCTCCGTCACCTTCACCAACAAGGCGGCGCGCGAGATGCGGGAGCGCGTGGGCGCAATCCTCGGCCGGCCGGTGGAGGGTCTGTGGCTCGGCACCTTCCACGCGCTCTGCGCCCGCATGCTCAGGCGCCACGCGGCACTGGTCGGGCTCGAACCCAATTTCTCGATCCTCGATACGGACGACCAGCTGCGCTTGCTCAAGCAGCTGATGCTGGCCGACGGGATCGACATCAAGCGCTGGCAGCCCCAGGGGTTGATGGCGATCATCCAGCGCTGGAAGGATCGCGGCCTGACGCCCGACCGCATCACCGCCGCCGAGGACAGCGATTTCGCTGGAGGCCGCGCGCAGGAATTCTACGCTGCCTACCAAGCCCGGCTGCGCGCGCTGAACGCCGCCGATTACGGCGACCTGCTGCTGCACGTCACCGAAATCCTGCGCAGCAATCCCGAGGTTTTGGCGCAATATCACCGCATGTTCCGCTACATCCTGGTGGACGAATACCAGGATACGAATCTCGTCCAGTATCTGTGGCTGCGGCTGCTCGCCCAGTCGCATCAGAACATCTGCTGCGTCGGGGACGATGACCAGTCGATCTATTCCTGGCGCGGCGCGGAGGTTGAGAACATCCTCCGCTTCGAAAAGGATTTTCCGGGCGCGCGCATCGTCCGCCTCGAAGCCAATTATCGCTCGACCAAGCCGATCCTTGGCGCCGCCTCGGGCCTCATCGCGCATAACGAAGGGCGCCTCGGCAAGACGCTGCGGTCCGGCCGCAACGACGCCTCAGGCGAAAAAGTCGACGTCGTCGCGCTCTGGGATTCGGAGGAAGAGGCCCGCATGGTGGGCGGCCGGATCGAGAGCTTGCGAAGGGACGGCCACAGGCTCGGCGAAATCGCCATCCTGGTGCGCGCCGGCTTCCAGACCCGCGCCTTTGAAGAGCGCCTCATCACGCTCGGCGTGCCCTACCGCATCGTCGGCGGCCAGCGCTTCTACGAACGGGCCGAAATCCGGGATGCCATCGCCTATCTCCGTCTTATCCAGCAGCCGGCGGACGATCTCGCCTTCGAGCGGATCGTCAACCTGCCCCGCCGCGGCGTAGGCGATGTCGCCTTGCGCAATCTTCATGCCCATGCCCGCGCCCACGGCGTGCCGCTGATGGCCGCCGCCGCGCGCATGATTCAGGCGGGCGAGATCCGCGGCCGCATGCGCGACAGTCTCTCGGAGCTTCTGCATAATTTCGAATCCTGGCGGGAGGTCGTGAGCCGCGACGGCCATGTGGTGGCGACCGCCACGATGCTGGACGAGAGTGGCTACACCGCCATGTGGCAGGCGGACAAATCGCCCGATGCGCCCGGCCGCCTCGACAACCTCAAGGAACTTGTCCGCGCGCTGGCCGATTTCGAAACTCTCGCGGCCTTCCTCGACCATGTCGCCCTGGTCATGGAGAATGAGGAAAGCAGCGAGACCGATCGCGTCAGCCTGATGACGCTGCATGGCGCCAAGGGGCTGGAATTCGACACGGTCTTCCTGCCCGGCTGGGAGGAGGGG
>NZ_DATJJK010000010.1:0-3558 GCF_035492295.1 Acidisoma sp. | reverse complement strand
ACTACCGGCTGTATCCCGCCGTTCGCTACCCCACTTTCATCGAGGATTGCGCCGCGGCCTTTGCCTGGACCACGGCGCATGCGGCCGCGTGGGGCGGCAGCGACCGCTTCGTCCTTATGGGCCATTCGGCCGGCGCCTATAGCGCCGCGATGCTGGCGCTAGACGGCCGGTATCTGGCCCAGGCCGGTGCCGCCGCCCGGCCACGCGCCACCGTCGGCCTCGCCGGTCCTTACGATTTTCTGCCGGTGGGGACCGCAGAACTGCGCGCCATCTTCGGCTATCCCACATCGCCTGAGACGCAGCCGGTTGACCATGTGGACGGGCGGAACGCGCCCATGCTGCTGTTGGCGGGCACCAGGGATACGACGGTCCTGCCGCGCAATACGGAGCGGCTGGCAGCGCATATCCGCGCGGCTGGTGGACCGGTCACCGCGCGGCTCTATCCCAATATCGACCATCGGGAGATCGTGGGCGCGCTCGGCCAGCCCTTCCGGTTCCTCTGCCCGACACTTGCCGATAGCGCAGACTTCATCCGCGCGCACGCATCCGGCTGAGATCTCCCGGCGTAGGAACCTCATGGTCCCTCTTCTGTTTCTCATCCTGCTGTGCTGCAGCCTTCTCATGCTGCTCGCCTGGAAGGTGCAGCAATCAACCGGCAACAGCAGCTCGGTTGACGTCGCCTGGACGTTCGGCACGGGTGCCGCCGGCATCGCACTCATCCTCGCCCCGCCGCATGCGGCGCATCACGGAGCGCGCGCGGCGGTGGTGGCGATCGTGGCCGCAATCTGGAGCCTGCGCCTCGGCATCCACATCCTGCGCCGCGCGCTCGCCGGGCGGGACGACCCCCGCTATGCCGCGCTGAAGGAGCAATGGGGCGCGGCCTACCGGTGGAAGATGCCGGCCTTCCTGCAGCTCCAGGCGCTCAGCATCTTCCTGCTGGCCAGCGTTGTCATGCTGGCGGGCCGCAACCCGGCGCCCGGTTTTGGCGTGCTCGACAGTCTCGCCGTGCTGGTCGCCGTGCTTTCCATTGCCGGTGAGGCGATCGCCGACCGCGAAGTCGCGCGTTTTGCAAGTGATCCGGCCAATCGCGGGAAGATCTGCGAGACCGGGCTGTGGTCCTGGTCGCGTCATCCCAACTACTTCTGCGAATGGCTGATCTGGATCGCCTTCGCGCTTTTTGCCACCACGGGCGGCGGCTGGTTCCTGCTGGCCTGGGCCGGACCCGTGCTGATGTATCTGGTGCTCGTCCATGGCTCCGGCATTCCCCCGACGGAAACACATATGTTGGAGAGCCGGGGCGACGCCTTTCGTGATTATCAGCGACGCGTGTCGTCTTTCTTCCCCCGCCCCCCGAAGGACGTTGCCCGATGACGGACCTCGCCGTGCTTGCCGCCCGTGCCGCCGAGCGCCTACCGGTGCCGGATGCACTCTCCCGCCTCGGCATCGCGATGATGGTGGGGCGCACGCGGCAGAGGCTCGCGGATCAGGGCGAGGCTGCGCAGGATTTTGCCGCGGCCATGGCGGGCTTCCCGATCGCCGAGCATACGGAGGAAGCCAATGCGCAGCACTACGAAGTTCCGGCGGAATTTTTTCGCCTCGTCCTCGGCCCCCAGCGCAAATATTCCTGCTGTCTTTACGAGGGAACGGCCACCCGTCTTGACCAGGCGGAACTGCACGCGCTCGAAGAGACGGCCAGCCATGCTTTGCTTGCGGACGGCCAGGAGATTCTGGAGCTCGGCTGCGGCTGGGGTTCGCTCAGTCTTTTCATGGCCGAGCGATTTCCCGCGGCGCGGATCACGGCGGTGTCCAACTCAACCTCGCAGCGCGCCCATATCGAGGCCGAGGCGCAGCGGCGCAGTCTGCCGAATATCCGTGTGATCACCGCCGATATGAACGAGTTCGATCCGGCTGCAACGTTCGACCGCATCGTCTCGGTCGAGATGTTCGAGCATATGGCGAATTGGCGGCCGCTGCTCGCCCGGATGCGGTTCTGGCTGAAGCCCGAAGGCCGCGCCCTCATCCATATCTTTACCCATCGCGGCGCGCCCTATCGCTTCGACCGACATGACCGCGCGGACTGGATCGCTCAGCATTTCTTCACAGGCGGCATCATGCCGAGCCGGGGGCTGATGCACTGCTTCCCCGATCTCTTCACGGTTGAACAGGAATGGCAGTGGCAGGGCGGGCACTATGCCCGCACGGCGGAGGACTGGCTGCGCAATTTCGATGTGAACCGCGCGGCCATCCGCCGCGTACTCGCACCAGTTTATGGCGCTGAAACCCGAATCTGGGAACGGCGCTGGCGTCTGTTCTTCCTAGCGACCGCAGGCCTCTTCGGCCATGAAGCCGGAGCGGAATGGGGCGTCACGCATTACCGGCTCACGCCAGCGTAACGCCCTTGCCGGCGCAACGCTCAGAAATGAGCGTGGGACAGTAGATCGAACAGCGCGAGGAGCGCGACGGTGACCGCGACCGCGACCACCATCGCGGTTGGTCGGAAGCCGGCTCCGTTGCGTGAAGGCACCAGTTTTGCCTGCTCAGCCATCCTCGCCTCCTTCTCTCCTCTAGTCTTGGGGCACTACCCGCGGGAAGCGCGCCATCGCCTCCAGATCATCAAGCTTCATATGATTTCGCATATAGAGCTGGCTGGCATCCCGCACAGGCTGAAAATCCCAAGACGTCCGTTGTCCTTTCTGCAAGGCTTGCCAAACGAGGCGACGCCTCTTCTGGCTCGCCAGCACATCCGCGTGAAGCCGCGGCATGTCCCACCGCGCGGCCGCCTCGGCCCGAAAGGCCTGAAGCCGCGGGTCTTCCGGATGGCGCGCGGCGATATTGTCGCGCTCCTCCGGATCGACCGAGAGATCGTAAAACTGGTCCGGATCCGTCGGGCAGTGGATGAACTTCAGACTGCCGCGCCGGATCATGACCATCGGTGCCACAACACCCTCGGCACAGTATTCGCCGATCACGGTTCCGTGATTTCCTGCGCCCAGCGCATAGGGGATCAGACTTTGCCCGTCATGTTCGGTCGCATAGTCGGGTTCCTGCCCATTGCCCGCGATGTCGGCGAGCGTCGGCAGGATATCCACGAGGGAAACCGGCTCGGCCACGCGATGCGGTGCAAAGTGCCCCGGCGCATGCATGATGAGCGGGATGCGCGATGCGCCCTCATGGAAACTCATCTTGAACCAAAGCCCGCGTTCGCCAAGCATTTCACCGTGATCGGCAATCACCATCACGACGGTATTGTCGGCGAAGTCGCTCTCCTCCACAGCTTTCAGCAGCCCGCCGACATGATCGTCAAAATAGGAGATCGCCGCGTAATAGGCGTGGCGCGCGTCGCGCACCTGGGCCTCGGTGATCTCCTGCGCATCCTGCCCGCAGACATGGCGGAGGCGCGCGGCATGCGGGTCATTCTCGGAAATCTCCGCACCCACCCGCGGCATGTCGATCTCCTGATCCGCGTAGCGGGACCAGTAGGGATCGGCCATCGTGAAAGGGTCATGCGGGTGTGTCATGGAGACGATCATGCAAAAAGGGCGATCATCACTATCACGC
>NZ_DATJJK010000009.1:0-45886 GCF_035492295.1 Acidisoma sp. | reverse complement strand
GCGCCCGGGGCTGACGTCTCCCGACAGTCTCGGCGCCTATCTCACGCTCGGCCCGCGGCTCGGCTGCACGGATGCGGACCGCAACTGCATCTCCAATATCCGGCCCGAAGGCATGGATCTGACGGAGGCGGCGCGCCGCATCCTCTGGCTCACGGACCAGGCGATGACGCGGGGCCTCAGCGGCGTCTTGCTCAAGGATGACAGTGATCGGTTGCTGGCAGGAGAAACCAGCAGGGCGGCGCTTGCTGGAGGATAGGATTGTGGTTGGTGAAATTCCCCAGTATGTGCGGCAGCAGTTGGGCGAAAGTGACGGCCCTGGAGTAACGAATCTCTGCCGCATGCGGTAACTGTGCATGAAAGCGTGCGATCCTGCTGCGCGTGTGGTCCACCACACGCAGCAGGATCAGAAATCAACCTAGGATGCTCCGACCATGAAACATGCACTCGTGACAGGTGTCACCGGCCAGGACGGGGCCTATCTGTCTCAACTGCTTCTGGAAAAGGGATACGAAGTCTACGGTCTTCTGCGGCGCTCCGCATCCGCTGATGTTGTCGATAGCCGGCTGCGCTGGCTCGGTATCGCGGGGCAAGTCCGCGTGATTGATGGAGACATTCTCGATCTCGCGTCGGTTTTGCGCATCATGCGTGATGTCAAGCCGGACGAGGTCTATAATCTCGGTGCCCAGAGCTTTGTCAAAACATCCTGGAATCAACCGCTTTTGACAGGACAGGTGACAGCCCTTGGCGTTGGCGTGATGCTGGAGGCCGTCAGACTGGAAAATCCGGAATGCAGGTTTTACCAGGCAAGCTCGTCCGAGATGTATGGGTTGATCCAGGAGCCGGTGCAGAGCGAGAAAACGCCATTCTATCCACGCTCTCCTTATGCGGTGGCCAAGCTATACGGCCATTGGATGACGGTGAACTATCGGGAGAGCTTCGGGATGCACGCGAGCTCAGGCATCCTATTCAATCACGAAAGTCCCCTGCGTGGGATCGAGTTCGTCACCCGAAAGGTGACCGATGGGGCCGCGCGCATCAAGCTCGGGCTCGCCACCGAACTGCGCATGGGCAACTTGGATGCTAAGCGTGACTGGGGCCACGCGCGCGATTACGTCAAGGCGATGCATCTGATGCTGCAACAGGAGACGGCGGATGATTATGTCGTCGCTACTGGCCGCACAACCTCGATACGGGACATGTGTTCGATCGCTTTCCGGCATGTTGGGCTGAATTACGAGGATTACATCAAGATCGACCCCACTTATCTTCGGCCTGCCGAAGTTGACGTTCTCCACGGCAATCCGGCCAAGGCGATGACCAAGCTTGGCTGGAAAGCCGAAACGACCCTTGAGGAGATGATATCGGAAATGGTCGAAGCCGATCTCGCCAGACATCGCGCCGGTCTTGCCTCCGCATGAGAACTCACAGTCGCCTGCTGGTCACGGGCGCTGACGGATTTGTTGGACGGCATCTGGTGCCGTTGCTGCGGAAGACCTTCCCAACGGCAACCCTGATTGCGGCAACGCGACAAGCGGATCCCGCACCTCGCGATCTCGCGGTGGATGCGTTTCTGCCGTTTGATTTGCTGCAACCAGATCAATGCAAGGCGATGATTGCAACAGCTCGGCCAGACGGGTTGGTCCATCTGGCCGCGCAAGCATCGGTTGCTTCCTCATTCAACGATCCTCTCGCCAGTTGGCGGGCAAATCTCGTCGGCACCCTTGCTTTGGCCGAGGCGGTGCTGTCGGAGGCACCGCAGTGTCGTTTTGTCCTGGCGTCGTCGGCGGAGGTCTATGGGCTGAGCTTCCGCGCCGCTGAACCGTTGGACGAAGGGGCGTTGCTGCGCCCGGCCAATCCCTATGCCGCCTCGAAGGCCGCGTGCGATATTGCGGTGGGCGAAATGGCGCTGCGCGGGCTTGATGCGATCCGGCTGCGTGCCTTCAACCACACGGGTGCAGGGCAGTCCGAGAATTTCGTCATTGCTGCCTTCGCCCGCCAGCTTGCCCGGATCGAGGCCGGCGTTCAGGACCCCGTCATGCATGTCGGCGCTCTCACGCGCTGGCGCGACTTCCTGGATGTCTCCGATGTTTGCGCAGCCTATGCTGCGGCGCTGGGCAGGGAGCTTCAGCCGGGTGCGGTTTACAACATCGCCTCAGAGACGCCTCGCTCGATCGGTGATATATTGGACACGATGATTGCGCAAAGCGTCGTGAAGCCACGTGTCGAAGTGGAAGCGGGCCGGCTCCGCCCCACCGATGTGGAGCGTGTCGTGGGCAGCTCGGCCTTGGCGCGTCGGGAACTGCACTGGGCGCCGCAGATCCCGTGGAATCAGACGGTTGCGGCCGTTTTGGAGGATTGGCGGGTTCGGATCAGGGCCTGATCAGGCTTCGGGTTACGGCGGGCAGTCCCTTGGATTTTATCGCTAGTCTATGGCTTCGCTCGGTTGCGGGCCAGAGCGCAGAGGCGCAATGAATTCGCATCCAAGTTAGAGATGACCGTTAGGCATGGCGACACACGATGCAGGCCGTAATACTTCAGCGTGGCATCGTCCGTCGTCGCCGCTGCGGGGTAGTATTCCAGGCCCCATAGCGGCCCTTTGGCAGTCCGAATGGCGGCCTCTGCTTGGTGATTGAGTTCTGTCTTCTGCCCGGGCGCGAGCAGGTTGCTGTTTGCACCCACGAAGCGGACATCCGGCGGTTCGAAGGCAGCAACATACGCCATCGGACTGCTGTCAAGCAAAATGACGAGAGAACCTGCCGGCAAGCGTGGAACCTGGACGTTGACCGCCTTGGGTCCTTGTGAAGCCCTGCCCCAATCGGGATACTTGGTCAGGCTGAGGCAAAGACCTGCCAATAGTGCTGTACCAATCCAGGGAATCCATCTCTTCGATCCCTGGGGTTGGAAGGCACGCCAGGCGACCAGAATGGTCGTTCCAGTGAGCATTTCCAGTGGCGCGAGATAGCGGAAGATCGAGAATGCCTTCTCCCAGGCGACATAGGAGACCAGGAAGAAGGCAAGCACCATCGCGACGGCAGCACGGTCCCGACCACGCGCGATGATCGTTGCAAAGGTGGCGCTTCCGAGGAGGACGACGGACGCCGCGAAGCGCGGGTCTCGCATCGGTATTTCGGTCACCTTTGGCGTGCTGCTCATCAACCAATAGAATGGGTAGAAGAGCGCTTGTAAGACGCTGTGCGGCTGGAACCGATTGTCGGTGATACTCTGAGAGAAGTAGTCCGGCGAGTGAAAAATCTGATTAAAGAAAGGGAATAACGGGCTTTGGAACTTAGTGTAGAGCATTATCCACCACGGCGCCGCGATCAGAGTGACGCTCAGAACGCCCATGGCTCCAAAGAGCAGAAATCCGCACCATTTGGCTCGCGCTGGGGCAACAGGAGTAACGAGGACGGCCGCCGCTCCTCCCAGACAAAAGGGAATGTTTGTGAGCTTAAGCCCGGTCGAAATGCCGAGCAGGAGCGCCGCAAGCGCGAGACGAAGGGCAGGACGCTGCGCCTCATGGGCGGTGAGAATGGCCAGCAGCCCCGCCAGGACGAGACTGCCGGGGATGCTTTCAGACATCGACGTCGAGAGGGTCGGCAGGCCAGCCGCACCCGTGGCACCAATCAAAGTGATAATAACCGCCAGGGGAACACGCCCTGCCATGCCTTGCGGGAGAAAACGGCAGGAGATGAGAAATGCGAGAAACGCTTCCAAAGCAGTCGGCAGGCTCATCACTGCGTTGAGCAGAGCCGGGTGCGCATTGAGGAAGTGCAGGGCTACGTAGCCGATCAGGTCGAGTTGAGGCGCTAGGTAAGTCTGAATTTGAGCGGGTGCGATATCATAGCTTAATTTGCCGTGAAGCAGCGCAAAGGGAGCATAAAGATGATAATTTCGGAGGTCCCAGTTCGCGTCAGGACCGAGCTGAGCGGCGTAGACAGCAAAGCCAATTGCTAAGATGAGGAAGACGCTCACGCTGGCTCGGCGGGAAACTGCTTTTTGCATCATGTCCGGGGTGTCTCGATCACTCATTGGCACGAGGCTAGAGGCTGAACCCACGACCTGCGCGTTCTTGCGAAGGACCAACGCTTAGCGTAAGGATTTGGTGGCATCAACCCGCGTCATTCAGCATGCGACCTAGCCAGATAATCCTGGAAATGTCTCTCCCAAGGCATTAGGCGCGGCATGTTTCATCGAGTAGTTCGAGATCACCATGGTAACTCATACCGCCGTCCTGATTCCATGTTACAATGAAGAGACAACAATCGGGAAAGTCATCAGTGACTTCCGCGCAGCGCTGCCGGATGCTGTTATTTATGTCTATGACAACAATTCGAGCGACCGCACGGTTGAGACCGCGCGTGCAGCGGGTGCTATCGTGCGGATGGAGACCCTGCAGGGCAAGGGCCACGTAGTGCGCCGCATGTTCGCCGATGTCGAGGCTGAAGTCTATGTCCTCGTCGATGGCGACGACACTTACGACGCTGCCGCCGCGCCGGCGATGGTTCTTCAGCTGATTGAGCAGCAACATGACATGGTCACGGGCACGCGCGTGACCGAAGTGAAGGAAGCTTATCGCTTCGGACACAGGTTCGGAAACAAGATGCTGACCGGAATGGTAAGGTCAGTCTTCGGAAATCGAATCACGGATATGCTTTCAGGTTACCGTGTGTTCAGCCGCCGCTTTGTCAAATCATTCCCTGCGCTTTCCGCTGGATTCGAAACCGAGACAGAGTTCACTGTCCATGCGCTCGAACTCAACATGCCAGTGAGCGAGATTGAAACCCGCTACAAAGATCGCCCGCCGGAGTCAAAGTCAAAGCTACGAACAGTGTCAGATGGCTTTCGTATCCTGGGTATGATCATTTTACTCGTAAAGGAAGAGAAGCCGCTGGCCTTCTTCAGCGTAGCGGCGGCTGTCATTGCTTTGCTTGGCACCGGCCTGTCGATTCCAGTGGTAATCGACTATGTACGCACTGGTTTGGTGCCGCGCCTGCCAACGGCTGTGCTGTCCGCGAGCTTGCTCGAGGCTGCGTTCCTCTCCCTCGTTTGTGGCCTCATTCTGGACACGGTTTCGCGGGGCAGGAAGGAAGCAAAGCGGCTCGCCTATTTATTCACGGGGGCCCCCCGCTGAGGCAGAAGATGGAAGAGCGCATCCCCTGCAGCATCTTCTGCTAAGCCAGGATTTTCCTCACACATGCCTCAAAAACCTCTGGCCCATATTCGACACGAGCACGTGTCTGTGAGGCTGTCTGCATCGCGGACCAGGTGACCTCGTCGTTATACAAGGCGATGCAGGCACGGGCGAAATCCGCAGCCGTGTCGGCGGCCCCGATCTCGATCTCCGGCTGCCAGAGGAGTTGTCTTGCCATCAGATGGGTGCCAACAACCGGCAGGCCGGCCGCAGCAGCCTCGATCACCTTCAGTGGCACACCTGCGGAGAAGTGTACGGGGGCAACGAAGACGCGCGACGCGTCGTAAAGCGGTCCAAGGTCCGAGACCGGACCCTGCAGACGCACTCCGGGTGCGTCCAGGGCGTCATGTTCCGGATGCAGCCGGCCCAAGACTGTAAGTGTGGCATTTGGCACGGATTTTCGGATCGTCGGCCAAACCTCGCGGATGAACCAGGCAATTCCCAGCCAATTGGGAGAATCGCGCTCCATCAGACGCCCGATGAAGAGGAAGCCGGCGCGGTCCCGCCAGGGGGGCGGGCTGCCGGCGCTTTCAATTGCGTGAGTTAGCACATGCACGGGCACGCCTCGGCTGCGAAAGGCCTCCGCCTCCGCCTCATTCACGCAGACGATGGCATCAACATCATTGGCAAGGGCCAGTTCTTCAGCAATCATCGCGCCAGCTTGAGCATCGGAAACAGGCACACCGTAAAATTTTGCCTTGGCAATCTCCCGGGTCGCAGCGAGAGCCTCGGAATCATAGATGATTCGGGCACCATCGAATAGATCCGGATGGTTGGCCAGAAACCCTCGGATCAACATCATGTTGTCAGGCCGGCTGATCATGATGACATCATAATAGCCCCGTCGTTCCTGCATATATTCGATGAAACGAGGCGCCGAATATTGATTGACGATCTCGACTTCCATCGCGATTTCAGCCCGGACGGTCTTCCATTCGATCTCTGATGTATAAAGTGGAAAGAGTGTGACCGACCAGCCAGCGCGCACAGCCGCCCCAAGCAGTTCGCGGGCGCGGGGATAGCCTGCGCCTCCCGCGCCCAGCGGCACTTCGTTGTCGATGACAAGCAGGCGCGGTCTTGGATAGGATGCGGCTGTCCGCGCGCTCAGGATATGGTCCTCATGAGGAGGCAGGTGCTTGCGCTGAAGAACCGCCTCATGCCGAGACTTGAACAGCGCCTGATTACGGACCATGGCGGCGGTACTCTCGCCGCTTTTGGCCTCGCTGCCAAATTCGAAGTGATCGACCACGGCCGCCGGCTCGTAGATGATCCGATAACCAGCTTCCTGCATACGCATGCAGAAATCGGTCTCTTCGTAATAGGCCGGGGCGAATGCCTCCTCCAGCCCGCCAAGCTTCGTCCATAATGCGCGTGGCGTGAGCAGGAAGGCGCCCGAGCAGTAGTCTACCTCGCGTCGGAACATGCCTTCGAAAGCCTCGGCCTCCGCCCCCCGCGCATAGCCGAGACAGCTGCCGTCTGACCAAATGATACTTCCTGCCTCCTGCAGCCGGCCAGAAGGCAGCAAAAGCCGCGCGCCAACCGCACCTATGTCGGGCGCGGATTCCAGTGTGTTCAAAGCGACAGCCAAAGTATCCGGGCGGACAAATGCATCGCTGTTGAGAAGGAGAATGGCGCGGCCGGTAGCAAGTTCCGCACCCCGATTGGAGCCTAGCAGGAAGCCCAAATTGTCTTTGGAGCGGATAACGCGGATACCGTCTGTGCGGTCGAGCAGCGCGCCGGTCTCATCGCTCGAGCCATTGTCGAAAATGATAATCTCGAGGCTCGGACCCTCTGCGGCTTGCAAGGCACGCAGACAGCGCAGCGTGAGGTGGGCCGAATTCCAGACTACGATGACGGCTGAGATATCCGGCTGCTCCACAACAGGGAACGACAGACGCTCGTCGGAGGCGAGGAAGGCCGCCAGATCGGCACGGGCTGCGGCGGTGAACTGCTCCTTGGCATCCGGAGGGGACGCCGCCTCGCGCCCGGCCTGTATGATTTCCCTGCGCTGGCGGAGCCGCTTCGCAAGCTGCAACGTAACGCTCCACCACAGAAGCTTGGCACTTCGTAGGAGGAAACGGCGGAGCCCGGGCTGCGCGGCCAGCCGCCGGCGCCAGGGGTCGGTACGCTTCCAGAACGCGGAGGTGAGGATGGTGTCAAGTTCCCGGCGAAGCTGGTCACGCTCACTGCGCAGGGCAGGAACGAGAACGGCTTGCCCCTCGAGATGGGCAATGCGCCCGTCAGTCACCCGCCGTTCGCCCTGCAGAGCGACGAGATGGCTGGCGATCTCGTCGCTGACGGCCTGTGCCTGCTGCAGGCGCCCGGCCAATTCCTGTTCCCGCGCTACAAGCATCTGCTCCTGATCGGCGAGTGCTTGCCGAAGCTCGGCTTCCTGCTGGCGAGCCGTTTCCTCGACTGTCCTCGTTGCTTGCTCGAGATCGGCGAGCGCGGTGCTCTTGAGGGCAAGGTCGTCTTCCAGATGGCGGACATACTGCGCGACTTCGTCGGCAGCTTGAGTGGCCAGATGGAGGTCCGCCTGCTTTTTGCCGCAGTCGAACTGAAGTGATGTGGCACGCCCCAACCGCGCATAGGCCTGCTGGATCGCCGCTCGCTCCGTCTCTGTCGCGTAAACCAGCGGGCGCAGTCCTTCCGGCACTTCTGGCCCGACCGCGAGCACACCAAGTCCATGACCATGCAAGAATTCAAAGGACGGATATCGGCTTTTGAGCCTGTCCCAAAGGCGCCAAACTCCGAACTCCCGCTCTCTCACATTTGTGTCATGAAACAACACGACGCCACGATCAGACAGCTTGGGCTGCCAGCTCTCGAAATCCTCGACAACATCCTCATAGCCGTGGCGCCCGTCGATATGCAGCAGATCAAGGCTGTTATCAGGGAAGTAGGGCAGGGCGTCGGAGAAGAAGCTCTTCATCAGGGTCGAGATGCCGCTGTAATGCGCCTCGTTGATCGCGGATACGCTTTGGAAGACCTCGCTGCCGTAAAAGCCAGCATGATCGTCTCCCTCCCAGCTATCCACGGCATAACAGGCGGTCGCGAGACCGAGGCGCTGCACAGTCTGGCAGACGCAGAAATAGGAAAATCCGTTATGGGTGCCGAGTTCGACGAAGTTCCGAGGCCGGATTTGGTCAATCAGCCAAAAGGCAAAGGGTCCGTGTTCATGCCACGCTGATTCGACGATATGCGCTGGCGACCAGAAAGAAGCTTGGCTCAGGCAGAGACTGTCGGCGGCGGCACCATCGCCCCGTGCCATTTCATGGCGATCGGAAAAACTGTCGTTCACGCTCATTCAGGCCCCAGCAGTTGTTGCTTGCCGTCTGGGAGGCTCTTCCGCATGGGCGGTGCGGTTGCCTCCGCCAATCGGCAAGCATCACAATGACCCTTCCCCGATTGGCGGGGTTGGGTCAAGCGTGACGCCTGCGGAGCGCGGTTGGTTAGTTGCCGGTATCAGGCTTCAGCTTGATCGAGACGCTTTGCAGGTATTCAAGACGCACGCGGTCGCCGGCCTTCAGCTTGCCGGCGAAATGCTGAAAAGCAGGGTCTCGGACCGCCATCGTCCGCTTCTCGCCGGCGGCATTGGTGAAGGTCACTGTATGAGCACGGCGGTCGATCGCGTCGATCTGGACTTCGACCGACACCGCGACGAAGCCGGCTCCGGCCGGCATTTGGCCTCGCGCGGCAAGGCGCGCCCCCGTCATGCCGGTGGGCTGTGCCAGGGGCTTGTCCGTGGGAGCCAGCGCCACCGCGATCGCCTTGCGGTAGGTAAGGTAAAGCCGGTCCCCGGACTTGATCTGGTCGAAATTCTGCATGTTTGGGCCGGCGATCAGGGTGAGCAGGCCGCCATTCGGTCCGCTCAGCAGGATCTGGCGCGTGGTCGGATCGACCGATTCGACGACGGCCACGGCCTTCGTGGTCTCGGCGACGATGGTGGGCATCGGCGCGGCGGCGTGTGCGGGCATGGCCGCGACGGCGGAAAGCCCGATGACCAGGGCGCCGACGGCGGCGAGGAGGGATTGGCGGAAAAGCATGATATCACTCGCTTCTGCTGTGTCTGAGGAATACTGCAGAAACGCAATGTTTTCCAAAAGCCCTCTTGCCGCAAGCCAAAGGTGAGCGGCCGGGCAGCGTCAGCCGGCCGGAGCTGTCACATGGCAGGCGGCGGCATGGCCCGCGGCCAGTTCGGCGAGCGGTGGCGTGACCTCCGCGCAGCGGGCGATGGCGAGCGGACAACGCTGCCGGAAACGGCAGCCTTCGCCGGGGTCGACGACGCGCGGCGGCTCTCCAGTATCGGCGGCCGAAAGGGTGATCGGTGCACGCGGATCGGGCACGGCCGAGAGCAGCAAGCGGGTATAGGGATGCGCCGGTTCCCGCAGCACGGCCTCGGTTGGTCCGGTCTCAACCGCTCGGCCGGCATACATGACGAGGATGCGATGGGCGACATAGCGCGCGCTCGCGATGTCATGAGTGATGTAGAGGAAGGAGATGCCCTCCTCGGCGCAAAGCTGCGCCATCAGGTTCAGCACACCGATGCGAATCGACACGTCGAGCATGGAGACCGGCTCGTCCGCGAGTACAAGGCTGGGCTTGTAGGAGAGTGCCTGGGCGAATCCGATGCGCTGGCGTTGCCCGCCGCTCATCTCATGTGGGTATTTCGCCAGCACCTGCCGGGCCGGAGAGAGCCCGACCGCCTCCAGCACGCGGACCGCTTCCGCCTCCCGCTCGGCAGCCGTCAAACCGGGCTGATGGAGAATGAGGCCGCGTTCCAGCACATAGCCGATGGTATGAACCGGGTTGAGCGAGGCGAAGGGGTCCTGCAGCACCATCGGTACCGCGCCGCGATAGGCGAGCAGATCGCGGCGCGCGCGGATGCTGCTGACGGGTCGGCCGCGGAACCGGATCTGCCCCGCGGTGGGTTCGTAGACTTTGGCCAGGAGCCGGGCGATCGTGCTTTTGCCACTGCCGCTTTCGCCGACCACAGCGAGGATTTCGCGCGGGCGGATGGCAAGATCGAGGTCGTCCACCGCATGCAGCTTGCGCTGGCTGAAAAGCCCGCCGATGCGAAAATGCCGGGTGAGACCGGCGGTTTCCAGAAGGGGTGCGTCCTGCGTCATGCTCATGCCGCCCTCCGGTCGAAGAGCAGGCAGCGCGATCGGGTCTCGCCGCTCGGGTAAAGGTCCGGCTCGATCTCGGCGCAGCGCGGCATGACCGCCGAGCAGCGCGGGCGGAAGCGGCAACCGCTCGGCATGGCGGTCAGGTCAGGCGGTGCGCCGGGAATGCCGCTGAGCGCGACCTTCGGCCCGTGGATGGAAGGAAAACTGTCCAATAGCCCGCGCGTATAGGGGTGCTGGGGGGCAGCGAAGAGCGGGCGCGTCGGGCCCATCTCCACGATCTTGCCGGCATACATCACGGCAAGCCGATCCGAGAAATGACCCACGAGCGACATGTCATGCGTCACGAAGATGATGGCAAAACCAAGTTTCCGCTGCAGTTCCTTGATCTGCACCATGAGCGAGCGCTGGGCGACGACGTCAAGCGCCGAGGTTGGCTCGTCCATGACGATGAGATCGGGGGAAAGGAGCAGCGCCATGGCGATCATCACACGTTGGCGCATGCCGCCCGAAAGCTGGTGCGGAAAGCTTCTGAGATGAACGGCGTCGATGCTGACCAGCGCCATGACTTCGCGGGAGCGGGCGCGAATGGCCGCACGGTCCTTCTGGCCGTGGGCACGCATCGCGTCCTCGAACTGGGCGGCCACGGTCTTGACCGGATTGAGCGCGTTCATGGCACTTTGCATGACGACCGAATAATCCCGCCAGCGGAGCGCGCGGAGCGCGGAACCGCTCAACTCCACCATGTTCCGCCCCTTGAAGATAACCGATCCACTTACGAGCTGGGCCGGCGGGCTGAGCAGCTGGGCGATGGCGAACAGCATGGTGGATTTGCCGCAGCCTGATTCGCCGACGATGCCGAGGAATTCGCCGCGCGCGAGGCTGAAGCTCACATGGTCGACCGCTCGCGCCGGTTCGGTCGATGTCGTGTATTCGACAACGAGATCGGAGACCTCGAGGATGGTCTCGCTCATGGTGCCTTTCCCTGCGCCGTAAGGCGTGCCTTCCGACGGCGGACAGGCTTCAGCACGGGATTGCTGATCTCGTCGAAGGCGTAGTTGAGGAGTGCAAAGGCGCCGCCAAGCCCGGCGATGCCGAGGCCGGGGACGACCGCCCAAAGAGGAATGCCGGATTGCAGCGCTTCGTTGTTCTGCGCCCAGTAGAGCATGGTACCCCAGCTGTTAGTATTGACGTTGCCGAGGCCGACGAACTGCAATCCGGCTGCCGTCAGGATCGCATAGACCGAGGCGCCAAGGAAATTCGCCACGAGAAGGGAGACCATATTGGGCAGAATCTCATGGGTGATGATGCGCCAGTTGCGCTCGCCACGCAGTTTCGCGGCGGTGAGGAATTCGCGATGGCGCAGCGACAGCACCTGGGCGCGCAACTGGCGCGCGCCGTAGGACCAGCCGGTGAGCACCAGCACCGCGATGATCATGAGGTTGCCACCGCCTTTTGAATAGGCGGCCAGCACGATGACGAGCGGAAAAGCGGGGATGACCAGGAAAACATCCGTGAGCATGGAGAGAAGTCCGTCCGCCATTCCGCCGAGATAGCCGGCGGTGACGCCGATCAGCGCTGAGAGCAGGGTCGAGAACAGGCCCGCGACCACGGCGATGATGAGGGATTGCCTAGCCCCCCAGACGAATTGCGCAAAAATGTCCTGGCCGTAGGAGGTGGTGCCGAGCCAGTTCTGCGCGGAAGGTCCCTGGCCCGGCATGAAGACTTCGGCATTGGGGTCGCCCGGCGCGATGAGCCCTGGGATCGCCGCCATGACGACGCAGATCGCGAGCAGGATCGCACCGACCATCGCCTTCCGGTTGCCGAGGATCGCCCGGCCGAGGCTGCGCAGCGCGCGCAGGCCGGCAGGGCTGCGGCGCGGCCGGTCGCTGGTCACGGCGCTCATGTCCGCCCCCGCGTGCGCGGGTCGAGCAGAACCGTTACCCCGTCCACCACGAGAATGGCGAGCAGGACAGCGAGGGTGAGGAAGAGAAAAAGCGCCTGCATGAGCGGGAAATCCTCATTCAGCACCGCCTGCAGCATCATGTAGCCGACGCCGGGATAGGAGAAGACGTATTCGACCAGAATGGCGCCGCTGACGACGAGACCCAGCGACATGCCGAATCCCGAGAGATTCGGCAGAATCGCGTTGCGGCCGGCATAGTCGAACATGATGCGGGCTGAGGAGACGCCCTTGGCGCGGGCCATGCGCACGTAATCCTCGTTCAGTGTCATGATCATGTTGTTACGCATGGTCAGGATCCAGCCGCCGATCGAGGTGACGACGATGGTGGCCGCGGGCAGGACGGCATGGCGGATCACGTCCCAGGCGAAACCCCAGCTCAGTGAGGCGACCGTGCCGTTGGTATAGCCGAAGCCGGTCGGCAGCCAGCCGAGCGAAATTGAAAAGATCAGGATGCTCAGCAGGCCGATCCAAAAATAGGGGAAGGCGGAAAGAATGATGAACAGTGGCGGCAGGATGCTGTCGAACAGGCCGCCGCGCCGCCAGCCGCCCACCATGCCGATCAGCGTGCCGAGAATGAAGGCGATGATGGTTGTGACGCCCACAAGGCCCAGCGTCCAGGGCAGCGCCGAGAAAACGACATGAGAGACCGTTTGCGGAAAGAAGGTCAGGGAGCGTCCGAACTGGCCGGTGAAGCTGTTGCCGAGATAGGAGAAATACTGCGCGATCAGGCTTTCGCCGGAATTAACCCCGAAGGCGACTTCCATTGCATGCAGCGAGTCGCCGTTGAGACGGCCATGGAAGCGCGCCATCATGGCCATGGCGGGATTGCCGGGCATGAGTCGTGGCAGGAAGAAATTCACCGTCATCGCCGCCCAGAGGGTGACGAGGAAGAAGCCCAATCGTCGCAGGATATAGCGCATTTACGCGTGTCTCATTTGGCCTGGGCGGATTGATGCCGGGTCAATCCGCTGTGCTGCGGCAGCAAGTTGGCGTGCAGGCGGGGCGGATCCGAGCCGCCTGCACGCCGTCAGATCACTTCTTGTGCAGGCGAAGCACGGTCATTTCCCAATCGGGGAAGGAATAGCCGGCGAAAGGCTGGGCGTACGGATCTTCCGGCGTCGGCCAGCCGGCGAATTCCTTCGTCGAATACTGGTCCCAATCGACCTGTTCGACCACGGGGATCAGCGGCACCTCATCCAGCAACACCTTCTGCAGCTTGGCGATGATGGCGTGCTGCTCCTTGTCATCCGTCGAGCTGGCGTAGTTGTCGATCAGCGTGTCGGTGTCCTTGTTGATGTAGCGCTCCCAGTTGGTGGTCGCGGCTTTGCCGATCGGCGCGGAGGAGGGGCCGTACAGCCACTGGCGGAACTCGTAATAGGGCGTCGGGCCGCCGGCCTCGTAGGCATAGGCGAGGTCGTAATCGCCATTGTAGAGTTTCGCGAAATAATCGGTGCCCGCGAGGTTGGAGATGGTCAGCTTGATGCCGACCGCCTTGAAGAGCTGGGCGACCACCTGCAGGGAAGCAACCCAGTCCGTATAGGCGCTCTGGTTGATGATGGTGAAGGAGAGTGGCTTGCCGTCAGGCGAGGCGAAGATGCCGTCCGAACCGCGCTTGTAGCCGGCCTTTTCCAGAATCGCGATCGCCTTCTTCGGATCGTAGCTGTAGCCGGCGGCGGCAAGCTGGTCCTTGTCCAGCCAGGACTCGAAGGTCGGCGTCACGATGCCGGCTTGGTTTGCCGGCGGCTCATAGCCGTATTCGCCGATCATGGAGACACGCTTTTTGTCCAGCGCGTAGACCATCGCCTTGCGGACGGCGATATCCTTGAGCAGCGGATTGGCTTGGTTGATGAACATCGCGACATTCACCACCGGCGGGAACCAGATGTGATTGTCCGGGCTCTTCGAGAGATACTGCGCCTTGATATTGGGAATGAACTGCGCGCCCCACTGCGCTTGCCCCGTGGACAGCGCCTCGTTTGCCGGCGGGTTGGTCGTATAGGCCGGATATTCGATACGCGCGATTTTGGGCAGGCCGGGCTGCCAGTAATGCTCGTTGCGCGCGTAGCTGATGTCCTGCGGCGTGCAATGGGCGATGGTGAATGGGCCGGTGCCGACGGGATTGGCATCCTGATAGGTCATCGGGTCCGCGACCTTGGACCAGACGTGTTCCGGCACGATACCGACCTGATCCGCGACGTAATAGAAATAGGGGACGGACGGAGCCTTGAAGGTGAAGACGACCTTGTCGTCACCCTCCTGCGCGACGCTGGACAGCGCCGACCACACCGTATTGAGATCGAGGCCGGGATATTTTTTCAGCATGTTGAAGGTGAAGACAACGTCGGCGGCGGTGAAGTCCGTGCCGTCGGTCCATTTCACGCCTTTCCGGATCGTGAAGGTCAGGACCTTGTTGTCGTCGCTCCAGGCGTAGTCAGTCGCGAGCCAGGGCGTCACCTTGCCGCTCTGCATCGTGTTGACGAAGGCGAGGGTCTCGTAGATCGGCCCGACGGCAAGGAAGTTGGAGGAGGAATTGTAAGGGCTGAAGCCGCAGGTCCAGAGGAACTGGGCGTCGGAAATGGTGAGCGTGCCACCGTCATCCGCCGCGCGCGCCGCCTGCGGCAGCGCACCGAGCCCGGCGCCCAACCCGACGCTGGCCATCAAGGCCATCAACCAATGTTTCTTCGCCATGTTATTCTCCAGAGTGACAACACTGCAGCCAGAATACGAAAGCCAGAATACGAAACGGGTCTCACCACCCGCGGGCAGGCACGATCTCAGGTCATGTAAACACCGCCGGTCACGTTGACGGCCTGGCCGGTCATGAAACGCGCGCCGTCAGAAAGCAGGAAGGTCACGACGCTTGCTACATCTTCGGGATCTTCGATCCGGCCGAGCGGGGTAAGGGAGACATATTCGTCGAAGACCTGCTGCGGCGTCATGCCGCGCAGCTCCGCCTCCCAAACGATTTCGCGGGACTGCATGCCGGTACGCACGAATCCTGGGCAGACGGCGTTGACCCGAATGGCATGCTTGGCCATTTCGCGCGCCAGCGCCTGGGTCCAGCCGACGACCGCGAACTTGCTCGCCGAGTAATGGGCGAGCAGCGGCGCGCCTACTTTCGCGGCAAGCGAGGCGGTGTTGCAGATGGCGCCCTTGGTGCCGCACTCAAGAAAATGGCGGCAGGCGGCTTGATTCGTGAGAAAGACGCCGCGGGTATTGACGTTGAAGTTGAAGTCCCAGTCGGCATCCGTCAGATCGAGCGCGGGTTTCATATTGGACACGCCAGCATTGGCGACGAGACGGTCGATCCGCCCCAGAAGAGCGACGGCTTCGGCAAATCCGGCATCGACGCTCTCCCGCGTTGTCACATCCATCTCAATCGCAACGGCACTCAGCGCGATCTCCTTGGCTGTTTTCCGGGCGGTGTCGAGATCGATATCTGCGATAGCAATCCGCATGCCATGGGCGGCGAGGGCGGTCGCGATCGCCCGGCCGATGCCTGTGGCGCCGCCGGTGATGAGTGCGGTCTTGCCGGCAAGGTCGCTGCCGATCTGGTCCATAAGTCCCTCACTCATCTCTCAAGCTCGTGATGTCATGGGACCTTAACAGCCCGACAGGGACAGTCAAACAAATTCCAACAAAAAAGATGATCGAATATGTTTGTTTGTGTTGTATGCCCTCGAATCGCCCGCTAGGATCGCGCTTATGACGAAAAGGACCAGCCTGGGCGCCCTCTCTTCCGCGCCCACCGAACCCGCCATTCCGGCCGCCCCCGCGGGGGCCCGTCGTGCCGCCCTCCATCGCCTCATCATGGATCAAGGATTCGTCTCCGTGGCAGACGTGGCGCGGGATGTCGGCATTTCCGAGATGACGGTCCGGCGCGATTTGGAGGCATTGGAGCGGGAAGGACTCGTCGAGCGCTCTCATGGCGGGGCGATCCCCGCGGCCGCCGCGAGCAGCGTCATCCCGATTGAGCCGACCTATGCCGCACGGCGGGAGCTCAACCGCGATGCCAAGCTCCTGATCGCTGCCCGCGCCGCCGCGCTGGTATCGGACGAACAGGCGGTGGGGCTCGATACCGGCTCAACCGTCTCCTATCTGGCAGCCGAACTCGCGGGGCGGGAGCCGCTCAAGATCGTCACCAACAGTCTGCAGACCGTGCTCGCCATGCCGCAGCCAATTCTGCCGGAGGTTTTTCTGCTCGGCGGCCGGCTGCGTCCGCGCGAAGGGTCGCTTTGCGGTGGCATCACCCACCAGCAGTTGTCGAGTCATTGGATGGACCGCTTTTTTCTCGGAATCTGTGGCATCGACGAGGACGGCGTCTATGACTATTCGCCCGAAGACAGTGAGGTCAAATTCGTCTTCATGCAGCAGTCGAGGGCTGTCACAGCGCTTTGTGACAGCAGCAAGTTCGGCCGCCGCTCCTTCGTTCGCGTCTGCGGTTTTGAGCGGCTCGACAGTATCGTGACCGATGCGCCGCTGCCCCCCGGTATCGCGAAACAGGCGATCGCCGCCGGCGTGCACCTCATCGTCGCCCACCAGGATTAATCCATACAGGGCGAGCGCTCTCGCCCGCCATCATTCATCGTCTTGAGGAGACAAATTCCATGTTCGATTTCTTTGACGGCAAGAAGAAAGTCGTCATCGGCATGGTCCATATCGGTGCCCTGCCCGGGACTCCGCTCTATGACGAGCGCGGCGGCATGGCCAAGCTGATCGAGAATGCCGCCGCCGATCTCGAGCATCTGCAGGCGGGTGGCGTGGACGCCGTGATGTTCGGAAACGAGAATGACCGCCCCTATTCGCTGAAGGCGCCGATCGCCTCCGTCGCCGCCATGAGCGCGGTCATCTCCACGCTGCGCCACAAGATCACCGTGCCTTTCGGCGTCAACTATCTCTGGGATCCGGTGGCGAGCGTGGCGCTGGCGGCAGCCACCGGCGCGCGCTTCGTGCGCGAGATCTTCACCGGCGTCTATGCCTCGGACATGGGGCTTTGGGTTCCTGCCTGTGACGAGGCGCTGAAGGCGCGCCGCAATCTCGATGTGCGCGACCTCAAACTGCTTTTCAACATCAACGCGGAATTTGCCGCCTCCCTCGACACAAGGCCGCTGCCGCTGCGCGCCAAAAGCGCGGTCTTCTCCGCGCTGGCCGATGCCATCCTTGTCTCCGGCCCGATCACCGGCCAGGCGACCGACCAGTCCGAACTGAGTGCGGTCTGTGCCGCAGTGAAGGATGTGCCAGTTCTTGCCAATACCGGTGTCAACCTCGGCAATATCGTCGATATTTTCAGCGTCGCCGACGGCTGTGTCGTCGGCACGCATTTCAAGGTCGACGGACATACCTGGAACGCCGTCGATCCGGCGCGCGTGAAGGCCTTCATGGCGAAGGTCGAGACCCTGCGCTGAGGGCAGGGCCATGGCCGCCGTCATCGGTATCGACATCGGCACGACGTCGACCATCGGCATTCTGATCGACCTGCCGGACCGCATCGTCGCGGTGGTTTCGAGACCGACCGATCTCGTCTCGCTTCATCCCGGCTGGGCGGAGGAGGATCCCGAGCAGTGGTGGCGCAACACCTGCGCCGTCACGCGCGACTTGCTCGCGGCCGAGCCGGCGCTCGCCGCCTCGCTTGTCGGCATTGGTGTCGCCGGCATGGTGCCGGCCGTGGTGCTGCTGGATGGCCAGGGAAATCTCCTTCGGCGCAGCATCCAGCAGAGCGATGGGCGGGCGACGGAGGAGGTGACGGCCATGCTGGGTGCCGTTGACGGCGGGACCTTCCTGCGCCGTACCGGCAACGGCATCACGCAGCAGATCGTCGCCACCAAACTGCGCTGGCTGGAGCGGCACGAGCCTGACGTCTTCCGCCGTATCGGGACCGTTTTCGGGTCCTATGATTTCATCAACTGGAAGCTCACCGGGGAAAAGAGGCTTGAGCATAACTGGGCGCTGGAGGCAGGTGTCGTCGATCTGGCGGACGGGCAGATTGCGCCCGATCTCGTCGCACTCGGCGGCGTCGCGCTCTCTGCCCTGCCGCCGATCGCTGAAAGCGAGGCCGTTATCGGTCATGTGACGGCCCGGGCGGCGGCCGAGAGCGGTCTGCCGGAAGGCCTGGCCGTGGTCGCCGGCGCGGCCGACCATGTCGCTTCCGCCTATGCCGCTGGGGTCGTCGGGCATGGGGATGTGCTGCTCAAATTCGGCGGGGCAGGGGACATTCTCATCGCCGTCGACCACGCAATTCCCGATCGCCGGATCTTCCTGGATCGTCACGTCATTCCCGGCCGCTTCATGCCGAATGGCTGCATGGCGGCGACCGGCGCCATGCTCAACTGGATTGTCTCCGGTTTCGCTGCCGGGCTCGTGGCCGGGCAGGCTCATCCTCATGCCCATCTCGACGCTCTGGCGGACACTATTCCAGCGGGCAGCGAGGGTGTCTTCGTGCTGCCCTATCTGCTTGGCGAGAAAAGCCCGATCCAGGACCCGCTGGCGCGGGGCACCATCTCGGGCCTCAGCCTCAACCATGGCCCGGCCCATCTCTGGCGTGCGGCGCTGGAGGGGGTGGGTTATGGCTTTCGCCATCATCTCGAGGTTTTCCGGGAACTGGGCTATCCTGTGCGGCGCTTACTCGTCTCCGACGGCGGGTCGCGCAGCGGCGTCTGGATGCAGATCGTGGCGGATATCCTGCAGATGCCTTTGCAACGGCTGGAGGGGCATCCCGGCTCCTGCCTGGGTGCCGCCTGGGTCGCGGCCATTGGTGTGGGCGCAAGCGAGGATTGGGGCGGTGCCGCGGCCATGCTGCGGCGAGGCGAGGTTATCCAGCCTAACCCGATCCACGCCGAGGTCTATGAGGCAGGCTATCACCGCTTCCGCGCGCTCTACGAGCGTCTGGCCCCCTGGTTCGCGGAGGCGGGCGAGGGTTGATCTCCCGTTGACCCCCATGCGACGCTGATCGTTGACGGAGCGTCGCGAAAGGGGCCGGCATGGCGGGTAGGATCGAGGAGGCGGATGTTCTGGTTCTGGGTGCCGGCATCGTCGGTGTTTCCATCGCAACTCACTTGCAGATGCGCGGCCGCCAGACGATCCTGGTGGATCGCGGCGGGCCGGGCGAGGGAACCTCCTTCGGCAATGCCGGTCTTATCCAGCGCGAGGCGGTTTTCCCCCATCTCTTTCCGCGCGATCTTGGCGAGCTTCTGCGCTACGCCCTCAATCTCAAGACCGAAGCCCATTATAGCGCGACGATGCTGCCGCACTTGCTCGGCCCTTTCCTTCGTTACTGGTATCATTCCGAGACCGGACGCTACCTGGCGATATCGCGCGATTATGCGCGGCTGATCGCCCATTGCGTGGAGGATCATCTGGCGCTCGCCAAGCTTGCCGGGGCAGAAGACATTCTCCGTCCCGGCGGTTGGACCATGGCGCATCGAGACCAGCGGAGCTTCGCCCGTACGCTAAAGGAGGCCGAAGCCGCGCGCCGCGAATTCGGCGTCGATTATGATGTCTGGTGCGGCAACGAACTCGCGGCCGCCGAACCGCATCTGGCGCCGGGCCTGGCCGGCGGCCTGCACTGGACCCAGCCCGTGGCGGTGCTGGATCCCCATGCCCTAACCCTCGCCTATACCGCCTACTTCAAAAGCTTGGGCGGCCGCATCGAGCGGGGGGATGCGCGGCGGTTGCAGCGCGGCGGCCCCGGCTGGGAGGTGGCGGATGAGACTGCCATGTTCCGCGGCAGGGACGCGGTCGTCGCACTCGGCGCCTGGTCCACGGAGGTGACCAAGCCTCTCGGCTATGATCCGCCGATGTTCGTCAAGCGCGGCTATCACATGCATTACCGGCCGGACGGCAATGCGGGGCTCAACCATCCCGTTTTCGATGTTTCCCATGGTTATATGCTCGCCCCCATGCGGCGCGGCATCCGCCTGACGACCGGGGCCGAGTTCGCCCATCGCGATGCGCCGCCGACGCCGGTGCAACTCGCGAGGGTAGAGCCGCTGGCCCGTGGTCTCATGCCGGACCTTGGCCGGCGACTAGACCCCGAACCCTGGTTGGGCTCGCGCCCTTGCACGCCGGATATGCTGCCCATCATCGGGCCGGCTCCGGGGCAAGGCGGCCTCTGGTTCGGCTTCGGCCATGGGCATCAGGGCCTCACCCTCGGTCCCACCACGGGCCGCATGCTCGCCGCCATGATGACGGGCGAGGAGCCCTTCACGGACCCCGCTGCCTTCCGCCCGGACCGTTTTTGATCGCTGGGCCGCCGGTTGGCCCGTCTCCTGCAAGGCTCAGGTTGGAGCTCCAGAATGCAGAGGAAACGACGATGACGCATGCCGATCTTGCCTATCTCGAACTCACCGAGGTCTCGAAACGAATCCAGTCGGGCAGCATGACCTCTCGCGCGATCACCGAGGCGATGCTGGAGCGCATCAGCGCGCTCGATGGCAAGCTTTCGAGCTACGCCCTGGTTACGGAGGAGATCGCACTGGCCCAGGCAGACAAGGCGGACCAGGAGATCGCAGCCGGCCAGATCCGGGGGCCACTGCATGGCGCCCCGATAGCGGTCAAGGATTTGTGCTGGATGAAAGGCGTGCCAACCACCGGCGGCATGACGATCTATGCCGATTTCCGGCCTGATGAGGATGCGACGGTCGTCGCCCGGTTGCAGGCGGCAGGGGCCGTCATCCTCGGCAAGCTGCAGCTCACCGAAAGCGCCTATGCCGATCATCATCCGAAAATCACGCCGCCCAAGAACCCCTGGAACGCTGATTATTGGCCGGGCGCCTCCTCCTCCGGCTCCGGTGTCGCGACCGCCGCCGGGCTCTGCTACGGCTCGCTCGGCTCGGATACCGGCGGTTCCATTCGATTTCCCTCCGCAGCGCAAGGGTTGACCGGCCTCAAGCCGAGCTGGGGCCGTGTCAGCCGCTATGGCGTCTTCGAATTGGCAGCAACCCTCGACCATATCGGCCCAATGACGCGCAGCGCGCGCGATGCGGCGGCCATGCTGGCGGCGATCGCCGGGGCTGATCCGCAGGACCCGACGGCCCTGCAGACCCCCGTGCCCGACTATCTCGGCATGTTGGAGGACGGCATTCGCGGCCTGCGCATCGGCTATCCGGCGGCTTGGGTGGAGGCGGCGGCGGATGCGGAAACCAAGGCCGTGGTGGCCTCCGCCATCGATGTTCTGGCATCGCTCGGCGCCGATATCCGGGAGGTGAGCTTTCCGGACATCGGCCCGGCGATCCAGGACTGGTTCCCGCTTTGCGGCGTTGAAACCGCGGTCGCTCATGCCGGCACCTATCCACGCCTCAAATCCGAATATGGGCCCGCGCTCACAGGCCTCATCGAACTCGGCCGTGGCCTCTCCGGCATGGAGTATCAGCGCATCGTGCTCAACCGGGAGGATCTGCGCGGACGGGTGAATGCGCTGATGGCGGAGGTCGACCTGCTCATCCTCCCGGCCATGGGCTTCGCAGCGCCCAGCCTCGCGATGATGGGCACGCTCGGCACGGATGAGGAACTGATGAATAGCCTGCTCGGCTTCACCTGCCCCTTCGACATGACGGGTCACCCCACGATCACCCTGCCGGGTGGCTTCACGCCGGGCGGCCTGCCAATCGCCTTCCAACTTGCAGGCGCGCATGGGGCCGAGGATCTGCTTTGCCAAACGGGCCACGCCTTCCAGATGGTGACGGACTGGCATAAGCGACACCCCGACCTCGGCTGATCGCCGATGGGCGGCAGGGCTGCGCGAATTGCGCGGTCCTGCCGACGTGTTGCTTCATCAATATTTTGTTAGAATTTCTCGGTCCTGATTGCCCGGTAAGCCGAAGGGCGTACCCCCGCGCGTCCGCGCTTCGAGAGGCGATTTCCTTCGGGATGCGCCGGTCGCGCACGAGCGGCTGCAGATAGTCACATGGCAGGCAGTCATGCCTTTGGGAGCGGGGGCAGCCGTTTGCATGATCATACCATCAGTTCGGAGGACACGACAATCGCGGGCGGGCGGACCTAGCATCAAGTTCATAGAATTACGGACCGGGTCTGCCCTTGGGGCCCCCCGAACTTGATAGAGGCTTACGTGCTCGATTCACTCATTCTTGGTGCTGGCCCTTACGGGCTTTCCCTTGGCGCGCATCTTCGGGCGCGGCGGACGGAATTCCGGCTTGCCGGGGCCGTCATGGGGGCCTGGATCAACAATATGCCCGAAGGAATGTATCTGAAGTCGGAAGGTTTTGCTCTCGATTTGTTTGAGCCGAGCGGGCGCTTCACCCTTGGTGCCTTTTGCCAGCGGCAGGGTATTCCGTATGCCGATACTGGCGTGCCGATCAGCAAAGATACCTTCATCGCCTATGGGCGCGCATTTCAGAAGCTGTTTGTCCCCCAGGCGGAGGAGCGGCGGGCCGTCTCCGTCACGCGCATCGGCGCGGGCTTCAGGACCCTATTCGAGGACGGTATCGAGATCACCTCCCGTCGGCTCGTCGTCGCGGCCGGTGTCGGCAGCTACGCGCGCATCCCACAGGCCCTGCAGGCCCTGCCTCCGGAACATTGCAGCCATAGTTCCCATCATGGTGACTTCGCTGGCTTCGAGGGCAAGGCGATCGTGGTGGTGGGAGGCGGTTCCTCCGCAATGGATACGGCCGCAGCGCTGCATCGGCGTGGCGCCCGGGTCACCGTCATCGCCCGCCGTCGGGAGGTTTCCTTCCAGACCCCGCTGGGCGCGCGCAGCGCCTGGGACAGGGCTCGCGCGCCGATGACGACGCTCGGGCCAGGCTGGAAATCGGTCCTCTGCACGCAGGCGCCGTTGCTGTTTCATTGCATGCCGGACAAGTTCCGCACTGCGGTCGTCACGCGCTATCTGGGGCCGGCGCCCGGCTGGGTCATCAAGGACGAGGTCGAGGGGCACGTGCCGATCGTCAGCGGCACCACCGTTTCCGCGGCGAGGCTCGCGGGAGGGCGGGTAAACCTCACTCTCAATCATGAGAAGGGGCCGCAAACTACGCTTGTCGCCGATCACGTCGTCTGCGCAACCGGATTCAAGATTGAAGTTGGTAGGACAGGGTTTCTGGCGCCGGAGCTTGCTTCCCAGATCCGACATGTCGACGGCGCGCCCAAGCTTTCGAGCCGTTTCGAGAGTTCGGTTCCTGGCCTTTATTTCATTGGTCCGGTCTCGGCCAATGCTTTCGGCCCCATGCTGCGCTTCGCCTGTGGCGCCGGTTTCACCGCGCGCCGGCTTTCCCGTCATATCGCTGCGCTAGCCGGGCGGGTGCCGCAGGCTGTGGGGAACGAATCCTATGGTGGCCGCGCGATGGCCGTGGACGCCTAGATCATGGCGAGCTTGGTGCTGCTGGATGGCGGAGCGGCGACGCCGAAGAGCCCGCGCGTGCTTTTTGTGGCTCTCGTGGATTATCTCGGGATGGAGCGGGTGCCGGCCGCCATGGGCGCGCTCGGCGCCGATTGCGCGGTCCTGTCACCGCCCGGCTTTTGCGGTCTCAGCAGTCGCCACGTAAAGCAATGGTACCGGTTGCCGGCACATCGCGGCCTGTGGCTCGGCCTCGCCTTCCTCCGGCGGCGACTGGAGGAGGCGGTGGCAGGCTGGCAGCCCGATCTCGTCATCCCCTTGGATGACATTGCTGCCCAATATCTTCGGGTGCTGGCGAAATCGGCGCGACTGCCGGCATCGTTGCGCGATCTGCTGGAGCGATCCTTCGGAGATCCGGCGGGCTACGCGGCCGTCTGCAGCCGGCTCGCCACCATGCAGGCGGCACGCGCGGCCGGCATTCACACCCCTCACTTTTTTGCGTCCCGCAATCCGGTCGAGATCGTGGCCCATGCCGTCGGCTGGGGCTTCCCCGTGGTGCTCAAGGGAGAAAACTCCTGCGGCGGCGATGGTGTCGCGATCGCGCGGGACGCCCGCGAGCTCCGATCGGCGCTGGCGCGCTACCATGGCGGACCTGCGTGGAAACAGTCCCGCCGGGCGGCGGTCCGGGTCTTCTGGAACGCCGCAGGCCTCTCCGAAACCGCAGGAGCGCCGGCCCTTCTCCAAAGCCTGGTGCCCGGCGTCCCGGCGATGCACACCGTTGCTGCCTGGCGCGGTGAGATCCTGGACGGCGTGAGCTTCGTCACAGAACAGGTGCATCCGGCACCGACAGGCCCCAGCACTATCGTGCGTCAGATCGAAAATGCGGAGATGGCCGAAGCCGTGCGTCGCTTCGTATTCAGCCAGAAGTGCTCAGGCCTCCTCAGCTTCGATTTCATGCTTGATGAGACAACGGGAGAGGCCGCGCTGATTGAGATCAACGCGCGGCCGATCGGCACCACCCATCTCGGGCGCCACTTCGGGCACGATCCTTTTGCGGCCCTGCTGGCTCGTCTCGGCCATCTACCCTTGCATCAGGTGCCGAGCATGGCTCCTGAGACACGATCCGTGGCTCTATTTCCGAAAGAGCTCATCCGCGCCCCCGAAAAGCCCGAACGGCTTTCCTTCCAGGGCGTGCTGCACGATGTACCCTATGATGATCCACCGATGTTCGCGATGCACCTCGCCCGGCTGCGGCGGCTGCATCCCGCGGCTTTTCCCCACATAGAACAGAGCCTGCGCGCAGAGCGCACCGAAGCGAAGCTGATGGAGACGATCGGCTTCGCGGAGCTGCGGCCGCGGGCCGATTGCCGCGTCACGGGGCGGCCCGTCATGGGCTGAAAGCGCGGCTCAGACCGGTCCTTCGCCGACCCATTCGCGCCACAGCAGAATGAGGGCGGCCATGATGGCGGGGCCCAGGAAAAGGCCGATGATCCCCCAGGTGCCGATGCCGCCCAGAATGCCGAGCAGCACCCAGAGAAAGGGCAGCTTGGTCGTGCCGCCGATGAGGACCGGCCGGATGAAATGGTCGGCGAGGAAGGTCACGACGAGCCCGATGCAAACGACGCCGATCGCCCAGCCGATCGCGCCCTGGGCCAGCAGCAGCAAACCTACCACGGCGAAGACCACGGAAGCGGCGAAGGGAATCATCGCGGCGATGGCGGTTACCATGCCGAAGACCGTCGCCTCCGGCACCCCGGCCACCCAATAGACAAGGCCGAGCAGGGCGCCCTCCACCAGGCCCACCAGCACCAGCCCGTTCACCGTGCCGTGGATCGAGGCGATAATCTGCAGGCCGATGCGCTCGCCGGTCGGGCCGAAGGCGCGGGTGGCGGCCTTCTCCATCTGGCGCGTCAAGCTCCGTCCATCTCGGAAAAGAAAGAATAGTGCGAGCAGGGTGAAGACGAAGGCAGTCAGGCGATGCACCAGCGCCTCACCCACGATCCGGCTGACGCGTGCGACATGGCCGCCCGTCGTGCGCTGCACCAGTTTCTGCGCGCCGCCGGGATTGCCGAGATTGTCCTGCCACCAGCGGTCGATCTGAGCATGGGCGAAGGGCAGATGCCCCAGCAACGCCGGCTCCTGGATGCCGTTGGCGCGCGCGTCGCGCAGCCAGTCGCTCGCGGACTGCGCCTGCTTCGCGAGCTCGATGGCGACGAGGCCGATCGGGGCTATGAATATAAGGGCGACGCCAAGTGTGAAAACTGTCGGCAGCAGAATGTTGTGCCGCCCGGTGCCGAACCGAGCGGTGGCGCGCTCATAGAGCGGCCACAACGCGATCGCGAAGATCGAGGCCCAGGCGAGGCCGCCCAGGAATTCCTTGAGCGTGAAAAGGCCGAGCAGCAGCAGGATCAGGGCAAGCGCGCCCATGGCGATGTGCTGGGCGCGGGTGCCCTCGTCGGGGGCAGTTCTCGGCGTGAGATCGTTCATCATGCGCGATGATAGACCCGAGCGCGACGGGTTTGGAAAGAGCTCGGTCGGGGCCGCAAACAAGAAAAAGGCGGCGGCGCTTCCCGCGCCGCCGCCTTCCTATCCTAACCTCGCCCTTCGGGGCAGAAGGTTACTCCGCGGCTGCCGCCGTGGTGGGGGCAGAGGATTCCTGCGGATGGGTGCGACGGATCGCTTCCTCCACGCCCTCAGCCCAGCTCGGGTCGGCCTGGCGGAAATGGCCGATCTGCCGGTCGATGATGTAGCGGGGCACGCCAAGCATCGCGGCCGCGATGTTGTTGAAGAACCGCTGCTTCTGCTCGGGCGAGAACATCCGGTAGAGATTGCCCGGTTGCGTGTAGTCGTCATTGCCGTCGCGGTGATTGTAGCGGTCGGCGTCGCCGCTGATGCGCAGCGGCGGCTCCTTCGCACTCGGGGCCTGCACCGGGCCGGAGAAGGAATTCGGCTCGTAGTAGGCGTCCGTTCCCTTCGGCGCGTCGAAGCGCATGGAGCCATCGGCATGGTAGGTGTGAACGGCGTTCTTCGGCCGGTTCACCGGCAGCGCCTCGTAATGCGTGCCGACGCGATAGCGATGCGCATCCGCGTAGGAGAAGATGCGGGCCTGCAGAACCTTGTCTGGCGAGAAGCCGATGCCCGGCACGATGTTCGACGGCGAGAAGGAAGCCTGCTCAATTTCCGCGAAGTAGTGGTCCGGATTGCGGTTCAGTTCGAAGACGCCGACGTCGATCAGCGGATAGTCCCCATGCGGCCAGACCTTGGTGAGGTCGAACGGATTGTACGGGGTCTTTTCCGCATCGGCCTCGGGCATGATCTGCACCTTGAAATCCCACTTCGGGAAATCGCCGCGTTCGATCGCCTCATAGAGGTCGCGCTGGGAGCTTTCGCGGTCATTGGCGATGACCTGGTTGGCTTCCTCATTGGTCCAATGCTTGTGGCCCTGGCGGTTCTTGAAGTGGAACTTCACCCAGTAGCGCTCGCCGGCATCGTTCCAGAAGCTGTAGGTATGGCTGCCGTAGCCGTTGATGTTGCGAAAGCCAACCGGCAGGCCGCGGTCGCTCATCAGGATCGCGACCTGATGCAGGCTCTCCGGGCTCAGGGACCAGTAGTCCCACATCGCGGTCGCGGAGCGCATGTTGGTGCGCGGATGGCGCTTCTGGGTATGGATGAAGTCCGGGAATTTCACGGGGTCGCGGATGAAGAAGACGGGCGTGTTGTTGCCCACCACGTCCCAGTTGCCCTCGTCCGTATAGAACTTCAGGGAGTAGCCGCGCACGTCGCGTTCGGCGTCGGCCGCGCCGCGCTCGCCGGCGACGGTCGAGAAGCGCAGCAGCAGGTCCGTCTGCTTGCCGATCTTCGAAAAGATCGAGGCCTTGGTGTATTTCGTAATGTCGTGAGTCACGGTAAAGGTGCCGAAGGCGCCGGAGCCCTTGGCATGCACCACGCGCTCGGGAATGCGCTCACGGTTCTGGTGGGCGAGCTTTTCCAGCAGAAGATAGTCCTGGAGCAGCAGCGGGCCGCGGGCGCCGGCAGAAATGCTGTTCTGATTGTCGGGCACCGGGGCACCGGCTGTACTCGTCAGTGTCGGGCGGGTCATGTCTTCGGCCATAAAAGCCTCCTTGTATCTAGCCACGAGGATTGTGATACGCCGAGCGATCACGATCGGTGAAATTGATTCTTCCTAAGATTTTGATAGGGTGAACCTATGAAAAAAGTGTCGGCTGTCCGCCATGGCTGAGCTCGGCCTGGCAGGACTTTCCCTGCGTGATCTGGAATATGCCTGCACTGTCGCGGAGCTGCGGCATTTCGGCCGTGCCGCCGCGCGTTGCGGCGTTAGCCAGCCGGCACTCAGCGAACAGATCCGCAAGCTGGAAGGCGTTTTGCGCCTCACCCTGTTCGAACGTTCGCGCAAAGGGGTCGAGATCACCCCCGAGGGAGCGGCCATCCTGGCGCAGGCGCGGGAGGTACTGGGCGCGGCGCGCAGCCTGCTGGAAATGGCCCATTCCCAAGGCGATCCCCTGGCGGGGCCGCTACGACTCGGTGTTATCCCGACACTGGGCCCCTATTATCTTCCTTCCGTGCTCCACGCCCTGCGGACGACCTTCCCCGAGCTCGGCCTGAGGCTGGAGGAAGGGAAAACCGAGGAGATTGCTACGCGGTTAGCCCAAGGCGCGCTGGATCTCGCACTCATCGCGTTGCCGGAACCCGGGCCGGGCTTTACCGCCATGGCGCTCTTTTTTGAGCCTTTCCAGCTCGTGGCTCCGCAAGGCCATGCCGTCGCCAGCCTTCCACGGCTGACCGTCGCGGACCTTCGGACGGAGGATTTCCTCCTGTTGGAGGAGGGGCACTGCCTGCGCGACCAGACGGTCGCGCTCTGCGGCGCGACGCCAGACCGCGAGGGGCGCTTCGCAAGCAGTTTGGAGATGCTGCGGCACATGATCGCGGCGGGGGAGGGGTTTTCCCTCCTTCCCCTGCTCTCGCTGCACGACCGTCGGGAGCTCGAAGGTCTCGCCATCATCCGCCCGGTGGAAGAAATATCCCTTGCCCGCCAGCAGGCCGCCGTGCCGGGGCGAACCATCGGCCTGCTCTGGCGGGCGCGGGATCCGCGCGCCGAGGCCTTCCACCGCCTCGGGCTTTTTTTGCGCCGGGAAGCACCGCGCGGTACCCGGCAGATCGCAGCGATCTGACGAATCTGTGAAGCAAATGCGCGGGGTGGCCATCTCCCGCGCTCGACGAGGCGACCCAAATAGGCTACCGCTGACCGATCGGTCAGCGGTTGTGGTTCACGGCGGTCTGTCGAACCGAGCGTGCTTTCCGGCCTGCTGTCGCACCGCCCTTAACCTTTGCCCCCCTTAGCCTGACGTCGTCGACGCTTCGAGGGCCCTGCCCTCCGCCAGCATGGAGATCAGCTCAGTCGTGAGTGGCAGTTCCGAGATTACGCCCGAGTCCCAGGCTGGGCGAACCGTTGTCGGCAGCGGGGGTACGCAGATCGTCTCTGGCGGCGATCCGGGCACGACCACGGTGCAGGCCGGTGGCACCCAGATCGTCTCCGGCGGCAGCCAATCCTCAGGCGGCGAGCAGAAGAAGCCGGATGGGGGGGACCGCAAGGAGAACGGCAAGGGTGGGAAGAAGAAGATCCTGCCTCGGGTTATCTTCATCCTGGTTCTGGTCGTCGTCGCAATCGGCGCCTTCTTCTATTGGTGGATGAACCGCAATCTGATCGGCACCGACGATGCCTATACCGATGGCCGCGCGGTTTCGATCGCGCCCCGGGTCTCCGGCCAGGTCACGGCGCTTTACGTGAACGACAACCAGTATCTGAAGAAGGGTCAGCCGATCATTCAGCTCGACCCGCGAACCTATCAGGCGGCGGTCGACAAGGCGGCGGGCCAGCTCGCCCAGGATCAGGGGCAGTTGCACGCGGCCGAAATCGCGCTCGACAAGGCGCGCGTCACCTATCCCGCGGATCTGCTTGAAGCGCAGGGTAATCTCGAGGTCGCCCAGTCCAATCTTCTGAACGCGCAGCAGAGCTATCGCCGCCAGCATGCCGTGCCGCGCGCCGCCACCACGCAGGAGCAGATCGACCAGGCCACTGCCGGTGTCGGCCAAGCCGAGGGCCAACTGAAGCAGGCCCAAGGCCAGGTGCAGACGGCGGGGCTGGTGCAGCAGAATATCGAAACCGCCGAGGCGCAGGTCGAGCAGCTCAAGGGATTGGTCCAGAACGCCCAGGCGCAGCTGGATCAGGCCAAGCTCAACCTGTCCTATACGACCGTGCGCGCGCCGCAGGACGGCTGGGTGACGAAGCGCAATGTCGAGGTCGGCTACTACCTTTCGGCCGGCCAATCGATCATGAGCGTCGTCGTGCCGGAAGTCTGGATCACGGCCAATTTCAAGGAGACACAGCTGTCCCGGATGCGGCCGGGCCAGGAGGTCGACATTTCCGTCGATGCCTATCCGAGCCTGCATCTCACGGGTCATGTCGGCAGCGTGCAGATGGGATCGGGAAGCCGCTTCAGCGCCTTTCCGGCCGAGAACGCGACTGGCAATTTCGTCAAGATCGTGCAGCGCGTGCCGGTGAAGATCATCATCGACCACGGCCTCGACCCGAAGATGCCGCTGCCGCTCGGTCTTTCCGTGGAGCCGAGCGTCGACGTCACCAAGTTCGTGCAGGACGGGAATGCGCCGGGCGTTGAGAACGAGGCGCCGCCGCAACCATGAGCGGGACGGCCGATGCGCATGATGCTGCGGACGCCGGCTGGCGTCCAAAGGCCAATCCATGGCTGATCGCGGTCGTCGTCACGCTGGCCGCCTTCATGGAGATCCTGGATACGACGATCGTCAACGTATCCCTGCCGCATATCGCAGGTTCGGTCTCGGCCAGCTATGACGACGCCACCTGGACGCTGACCTCCTACCTTGTCGCGAACGGGATCGTGTTGCCGATTTCGGGCTTCATCGGGCGCGTCATCGGTCGCAAGCGCTATTTCCTCATCTGTATCGCGGGTTTCGTTTTCTGTTCCTTCCTCTGCGGCACGGCGACTTCGCTGTCCGAGATGGTGATCTTCCGTCTGATGCAGGGGTTCTTCGGGGGTGGGCTGCAGCCCAACCAGCAGGCGATCATCCTTGACACCTTCGAGCCCGCGAAGCGCGGCGCGGCCTTCGGCGTCGTCGCCATCGCGGTGATTTTCGCGCCGGCCATCGGCCCGACCTTGGGCGGCATCCTGACGGACAGCTATTCCTGGCGGTGGATCTTTTGGATCAACATCCCCGTCGGTCTCTTTGCCTTTTTCGCGGTCGCGGCGCTGGTCGAGGATCCGCCCTGGGTGACGCGCCAGAAGGCCCGCTTCGTGGATACGGATTGGATCGGCCTCGGCCTCATCGCGCTCGGCGTCGGCTGCCTGCAGGTCTTCATGGACCGCGGTGAGGACGAGGATTGGTTCGGCTCGCATTTCATCGTGCTGATGGCGACGCTTGCCGCGGTGGGGATTTCCGGTGCCATCGTCTGGCTGCTGACCACGGAAAAGCCCGTCGTGAATCTCAGGGTTTTCCTCGACCGCAATTTCGCGGTTGGCGCGCTGATGATCTCGGGCGTGGGGGCGGTGCTTTATTCAGGCGCCGTGCTGGTGCCCCAGCTCGCCCAGCAGCAGCTCGGCTATACCGCGACCTGGGCCGGCCTGATCCTGTCGCCGGGGGCGATCGCCATCGTGGTGATGATTCCCTTCGTGACGAGATTCCTGATGCCCAATGTGCAGACGCGCCTCATCATCGCCTTCGGCTTCCTCCTGATCGGCTGTTCCTATTTTTATTCCAGCCTGATCGTCGTACCGACCGTCGCCTTCGACAATCTCGTTTTCGCGCGCATCTTTCAGGTTCTGGGACTGGGCTTTCTCTTCGTGCCCGTCAGCACCATTGCCTATACGACCCTGCCCCGGGCGCTCAACAACGACGCGAGTTCGCTCTTCGTCATGCTGCGCAACATCGCCGGCTCGATCGGGATTTCGCTGGCGACCGCCGGGGTCACGGAACGGACCCAGACGCACATGGCCTATCTGCAGCGCTATTTGACGCCGCTCTGGCAGCCCTATCAGGTGTTGGAGCAGCAGCTGCGCGGCACGCTGACCAGCCTCGGTTACGCGGCGAGCCAGATCCAGACCATGCTGCCGGCGCAGATCGACAAGATGTTCACGACCCAGGCGGCGATGCTCGCCTACCGGGACCTGTTCGTCTATTGCGGCATCGCTGCTTTCTGTGTGGTGCCGCTCGCCTTCCTCTTTTCGCCGAGCAAGGGTGGCGGCGGTGGGGGCGGGCATTGAGGCGCCCCGGCCCGCTGCCGCTTGACCGGGCGAGGAGGAGGGGACACACCTGCAAGCCCAATCACCGGACGACGAGGCTATGAGCGACGACCAGAAAACTCCTGCCATGCGTGCCGAGGCTCTCGCCCGCCAGCTGCGGGCCCAGGGCCATGATGACGAAGCCGCAAGGATCGAAGCGGCCATCGCCCGCGGGCCAGGCCCCGGCGGGCCGGAGGATCTGGGTCACGGCGTGCTTCATGCCCTGCGCGATGCTTGCCAGACGATCCTAACCGCGATCGAGGCAATCGATCCCGTCTCCATCACCGCGATCGACGAATTGCGGCTCGAGGTCGACAAGTATCTCATGCCACATGGCGAGCGGCACCCCGGCGATGGGCCTTCCGCCGAGAAAGCCTGACGGATCGTCCTTTAGGTCCAATCGGTCGAAAAGCGTCGCGGACGCGATTCACCTCAGCGGTGGCTCACCCTCTAGCAGGTTGACGCGTCCGGTTGGCAGCCCGGCGGCCAGGGCGGCGGCGTGTTGCCCGGCTGCTTCAGCATCTGTTCGATCGCCGCTCGCATAGGCAGGCTGGAGACCGTGAAAGGGCCCGAGAAGGGCGTGTAGAGGTCGATGATCACGAAGAGGGCGGAGCTGAGGGCGAGTGCACTCAGCGTCAGTGCCATCAGGTTGATTCGATTGAGCGGCGCGCTCAGCCCGAAGCAGAGATAGATCACGACGGTCCAAAACACGAGCACCGCGAAAAAGGGGCTCGACAGCGTTCCCTGCGATGCCTCGACGATCCGCCAGCGCTGGTCGATGGCGACGTTCATCAGACGTTGCGCGGCCGTTTGCCGGCGGGTCTCGGCGGGGGTCTTCGGTGCCAATGCCTCCAGCGCGGAATTCGTCCGCTCCAGCATCTGCCCGAGGACCGGGGCGGCCGTGCTCAGGCCCGGCGTATGGGAGGGCGGAATGTTGGGGTAGTAATTGCCCGGGGGCGCCGGCTGGTCCCGCCACACCGCGGCGGTTGCCGCGGCGGCATAGCGGACCAGGCTCTGCCGGATCGGCGCTGTTTGGGGGCCAATATCCTGCAGGCCATAGTCAAGCTGCACGAGCGTTGCCGAGAAGCTGCGGATATCGTTCTGCAGGTCGTCAAAATCGGATTTGGCCGAGGTGATGAGCAGGCCGAGCACGATGGCCGCGAAAGTCGCGAGCAGCATCACCGTGGTCTGCAGAAGTTCAATCGTCTCGCGGTTGGTGTGATGCTCAGGCCAACGCCTGCGAATCGCCGCGCCGCAAAACACCGCCAGCAACATGAGCCCGAGGGCGAGCAGCGACAGCCAGGGCGATTGCAGCGACATCGACGGAAGATCCCTCATCCAGCACGGCGAGGGACCACGTCCGTTCAGCGGGCGGCGGCGCTCGCCTCGCTGCGGGTGGCGCCCACCCGGGCGGCCAAGGCCGCCGCCATGAACGCGTCCAACTCGCCATCCAGCACAGCGGCCGGATTGCCCTTTTCTACGTTCGTTCTGAGGTCCTTGACCAGCTGGTACGGCGCCAGAACATAAGAGCGGATCTGGTGGCCCCAGCCGATATCGGTCTTGGAGGCGGCCGCCTCGTTCGCCGCGTCTTCCTGCTTCTTCAGTTCAAGTTCGTAGAGCTTGGCCTTCAGCATGGCCATGGCTGTCGCCCGGTTGCGATGCTGGCTGCGGTCCGTCTGGCAGGCGACAATGATGCCCGAGGGCACATGGGTGATGCGGATCGCGCTTTCGGTCTTATTGACGTGCTGGCCACCCGCGCCCGAAGCCCGGAAGGTATCGACCTTGAGATCGGCCGGATTGATTTCGATTTCGATCGTATCGTCGACCTCGGGATAGACATAGACGCTTGCAAAGCTCGTCTGGCGGCGCGCGGCCGAATCGAAAGGGCTGATGCGCACCAGACGGTGCACGCCCGCTTCCGTCTTCAGCCAGCCATAGGCGCTCGGACCGGTGACCTTGATGGTCACGGATTTGATGCCCGCCTGCTCCCCTTCCGAGGTTTCCATGATTTCGGTCTTGTAGCCGTGCTTTTCGGCCCAGCGCATGTACATGCGCTGCATCATCTCAGCCCAGTCCTGGGCCTCGGTGCCACCGGCGCCGGCATTGATGTCCATAAAGGCGTTGTTGCCGTCGGCTTCGCCCGAAAGCAGGCTTTCGATCTCTCGCAGCTTCACCTCTTCGGCGAGCCGGTTCAGCACCCCCACGGCATCCTGCACCATGCCAGCATCGCCTTCGGCCTCAGCCATCTCGACAAGGTCGAGCGTATCGGCGAGCTCGCTTTCGATGGCACGCACGCCATCGATGCCCGTTTGCAGGCGCGTGCGCTCGCGCATCATAGCTTGAGCGGCGGCGGCATCGTTCCAGAGATCGGGATCTTCGGCGCGCTGATTCAGTTCGTCGAGGCGCGTTGTGGCGACATCCCAGTCAAAGATGCCTCCTCAGCAGCGTGACGGACTGCTTGATCTGTTCGGAAAGGGCTTCGGTCTCGGCGGACATGGGCGGCCTAATACAATCCGCCCACGGAGTTGTCGATACCGGTTCCGGAACCCGTGCCCCCCGCGGAGGGCGGGGCAGGGACGGAAGCATTGCCGTCTCCGCCTGTGGCGCCGCCAGAAACCACACCTCCGGCACTCGCCGAAGGCTGATCGACATTGCCGCCGTTCGGCTCGCCGGTTTTGAAGGCCTCCATGACCCCGCCCGTATTGCGCATCTCGATGCCCGAGGGTTGCGCGAAGGGGATTTTCGGCTCGTCCTGGAGCGCGGCCGTCATCAGCCGGTTCCAGATCGGGCCTGCGACAGTCGCACCCTGCTCACCCTCGCCAAGGCTCTTCGGATTGTCGAAACCGACCCAGGCTGAGGTCACGCGCGTCGGCGTGAAGCCGGTGAACCAGGCATCCTGGAAATCCTCGGTCGTGCCGGTCTTGCCCGCGGGCGTCCAGGCCTGCAGCCCACGATCAGCGACCCGGCCGGTGCCGTTGGTCATCACGCCCTGCATCATCGTCACGAGCTGGAAGGTGCTTTGCGGGTCGGCCAGCTGCTTCCCATTATAGACCAGGGCAGGGGGCTTGCTCGGGTCGCCATTGGTGCAGTTGGTGCAGCTCACTTCTGGCGCGCGGTAAATGACATGGCCTTGCGGATCTTCCACCCGGTCGATGAAGGTCGGCGTTACCTGCCGGCCCAGCTGGCTGAAGCCGGCATAGGCGGAGGCGAGGCGCAGCATTGTCGTCTCGATGGCGCCGAGCACCGCTGGGTAGAGCAGCGGCATTTTGTCGACCACGCCGAAATCCTGCGCGGTCTGGGCGATGGCGGGCAGGCCGATGCGGGCCGCGAGATGCAGGGTGGCAAGGTTGATCGATTCCTCGAGCGCGTGATGCAGCGGGATAGGCCCGAGGAAGTTGGCCTCGTAATTGCCCGGACGGTATTGCGTGCCGTCGGACATGTTGATGACGAAGGGGGCATCCAGAACCGTCGCATCGGGCGGAATGTTCTGCTCCATGGCCGTCAGATAGACGATCGGCTTGAAGCCCGACCCGGGCTGGCGCTCGGCCTGGGTGACACGATTGAATTGGCTAAGGCCATAGCTCCAGCCGCCGGCCATGGCGAGAACGCGGCCTGTCGCAGGATCCAAGGTCACGTCGGCGCCTTGCACCTGCGGGATCTGGCAGAGTGTCACGCTGCGGCTGTCGCCGGTCTTCCCGTTGCTGTCGCCGGGCTCGACCATCACCACGTCACCGGCCGAGACGACATCCGTCATGGTGCGCGGAGCGGGGCCGAGATGGGTGCCGTAATCCCCGGCGCGGCGGGCCCAGCGCAGGCTCGCGAGGTCAAGCGTGCCGCTTTCCTCGGGCCCTGCTTTGCCGCGCATGCCGGGCGCGAGCCAAGCGACATTCGCGGTCTTCGCCGTCGTTCCGAGCACCACGGCCAGCCGCCACTGCGGCAGAATACCCTTCGGCGGGCCAATCTTCTGCAGTGCCGCCTGCCAGTTGCCGGCAGAGAGATCGATATGGGCGACGGCACCACGCCAGCCGTCATGGGCGCGGTCGTAGTCGACGAGACCACGGCGCAGCGAGGAATCGGCGACTGCTTGAAGCTTGGGGTCGAGGCTCGTGTAGACGACGAGACCGCCATCGGTCGCGCGCTTATCCCCGAAGAGCTGGACCAGCTGCTGACGCACCGCATCGGCGAAATAGCCGGCCCCCGCCACGGTGGCCGGGCGGCCGCTCATCTTGGTCAGCAGCGGCTCGGTCTTGGCGGCCTTCGCCTGATCCCGGGTGATGGCCCCGTCATCGGCCATGCGGTCGATCACCCAGTTGCGGCGGGCGAGGGCCGCGTCCGGGTGCCGGTAGGGATCGTAATTCGAGGGTGCCTTGGGGAGCGAAGCGAGCATCGCGTCCTGGGCAATGGTCAGCTTGTCGAGCGGCTCAGCGAAATAGGCGGAGGCCGCCGCCGTCACGCCATAGGCCTGCTCGCCGAGATAGATCTCGTTGAGATAGATCTCGAGCACCCGCTGCTTGCTCATGGCATGATCGATGCGGACGGCAAGCACCGCCTCCTGCACCTTGCGGGCGAAGTTGATGTGGTTCTGCAGCAGAATGTTCTTGGCCACCTGCTGCGTGATCGTCGAGGCGCCGATGGGCCGGCGGCCGGAGCCGATGAGCGAGATGTCGGTCACCCCCGCGCGCACGATGGCGAGGGGATCGATGCCTGGCTCATGCCAGAAATTCTGATCCTCGGCCGAGATGAACGCCTGGGCGAGGAGGGGCGGGATATCCTCGAAGGGCGTGTAAATGCGCCGCTCGGTCGCGAGTTCGGAGACCAGCTGCATGTCGCTCGCATAGACGCGGCTCATCACGGGAGGCTGGTAATTGCGCAGCCCGTCGATGCTCGGCAGGTCGGCCGTGTAATAGCGGTAGGCGGCATAGCCGCCGATGCCGCCGGCAACCACGAGCACGGCGCCAAGGGCGAAGAGGCTGGTGACGGCCCGAGCCGCGATAAAGCCCGCACCACCGCGGCGCCGGGCGCGCGTTTTGTCCTTCTTCGGCTTCGGATTCCGCCCGCCGCCCTTCGGTCCATTAGGCGGCTGGCCATTGCCGCCACCACCACTGCCGTTACCGCCGCCGCCGCGACCGCCCCCGGAGGGACGTGCCATGGGGTCGCCGGCTCTCAAGGGGCCGGGCATCCGCAATCATTCCTTGTCGTTGCTGGCGCCCAGTAGCCGCCAATCACGGCGGACATAGGGCGGGAAGGAGGGTTACGCTAGGGCCACTTTCGCTATCCCGCCATTCGCGCCGATTTCTGGGCGATGTACCAGGCGTCGACAGCGTTCTGCATGGCGAGCGTGATGCGCTGCCGGTGGGCGTATTGGCGCAGCGCCGATTCGTCCTTGTAATTGGACATGAATCCCATCTCGACCAGGACGCTCGGAATCTCCGCGGATTTGAGCACGACGAAGGCGGCGTGCCGGGCCGGGCGTGTCAGCAGGTCGGTCTGATTGGCGAGATGGTCGACCATGTCCTGCTGCAGTCGGGCCGAGCCGATGCGCGTCTCGCGCCCGACGAGGCTGGCGAGGATGCGGGCGATGGCCGGCGTCACGCCTTTGAAGCCCGGCCCGGCGAAGCGGTCCGAACTGTTTTCGCGCTGGGCGAGGATCGCGGTCTGCTTGTCCGATGCGTTGCTCGACAGCGTATAGACGCTCGCCCCGCGCACGGAATGATCGGGGATTGAATCGGCATGCATCGAGACGAAGAGATGCGCGCCGCGGTCCTGCGCGATAGAGACCCTGTCCTCCAGCGGAATGAAGAGATCCTTGGCCCGCGTCATGGAGACGCGATAGCGCCCGCTCGCCTCCAGCCGATTCTTGAGTTCGTGGGCCGCCATCAGCGCGATATGCTTCTCATAGGTGCCGGCGACGCCGATGGCTCCCGGGTCCTTCCCGCCGTGGCCGGGATCGAGCATGATCAGCGGCGCTTCGGCCGGGCGCGGCTTGGCGAGCAACCGATTCTGGTGCAGCTCGTGTTTGGAGGCGGCCCGGGCGATGGCCGGGCGCAGCCAGGCCGGGATCAGGACCGTCGCGCTGACGCCGAGGCTAAGCAGCAACCGCCGCTCGTTCATGCGGTCGTGGGGGTCGTGGGTCTCATCTGTCATGAGCGGAAGCTCCGATCGTCGGGACGGAAGACAGCGATGGGTTTCTTCATCTCACCTCTTCAAATATCAGTGCTTCCGTTTGAATTGAAATAAATTATGTGTCACGCGGCGATCACCCTTGGTCGTGAGGGCGGTGCTGCCCCCGCCGCCCTTGCATGTGCGGGGGCTTTGGGCCATTTTGCGATTCGAGATTTGAAATGGGCTGGGCCAGGACGTTGGCCCCCTTTTCGAGGCTCCACCGCATTCGTCTGACTGGTCGGCTTGCGACCATTCCCAAACCCGCCGGCGGCTTGATGCCGCCAGGACGGAAGGAGGGGCGGATGGCGGACGCTATCGTTTCAGCGATCGCCCGGCAGCAGGCCGGTATCGCTCTGCATTTATGAGTTAGGGACCCGTTCGACCTTCATGACCGCACTTCTCCCAACGGCGACGATTTCGCTGGCGAGAGCCCGGTCATCCCTCATGTCGATCATGGACCCGTCATATCCCCCACTTTTGAAAAGCCGCCCTCTGGCGGCCGCGCTTCCTTGCGAAGCGCGCCGGAGTCCAGTTTCTCATGACCAAGCGCATGCTTATCGACGCGACGCATCCGGAGGAGACCCGTGTCGTCGTCCTTGACGGCAACCGCCTAGAAGACTTTGACGTCGAAACTTCGACCAAGAAGCAGATCAAAGGGAACATCTATCTTGCTAAGGTGATCCGGGTCGAGCCGAGCCTTCAGGCCGCTTTCGTCGAATACGGCGGCAATCGCCACGGCTTCCTGGCCTTCAGCGAAATCCATCCCGACTATTACCAAATCCCGGTCGCCGATCGGCAGAAGCTGATCGAGGCGGAAGCCGCGGCCGCGCAGGCCGAAGCCGATGCCGAGGCCGCCGAGGAAGCGGCCGAGGAAGCGGCGGAAGCTCGCGCCACCACCAAAACCCATCCCATCACCTCCGAACTCGACGCGCTGGAACCGGCTTTTGAGGCCGCGGTCGCCGCCGAGGGTGAGGAGCGGGCAGCCGAGAACGTCATTGCCCAGCCTGCTGCCTCGGTGCGGGAAATCGTCATCGGCGAAGTTCCGCCCTCTGATGAGGGCGGCGAGACGCCGGCCGAACCGCGCGAGGATGTTTCTGACGAGGAGACGTCCGACGAGGGTGATGGCGAGCCCGAGGCGCCCGAGACCTTCGGCGGCAGCGACAATACCGAAGAAAATGGCGACCGCCGGCCGCCCTCGCGCTTCGTGCGCAACTACAAGATTCAGGAAGTCATCCACCGTCGCCAGATCCTGTTGATCCAGGTGGTGAAGGAGGAGCGCGGCACCAAAGGCGCGGCGCTGACCACCTATCTCTCCCTGGCCGGCCGCTATTGTGTGCTGATGCCGAATTCGCCGCGCGGCGGCGGCGTATCCCGCAAGATCACCTCGGTTGCCGACCGCAAGCGCCTTCGCGAGGTCATCAAGGAAGTGGACATGCCGGCAGGCATGGGCATGATCGTCCGTACCGCGGGTGCCAATCGGCCGAAGCCTGAAATCCGGCGCGACTGCGAATATCTGCTTCGCCTCTGGGACGATATCCGCGATCTCACGCTCAAATCCGTCGCGCCGGCGCTTGTCTATGAGGAAGCGAACCTCATCAAGCGCGCCATCCGCGATGGCTACACGCGCGATATCGAGGAAGTGCTGGTCGATGGCGAGGCCGCCTGGAAGGCGGCGCGCGACTTCATGCGCATGCTGACCCCGCAGCACGCCGCGAAGGTTCAGTTCTGGCGCGGGCATGACACATCGCTCTTCGCCAAGCATCAGGTCGAGATGCAGCTCGACGCCATGGTGAGCCCCACGGTTCAGCTGAAATCGGGCGGCTATCTGGTCATCAACCAGACCGAGGCACTCGTCGCCATCGACGTTAATTCCGGACGCGCGACGCGCGAGCGGAATATCGAGGAGACGGCGCTGCGCACCAATCTGGAAGCGGCCGACGAAGCGGCCCGCCAACTCCGGCTGCGCGATCTGGCCGGGCTCATCGTCATCGACTTCATCGACATGGAGAGCCGCAAGCATAATGGGATGGTCGAGCGCCGGATGAAGGAGGCGCTGAAGAACGACCGTGCCCGCATCCAGGTGGGCTCGATCAGCCATTTCGGTCTGCTTGAGATGAGCCGCCAGCGGCTGCGCCCGTCGATCACAGAAACGGCCTTCATCACCTGCCCGCACTGCCTCGGCACCGGCACCGTCCGCAGCGTTGAAAGTGCGGCGATCCATGTGCTGCGGGCGATTGAGGACGAGGCCGCACGCCGCCGCTCGGCCGAGATCAACGTGCATGTGGCGGGCGCCGTCGCCATGTACATCCTCAACTTCAAGCGCGACCGCCTGATGGCGATCGAGCGGACGCATGGGCTGCAGGTTGTGCTGCTGGCCGATGAGAAGCTGATCGCGCCGCAGATCCGCATCGAGAAGGTGCGGCCCTATATCGCGGCCGAGGCTCCAGCGGGTCCAGGCGCGCCGATCGCCATGGATTATGCGAGCCGGGAAGAGGGGACCGAAGAGGAGAGTGCGGGTTCTGTCCGCAACGCTGCGCTCGTGGCCGATGCGCCGGCTGCTGCTGCGCCGATCGCCGAGGCGCTGACGACAGGAACACCGGCCGCCGGGGCACCGGCTGCCGAGGGCGAGACGGGGCGGAGTGAAGAGGGCGGTGAGCGTCGCCGTCGTCGCCGCCGTCGTCGCCGTGGTCGCCGCGACGACAATGGCGTCCAGGTCGCGATGGGTGACGAGGGCACAGGCGACGAGGGCGAGGACGAAGACGAGATGGCAGCGGCGCCTGAGCTGGCGGCGCCAGAGCCGGGTCCCGCCCCGCAGGAGCCGGCGGTGCCGCCGGTGCCGCAGCCGGTCCCCGGGCCTGGCCCTTTCGAGCCGGGCCGTGGGCCTGAACTGCCGCCTCCGGGCGGACCGCAGCCGGAGGTTCCCGGTGTGCCGGGAGAGCCTGGGCCGGAGATCATGCCGCCCGCCGAACCGGTGCCGGAACAGCCTGGTCCCTCGGCGTCCGAAGATGGCGAAAGCCGTCGTGGCCGTCGCGGCCGCCGCGGCGGGCGTGGCCGGGCCGGGCGTGCGCCGGGCATGGCAGAGCCGATGGCGCCGGCGCCGGTCGAAAGCTATCGTGGCCCGACCCCGGCCGATCCCTTCTTCGGCCAGATCGACGCGCTTTTTGCGGCCTTCGAGCCTGAGGCGGATGTGGACTCCACGCCGGTGGCGCTGCCGGCCCGGACGGCGCCTGTGCCGCCCGCGCCGGCAGTCGCAGTAGAAGACGCCTCGGCGATGGCGGCGGCCCCGGCTGAGCCCGCGATGGCGGAGCCTGTGGCTGTAGAGCCCGTGGCGACCGCGCCTCAGCCGGCCGAGACGATCGCTACCGAGACCGTCGCGGCGACGGAGGAACCTGCCGCCGCTCCGGTCAAGAAGCCGCGCGCCAGCCGCGCGCGCAAGCCGAAGGCGGCTGAGGTTGCGGTGGAAACCGTGGCCGAAGCGGCCCCGGTTGCGGAGCCGGTGGCCGGGGAAGCTCCGGCCGAGGAGGCGCCTGCCAAGCCGGCGCGCCGTCGTCCGGCGCGTCGGGGGAAGGCCGAAGTCGTGGCGGAACCAGAGGCAGCCGAGGCCGCGCCTGAGCCGGCGGCGCCTGAGCCGGCCGCGCCTGAGCCGGTGCTGGAACTCGCCGAGGCAGAGGCAGGTCCGGTGATCAAGCCGATCGTGGTGGGCGTGGACACGCCGGCCGGCGCCAAGCGTCGCGGCTGGTGGAAGCGCTGACGCCTTCGGACAGCCGATGAGAGGGAACGGGCGGGGGAATCATCCTCCCGCCCGTTCTGCATCCGGCGCCCGCATCCTGCCAGAGTGCCGCGGACGCGCGGGCTAGCCCCGCCGCCATTGAGGCCATCGCGAAAATGTCACCCCGGTGCCCGGCCGGGCTGGCGGAGGCCTGTCCTTCTCAGTCCACACTGTGATTTTGCCAAATGGCGCGCAGCCGGTGACGATGCTGCGATGTGGCGGCATCGCCTCGCCGCCGGCAAAGCGCGCCCACCCGGCTTGCCTCCCGGGCGGAAGGGTAGGAAACCCTGACGGCTCAGACCTTCTGCGCCGGCCGAGCCCGGCGGGTGATCGTACCCGCGGCTTGCCCGGTGCCCGTCCCCAACCCCGAGACCCATGGGTGATGATGAGCAATAGCGCCACCAACAGACGATCCAAAATCTCCGCGGCGCGGTCGCTTTCCGATAGGCCGAGGCCAGTCCCTCAGCTCCGCCAGCTCCTCCTCCTCCTGGGCGTGTTCATCCTGGCGCTCGGCTTCGGTGCCGGTGCCGCGCGGGCACAGGTGCCGCAATCGGCACCCAAACCGGCAACGGTCGCGACGTCTCCCGCTTCTGCCCCCAGCACCTCGGATCTCCAAAATCTTGCCGACACGCTGCAGGACCCGGCGCGGCGCGCCGATCTGCTCGCCAAAATCCAGGCGCTCATCGCCGCCCAGCAGAGCCATCCGGCAGGGGGCGCTGCCGCGCCGGCCAAACCGGCGCCCTCGGCCAAGACCGGTTCAGGCCCCGGCGAGGCGTTGATCGGTGTGCTGTCCGGCGGCGCCAATTACGTCGGCGGGGCAATCGCCGCGACGGCGGCCTCGGCACCATTCACCGGCGTCGCCGTCTGGGGCGCGGATGTGGTCTCCCAGCCCGCCCGACGCATCGCGGTACTCCGCGGACTGGCGCTCGTGGTCGTAGTCGTCGCACTCGCGCTCGCTGCCCGCCAAGTTGTGCTGTTCCTGGTCTTCGGCCTGCGTCGGCGTTTCTTCCACTCGGCCCACGGTCCCATCTGGATCAAGCTATTCAAGGCAGTGATCCTGATCATTCTCGGCCTGCTGCCGATCGCGGCCTTCATGGCCCTGGGCTATGCCGCACTCTCGATTGGCGCCGCCTTGCCCGGCATGGCGCCTGAGGCGCGGCTGCTGACCCTCGATCTCCTCAACGCCATGGCGATCGTCCTGGCGATACAGGCCGTCGCCGCGGCGCTGCTGCGGCCGGCTGCCGACGGCACGCGGCTCATAGCGCTTGACGAGGCGAGCGCAGATTACTGGCTCATTTGGGTTTCCCGCCTCAGCCAGTTGCTTGTCTATGTCGGCTTTGCCGCGGAATTCGCACAGCAGATCGGCCTGCCACGGCCGCAATACGACATCATCATCCGGGTGCTCGGCCTCCTCTTCCTGAGTCTTGTGGTCATGCTGGTGCTGCAGAATCGCAGGCCGGTCGCGAGCCTGATCCGTGGCCACAGGGAGGGCAGCGCTTTCGGGCAAATGCGCGGACGTCTCGCGGAAATCTGGCACGTCCTCGCGATCCTGTATCTGATCGGCGTCTATGGAGTTTGGGCGGCGGGAGTGCCCGGCAGTTTCGACTTCCTGCTGCGGGCCTCCATTCTCACCATTGCGGCCTGCGTTGTCGCACGCTTCGTCATCATGGCCGGGACGACCCTTCTGGGCCGTTTTCTCGCAATCTCGCCGGCGCTGGGGGAACGCGTGCCGGGGCTGCAGAACCGGGTCAATCTCTATGCCCCGCTCATCATCAACATCGGTCGAGCGATTGTGGACATCATCGCGGTGATCTTCATCCTCGAGGCCTGGGGTCTCGGCACCATCGGCCTGGTAACGTCACCCGCCGGCCAATGGTTCATCGGCCGCACTTGCGCGACCCTAGTGACTGCCATCATCAGCGTGGTCGTCTGGGAAGCGGTGAGCCTTCTCATCGAGCTCTATCTTGCGCGGCCAAGCTTTGGTGCAAGCGGGCCGGACGTCGACACCGCGGTGGTCGCGCGCTCGGCCCGCATCCGCACCGTGCTGCCGCTGTTCCGCAAGGCCTTCGCCATCGTGCTCGGCATCATCGTCGTGCTCATCGCCCTGTCCGAATTCGGCGTGAACATCGCCCCCCTCCTGGCCGGCGCCGGTATCGTCGGCATCGCGGTCGGCTTCGGCGCGCAGAGCCTGGTGAAAGACGTCATCACCGGCGTCTTCGTACTGATGCAGGACGCAGTCTCGGTGGGTGACGTGGTCGATGTCGGCAACGGTCATTCCGGCTTCGTCGAACAGATCACCATCCGTTCCATCCGCCTGCGCGATCAGAGCGGCACCGTCCTCATCGTGCCCTTCAGCGAGGTCAGCACGGTCAAGAACATGACCAAGGACTTTGCTTTCGCGCTCTTCTCCATCGGCGTCGCCTATCGGGAGGACGTGGATTACGTGATGCAGGTGGTGATCCAGCTGTCCGAAGAACTGCGGCAGGAAGAGGATTTCGCGTGGCGTATCACGGACAAGATGGAGATGCTGGGCCTCGACAGTTTTGGCGACTCGGCCGTCGTCATCAAATGCCGCATCAAGACCCGGCCGATCCATCAGTGGACGGTGATGCGAGAGTTCAACCGCCGCATGAAGCGGCGCTTCGACGAACTCGGGATCGAAATCCCCTTTCCACATCAGACGATCTATTTCGGGGCGGACCGGGCGGGAAAAGCGCCGCCCGCTCATATCGCAATCGAGCAGCCCTCGGCGGAAATCCAACCGGGCTGAGAACGCAAGAAAGCAGGACCCGAAAGGGTTCTGCTTTCTTTTTGATCAGGAGATCGAAAATGGCGCCGATTTAGGCAAGTCACTGTCTGAATCGGCGATATTTGTCCAATTTCGCGACCATTTTTATTGGACGCATCGGACAAGAGATTTCATTATCCAGTCCAGACGAGGTTGATCCTCGTTCTGCCGTGTGACTGGCGTTTCCTCCCTAAACTTGGCCCGCAGCGCTTTAGCGCGCGGGCCTTTTCTTTATCTATGCAAGAACCGTCTGTCACGCATAAATATCGAAAAATAGAAATTTAGCGTTCTTGTTCAGGGATTTCTGAAATGGCGAAATCCTCTGCTTGTCCCGAAGAATAGATTTTGGGCGAGTTCAACAATCCGCGCGCCACCCTCGCTGATCTGACGGCCGTGCGTGCCTGCTTCGCGCTCTGGGTTTTCCTGTACCATACCAACCTGCACCTGCACTTCGTGGACCTCGATAGCGGCATCGCTCGCGGCTATCTCGGCGTGGACGGATTTTTCATCCTGTCGGGTCTCGTGCTCGCTCATCGCTATCCCCATGCCGTTCCGGAGCGCTCTGCCCTGGCCCGATTCTGGTGGCGGCGGCTGGTGCGGCTCTATCCGACCGCGCTCGCCATACTGTTGCTCCTGGCCGCTGCCTATCTTCTGGCGCGAGCGGGCGGCATCCATCCGCATCAGGCGCTGCGGGCGGACGGGCGGGAGTTTCTTCTGCAGCTCTTCCTGCTGAACGGGCTTGGCCTCAGCCGCGGCTGGACTTGGAACTACCCGTCCTGGTCGATCAGCACCGAATGGGTGGGCTATCTGCTGTTCCCGTTCCTCTCGCTTGGCGTCGCGGGCCTTGCGCCGCGGCGCGCCGCCCTCGGGGCGGTGCTATCCGGTCTCGCCCTGCTGGCGGTGACGCTGGTCTCCCCGGTCGGCCTCAATCTCAGCTACCAGGGTGCGCTGCCGCGTTTTTTACCGGAATTTTTCAGCGGCATCTGTCTCGCCCGCATGCTGCGTGGCAGCGTCCCGCTCCGCCCTGGCCTGGCTGCCGCCCTGGGGCTCCTGCTCGCGGCCGTTGGCATCTGGGCGCGGCCGCATATGATGGCGGGAGACGCCTTGGTCACCTTCGGTCTCTGGTTCCTCCTCTGGGCACTGGCGGCCGCAAAGCGCCCGTTTCTGGCGCGCATTCCAGGATTTCTGCCGCTCGGCCGGATCTCCTATCCCTTCTATATGGCCTATGCGCCCGTGGAGATTCTGTTCGCACGCCTGTGGCACCGCA
>NZ_DATJJK010000008.1:0-3179 GCF_035492295.1 Acidisoma sp. | reverse complement strand
GCCTGGCCTTGGCACTCGCGCAACCGATGCCGGGAGAGAGCAGGGCCGTTCCGCCCCTGGGTCGCCCACCGGGCGGCACGCTCTTCGTCGTCGGCAGCATCGCCGAACCCTCCCGCGCGGCGGCCGCCGTGCTGGCAGCGGGCCGCGGCGTGCGACATGTCGCGATTCCTGCAAACCTCCTGCGACAGGTCGTCGCCTCTCACCTGACGGCGGAGATCGCGGAAACCCTGGCGGGCGGATCGGACGTGCTGGTGACGATCGCGCAGGAGGAGAGGGCAGACCTCTCCGAGGGAGCGGTGATTGCCGCGGGTCTGGCGCGGTTTCTGGCGCCGGCTTCCGCCGCCTTCGGCGCGCTTTTCGCGACCGGGGGAGAGACCGCGCGGTGCCTTCTGCAAGCCTTCGGGGTGACTGCCATTCGCCTGGTGGGAGAGGTCGAACCCGGCATGCCCTGGGGAATGACCGAAGGCGCCGTGCAGTGCCCGATCGTGACCAAGGCCGGGGGGTTCGGAGACGCCCAAACGCTCCGGCGCTGCCTCAACCATTTGCGTGATTTGCGACGACAGGAGAACGACCGATGACCTCAACCCAGGATACGCGCCCCATTGTCGCGATCACCATGGGGGATGCCTCGGGCGTCGGACCCGAGGTCATCATGAAGGCGCTGGCGCGTCCCGAGATTTACGCGATGTGCCGGCCGCTCGTCGTGGGCGATGCCGCGCGGCTGCGCGAGGCCGGTAATATGTGCCAATTGTCTTTGAACGTTGAGCCGCGCGCCTCGGCGGCCGAGGGCAGCTATCAGGCGGGAACGGTCGACTGCATTGACCTCGGCCTGATCCCGTCGGGCCATCCCTTCGGCAAGCTTTCCGCCCTCTCGGGCGAGGCCGCCTATCGCTATGTGGAACGTGCAACGGCGCTGGTCTCGGCGCGTGAAGCAGATGCCATCTGCACCGCGCCGCTGAGCAAGGAGGCGCTGCACATGGCCGGGCATATCTATCCCGGCCATACCGAGCTGATCGCGGACCTGACCGGCACGCCCGAGGTGTCCATGCTGCTGGTCTCGCCCAAGCTGCGCGTTGTGCATGTCACGACGCATATCGGGCTGATCGACGCCATTCGCCGCATCGAACCCGGGCTGGTCGAGCGCACCATCACGCGCGGATATGAAACCCTGGCGGCCGCGGGCATCGCCAATCCTCGCATCGGGGTTTGCGGTATCAACCCCCATGCCGGAGAGAACGGGTTGTTCGGCTATGGCGAGGAGGAAGAGAAAATCGCCCCCGCCGTGCGCGCCTGTCAGGCGCGCGGCTGGCAGGTCTCCGGGCCGCTACCGGCCGATACGCTGTTCTTCCTGGCGGGTCGTGGCGACTACGATCTCGTAGTTGCCATGTATCACGACCAGGGCCATGGGCCGATCAAGGTTCTCGGGCTCGAATCCGGCGTCAATGTCACCATCGGCCTGCCGGTCGTGCGGACCTCTGTCGATCACGGCACCGCCTTCGATATCGCAGGCACGGGGCGCGTGGACGAAGGGTCCATGGTGGAGGCCTTGCGCCAAGCCGTGCAACTGGCCCCGGCGCGGCGCGCGGCGGTCTGACGTCTACCTGTCTTGGGCCAGCCGAAAGCCGGTGAACTGCCAGCGGGCGGATGGTGGGAAGAAATTGCGGTAGCTGAGACGGTCATGCCCGCGCGGCGTCGCGCAGGACCGGCCGCGCAGGATCATCTGATTGATCATGAACTTGCCGTTGTATTCGCCGAGCGCGCCTTCCTCGGCCCGGTAGCCGGGGTAGGGCGCATAGGGGCTGGACGTCCATTCCCAGACATCCTGCCGCACACCTTTTGCCAAAGGCCCTGGATGGGTCCGCGCGCCCCTCGCAGCCGGGCTCGCCGCGCGGTGCAAGCGTGCCGCCACCTCCCATTCGAATTCGGTGGGCAACCGCCGCCCGGCCCATTCCGCATAGGCCGCCGCTTCGAAATAGCTGATATGGGTCACCGGTTCGTCGTCGCGCACCGGCTGTAAACCATGCAGTGTGAAGACCTGCCAATCCCCAGCATGCGCCCGCCAATACCCCGGCGCCGACCAGCCACCGGACTGCGCGGTTGCCCAGCCTTCCGACAGCCATAGGTTCGGGCGTTCGTAGCCGCCATCCGCCATGAATTGCCGGTATTCGCCATTGCTGACGGGCCGGTCAGAAATAGCCACGGGCCGCAGCAGTGCGTCATGCAGCGGCCGCTCATGGTCGAAGGAGAAAGCGCCGTCACGCTGCGGATCATAGCCGACGCGATAGATGCCGCCCTCGACAGTCCACCAGCCCATTGGAGGCGCGGCACCAGCCAAGCGCGGCGAAGGGTCGGGTGTGTAGACGGGTAAAAGCGGTGACAGCGAAAAGGCGTGCTTGATATCGGTCAGCAGCAATTCCTGGTGCTGCTGCTCGTGATGCAGCCCGAGCACGACGAGTTCCGCCACGGCCGCGTCGCAGCTCTCCAGAAGCCGCTCCATCGCGGCATCGACATGGGCACGATAGGCGGTAATGGCCTCCACCCCCGGCCGGCTGAGCATGCCGCGCGATGGCCGCGGATGGCGCGGGCCCACGGCCACGTAGTAGGAATTGAAGACATAGCCGAAGCTCGGATCAAAAACGCGGTAGCCGGGCAGATGCGGCACGAGCAGGAATGTCTCGAAGAACCACGTCATATGGGCGCGATGCCACTTGGTCGGGCTCGCGTCCGGCATGGACTGGATCGTCTGATCTTCCGCGGACAGGGGGGCGGCCAGATCTTCGGTGTCACGGCGGACCTGCCGATAGAAATCGAGGATCTGCGGATGGGAGGACCTCTGCGAGGAGGTCTCGGCGTGATCGAGCATTCCTTGTCCTTTCGGCGGTGCGCGGTACGGGGCGTTAAATAGTCAGTCCTCGGCTGGAGATAAGGGGTGCCAGGCGGCCCCGGGGGTCAGCCATCGCTTCGTGGCAGGCGGTTCCAGGCATAGGCCGTACGGCGGCGCCACGGCAACCGTCGCTGAGGCAAACTTGCTCATTTCGGAACATTATTGTCAGCAACACGAGAGTATTGAACACTTGGCCGTGTGCTCTCTTGGGATCCTCCGCCCCGAGCGCCAGCTTCCGACTGCGGGCCAACCCGCTGGCGAGTGACGGAGGAAAATGATGCGTGCAATCTACAAA
>NZ_DATJJK010000007.1:0-25318 GCF_035492295.1 Acidisoma sp. | reverse complement strand
CGGCGACAGCACTTTTTGCGCACAGCCGGTGAGCAAGGCGACGCGCCCGCGCCGAGCGCCTTCGGCCTGGTGGGTCTGCGGCCGCTGCACGGGGCTATCCGGCGGCAGGGCTTTGGGCGCCAGCGTCAGCATGGCGTGCATCCGTTTCCCCAGCATCGAGCCTTGCGGGATCATCCCGGCGAAGGGCCGGCCGAGGCCGGCACCCTTCAGCGCCAGCCGGAACAGTGTGGGGTTCGGCAGCACGCGGGCGAGCACGCTGCGCATCGCCCGCTCATGCCAGGGCCGCTGGTAGGTCTCCTCGATATAGCGGCGGGCATGGTCGACCAGATGCATGTAGTTCACGCCCGAGGGGCAGGTCGTCATGCAGGACAGGCAGGAGAGGCAGCGGTCGACATGCCGCACCACCTCCTCGGTCGCCGGGCGGCCGCTCTCCAGCATGTCCTTGATCAGGTAGATGCGCCCGCGCGGGCTATCCAGCTCATCGCCCAGCAGCACGAAGGTCGGGCAGGTGGCGGTGCAGAAGCCGCAATGCACACAGGTGCGCAATACCTGGTTGGAGGCGGCCGTGTCCGGGTCGCGCAGCTGTTCGGCGGTGAAGTTGGTCTGCATAGGGAAGCCTTACAGCGTCGCCGCCAAGCGGCCAGGATTGAGGATGCGCGCGGGGTCCATGGCGAGCTTCACGCGCTGCGAAAGGGCAGCGAGCGCGGGCACTTCCGGCGGCACCACGGCGGCCGAGAGGCGCAAGGCCTCCGGCGCCCGCATCAGCGTCCAGCTGCCGCCCTCGCGGCCGACGGCCGCCATGATCGCCTGGTGCAAGGTCTCGGTCCCCGCCCCCGCGAGCCAAAGCCGGCCGCCACCCCAATCGAAGAAGCCGCGTGCACCGGCAGCCTCCGCCGCCGCCAGAACCGTCGGCCCGCGTGATGGCCGGGTCGAGACCTGCCAGACCGCTTCGCCCTCGGCTACCCGGATTGGCTGCACGTCGCGCACGGCCTGCCAGAGGCGGCGGCTCTCGGCCTCGTCAACAATCTCGGACAGGCCGCGCCGTTCGAGATCGGTCGCGAGCCGGCCGAGCCGGTAGGCGACGCTCGCGGCAAAATCCTCGACGCGGATCAGGGTGACAGAGGCATCGCCCAGGCCCGGAATTTCCGCCGCCGCCCAGCCCGGCAGAAAGGCCGCGCCGGACACGCCGAAGGGGGAGCCGAGACCGGTCGAAAGCGCGGCGACGGCCGCGGCCGGGTCCAGCCCGCGCAGGACCAGCGTGCCAGAGGCTTCCGGTCGCGGCTGGATTTTCAGCGTCACCTCGGTCAATACGCCGAGCGTGCCGTTGCTGCCGGCGAGCAGCTTGCAGAGGTCGAGCCCGGTCACGTTCTTCAAGACCCGCCCGCCGGAGCGGATGATCTCGCCGCGCCCGTTCACCGCCCGCACGCCCATGACATGGTCGCGCATCGCCCCCCAGGCGATGCGGCGCGGACCGCTCAGGTTGGTCGCCAGCGCGCCGCCTAGCGTCTGCCCCGGCGCGGTGCCGAGGAGCGCCGAAAGATCGGGCGTCTCCGCCGTCAGCTGCTGGTTCTCCGCCGCAAGCGCCGCCTCGATCTCGGAAAGCGGCGTGCCGGCCCGTGCCGCGATGATCATCTCGCGCGGCGAATAAAGCGTGATGCCGGTATGGTTGCGGGTGGAGAGCGTCATGCCCGCCTGCACCGGCCGCAGCATCCCGAGTTTACTGCCGAGACCCTCGACCGCGACCGGCGTTTTCGACCCATGCGCCGCGCCGACGATCTCGGCGAAGTCCCGCTCCTCAACCGGGGCTTGGAATCCGGAGAGCTCCATCACGGCACTCACGCCGGCACCAGCGGAAAGACCTTTGACGGGTTGAGAAGCCAATCCGGATCGAAGGCCGATTTGATGGCGCGCTGCTGGTCGAGTTCCGTGGGGTTGAATTGCCGGTCCATCAGATCCCGCTTCTCGACACCCACGCCGTGTTCGCCCGTCAGGCAACCGCCGACCTCGACGCAGAGGCAGAGGATATCGGCGCCGAACTTTTCCGCCTTCTGGAAGCTGGTAGGGTCATTGGCATCGAACATGATCAGGGGATGCAGGTTGCCGTCCCCGGCATGGAAGATGTTTGCGACCTTGAGGCCGCAATCGTCGCTCATCGCCTGGATGCGGGCGAGCACCTCGGGCAGCCGGCTGGTCGGGATGGTGCCGTCCATACACAGGTAATCCGGGCTGATGCGGCCGACCGCGCCGAAGGCGCCCTTGCGACCCTTCCAGATCGCGGCACTCTCCTCGGCGGACTGGGAGACCCGGCAACTGATCGGGTCGAACTCATCGCAGATCGCGCGGATGCGGGTGAGAAGCTCGTCCTGCTCAGCAACCGATCCTTCCACCTCGATGATCAGCATCGCCTCCGCATCCAGCGGATAGCCGGCATGGGCGAAGGCTTCGCAGGCATGGATCGCGGGCCGGTCCATGAATTCCAGCGCCACCGGGATGATGCCGGAGCCGATGATGCGGTCGACACAGGCACCGGCGATTTCGTTGGAGCGGAAGGCCGCCAGCATGGCGCGCTGCCCTTCGGCCGCGCGCAGGATGCGCACGGTCACTTCCGCGGTCATGGCAAGCTGGCCCTCGCTGCCCGTCAGCAGGCCGAGCCAGTCATAGCCGCCGCCGTCCAGATGCGCGCCGCCGATGTCGATGATCTCTCCTTCGATGGTGACGATTTTCAGGCCGAGCAGGTTGTTGGCCGTGACCCCGTATTTCAGACAATGCGCGCCGCCCGAATTCATCGCCACATTGCCGCCGATCATGCAGGCGAGCTGGCTTGACGGATCGGGCGCATAGAAGAACCCGTCCTCCTGCATCGCCGCCGTAATGCCGAGATTGGTCACACCCGCCTGCACCACGGCGAAGCGATCGGCATAGTTGATCTCGAGGATGCGGTTCATGCGCATCATGCCGACGACCACGCCGTCCGCCAGCGGCAGGGCACCGCCGGACAGGCTGGTGCCGGCGCCACGCGGGATGACGCGCACGCCCTCGCGGTGGAGGAAGCGCAGGACGGCGGCAAGCTGTTCGGTGGTTTCCGGCAGGGCCACGGCCATCGGCGGCTGGCGATAGGCACTCAACCCGTCGGTCTCATAGGGTTTGAGGCGCAGCGTATCGGCGATCACCCCGGTCTCGGGCAGCAAGGCGCGCAACCCGGCGATGATCTTCGAACAATGGGCAAGGACTTCGGGTTTGGGCTCCGGCTGGCGAATCATTGTTGGGCGTGCCTCCCCGCACGGGGACCGAAATTGCGCCCGGCGGCGGCGCAAGGCAAGCCGGGCCGGGGCGCCCTGCCCCGCCCGGCGCCGGCTCAGTGGTGGCCGAAGAGCAGGAACAGGATCAGCACGACGATGAGGAAGGTGCCGAGTCCGCCCATGCCGTAGCCGTAATGCGGCCGCTCCCGGTAATAGCCCCGGCTGTAGCCGTATCCGCCGCCGCCGAGCACAAGGATGACCAGAATGATCAGGATTAGAAGAAGCATGACTATCTCCCGCTTCCGGTCCGCATGATGCGGCGCCGGTCATTGATGGGGAGATGGCATCTCCCGGCGCAGAGGCTAGACCGGCCAGGATGTTTTGACACGGAAATGTGAGTGTCAGGCCTCCAGCCGGTCGTAGCCGCGCCAGCGGTAGATGGCGGCGGACAGCGCCCAGGCGCCCAGGAAAATGCCGATGATGAGATAGCCGATGATGCCGAAATGCTCGTTCAGCGCGCCGATCACGTCCCAGAACGGCCCCTGGAGCGCGAGCCGGTCGGCCAACAGCCCCAGCGCCTCCACCCCGCCGACCATGACCGCGACAAGCACGGAGACCAGGGTGATGGTGAAATTGTAGTAGAGTTTGCGCAGCGGTCGGATGAAGGCCCAGCCATAGGCGCCGAGCATGAGGATGCCATCCGTCGTATCGACCAGCGCCATCCCGGCCGTGAACAGCGCGGGAAAGACCAGGATGGACCAGACCGGCAGCCCCTGCCCCGCCTGGGCGGCCGAAATGCCGAGCAGCCCGACCTCGGTCGCGGTATCGAAGCCGAGGCCGAACAGCAGGCCGAGCGGATACATGTGCCAGCTTTGGCCGACGAGGCCGAATAACGGGCGACAGATCCGGGCGATCAGTCCGCGCCCGGAAAGCAGCGTCTCCAGATCTTCCTCCCGGTAGCGCCCGCCCGCCTTCACCTGGCGGAAGCTCCGCCAAAGGTGACGCAAAATTGAGAAATTCATCGCCGCGATCACGAAGAGGAACAGCACCGAGACGAGCGTGCCGATAATCCCGCCCGCCGCATGGAAGGACGCGATCTGGGATTGGAAGGCGGTGGCCGTCGCAGCGATTGCGATCGTTGCCCCCACCACCACGGTGGAATGGCCGAGGGAGAAGAAGAAGCCCACCGAAACCGGCCGCCGGCCCGCCTGCATCAGGCGACGGGTCACGTTGTCGATCGCCGCGATATGATCAGCGTCGACCGCATGCCGCAGGCCAAAACTATAGGCGAGCAGCGCCGTGCCGAGCAGCACCGGATGATGGCGAAACAGCAAGATCGCCCAAGCCCAGGCACCGAGATTGGCAGCGATCAGGCCCAGGTAGATCCGGCCAGCGCGGCGCCGCAGACCCTGGCCGCCATCCGCGCTGAGGACAGAAATTGCGTTTCGCAGCATGCTGGTCCCCGGCGCGGCCTTCGTGTCACACTATCTGACGAAAAAGTATGATGTCCAGACGCCCGATCGCAGCGGGCGGACGCAGCGGGAGAGAGAGAGCGATGCAACGCTTCACCATCACGATCGACGATGCGCTGATGGCCTCGGTCGACGCCCTCATGGCGCGCCGTGGCTATGCCAACCGCTCGGAAGCGGTGCGAGACATGCTGCGCGAGGCGGCGATGCGGGAGAGCGCGATGGCCGGGGAGACGCCCTGCGTCGCCGTGCTCGGCTATGTCTATGACCACGAGACGCGGGCTCTCGCCCAGCGGCTCAGCCGGGCGGCGCATGACAATCACGATATTACCGTCGCGAGCCTGCACGTTCATCTTGATCACGAAACCTGCCTGGAAGTCTCTGTCCTTCGCGGACCCTCGGGGGCCGTGCGCGGTCTGGCCAACGGCATGACGGCGCAACGCGGCGTGCGCCACGCGAACCTGCACGTCATTCCGGTGGAGGTCTTCGAGACAACCCATCGCCATGGCGACCGCGAGGAGACCCATCGGCACGTCCATGCGTGAATGGCGCGTGGTGGCGGGTTGTGCTTGAGGCCTGACCGGCTCGCTTCCGGGCAAGCTGGCCAAGGAAGCTGACACGCCACTCCGACGGACTTCCTTGCATGTTTATCCATATCGGGTCAAAGACGTGCCAGGACTCTCCTGGGCGGGATTGCTATTGCACGTTCGCATTTAATCTAGGTGGGACAATGAACGGGATCACAGTATTCAGCGGGTCCGCGCACCAGGCATTTGCAGCGGAAGTCTGTAACCATCTTCAAAAACCGCTTTCTCCCTCACATGTGCATCGCTTCGCCACCGACTGCCTGCAGATTCAACTGCAAGAGAATTGCCGCGAGCAAGACGTTTTCCTGATTCAGCCGCTATCACCGCCCACTCAGGAACACTTGATGGAACTGCTGTTGATGGCCGATGCAGCGCGCGGCGCATCCGCCTCGCGTATCACGGCAGTCATACCCTTCTACTCCTACGCGCGGTCAGACAAGAAGGATGCGCCGCGCATATCGATCGGGGGCCGGCTGGTGGCCGACCTCCTCACCACCGCTGGGGTAAACCGCGTCCTCACCATGGCGCTGCATTCACCTCAAGTACATGGCTTTTTCAGTGTACCAGTTGACCATCTGCATGCCCGCAACGAGTTGGCCGGCCATTTCCGCCAATATGATCTCGCCAACGCCGTTGTGGTCTCGCCAGATTTGGGCGGCGCAAAGGATGCAGCCGCCTTCGCCCGCCTGTTGGGGACGCCCGTCGCGGCTGGGGCCAAGCAACGCTTCCCGGACGACAAGGTTAAGATTAGCGCGATTATTGGTGATGTGGCCGGCAAGGACGTGATTGTTCTTGACGACGAGATCGCCAAGGGCAGCACGATGATCGAACTGGTCCAACGCTTGCGCGAGTACAACGCGCGCTCCATCCGCCTCGCCTGTACACACGGTCTTTTTTCGAGCGACGCGCTCGAGCGCCTGTCTGCGCTGGAGGAGGTGGCCGAGATTGTCTGTACGAATACGGTGCCCATCTCCGGGGCTAACTTGGCGCCTAAGCTGAAGGTGCTGTCAGTCGCCCGGGCTCTGGCGGAAGCGATCCAGCGTATTCACAACGGAGAATCAGTCAGCGCGCTGTTTTAGCGTGACACGTGGTTCAGTGTGTTCGCCGTCAGGGCTGATCTAGCTTTCCTCAAGCGGCGGGGACTGGTCTAAACCTCACGCCGCTCTACGGCGCTTCCGCGAGAATGAACCGCCGGCTCGGCGTCATATTGGTTGGGATCGCGGAATAGACGTCCTTCACCGCCTCCGCGATGGTGACGCCGGCGAATTGCGGTGTCGCCCAGCGGCCCGCGCGCTCGAACAGCCGGTTGGAGCGGAGCACCAGCCGCATGTCCCAGGGCGGCATGCACAGCGCGATGTCCCGCCGCTCCACCCGGAACATGTTCCCGGCCAGCAGCCGCCCCACCTGCCCTGCCGAATAGGGCGTGCCATAACCGAAGGGCGTGTGCTCGAAATAGGCCCACATGCCGCGGCGATTGGGGGCGACGACCATCAGCTTGCCGTCATCCTTCATCACGCGCCAGATTTCGCGCAGCATCGACCGCACGGTTTCGGCATTCTCCAGACCGTGCACCAGCAGCACCCGGTCGAACACCGGGCCGTTGAAGGGCAGCGCATCCTCCTCCGCCATGCAGGTGAGGTTGGCACCGCCCACCGGCCAGCGCGCGGCGCCCAGCTGCGCGGGCGTCACCGCGACGGTAAGCGCGGCCTCTTCCCGCCAGGCGCGCAAGTAGGGCGGGGCATAGCCCAGGCCGAGCACGGATTTGCCCGCCATGTCCGGCCACAGCGCGCCGATACGCTCGCGAATGAGCCGGGCGGCGACCACGCCTTGCGTGGTTCCGTAAAAGTCAGCCGCCGCGTGAACATCGAGTGCCATTCCGCGCAGCATACACAGAAGCACAAAGCCCCGCGATCCGGCTGATTGTCGGCCGATCGGCATTCACCCCCGGCCGCACCAATGCTAGGCTATGCGGCATGACACTCTCCCCGATCACCGTCCCCATGCTTTCCGACAACTATGCCTGGATCCTGCGCGACGACGCATCCGGCGCCATCGCCTTCGTGGACCCGGCCGACGGCCAGGCGGCGATCGCCGCGGTGGAGCAGATGGGCGCCAAGCTCGACATGATCCTGCTCACCCATCACCACGACGATCACATCGCGGGCGTCGAGGCGTTGCGCGCCCGCTATGGCGCCCCCGTCGTGGGCAATGGCGCCGATGCGCATCGCCTGCCGCGCCTCGATATCAGCGTGAGCGAGGGCGACACGGTCACCTTCGCCGGCCATACGGCCGAAATCATCGACACGCCGGGCCACACCGTCGGCCATATTTCCTATTTCTTCCCCGATGGCCCGATCCTGTTCTGCGGCGACACCATGTTCAGCCTCGGCTGCGGCCGCATGTTCGAGGGCACACCCGAGCAGTTCTTCCAGAGTTTTCAGAAGATCGCCGCCCTGCCGGAGGAGACGCTGATCTGTGCCGGGCATGAATATACGCAGTCCAATGCCCGCTTCGCGCTCTCGATCGACCCGGACAATGCGCTGCTGCAGGAGCGCGCGGCCGAGGTTGACCGCATGCGGGCGGCGGGGATGCAGACCCTTCCCGTCCGCCTTGGAGACGAATTGCCGGTCAATCCCTACCTGCTCGCGGCGGACGCGCCCTCCTTCGGCCGCATCCGCGCGATGAAGGATAATTTCAAAGGCTGATCGGCCAAACGCGCCCAATCGGCGACCCAGAAGGACTGTCATGAAACTCTTCTACTCGGCGACCAGCCCCTTCGTGCGGAAGGTGGTGCTCTGCGCGGCCATCCGCGATCTCGACGGGCAAATCGAGCGCGTGCCCACCGATGCGCACGCCTCCCCCGCGTCCCTCGTCACGGCCAATCCGCTCTCCAAGGTGCCCTGCCTGGTGACGGAGGATGGCGAGGCACTCTTCGACAGTCCGGTGATCTGCGAATATCTCGACAGTGTCGGCGAGGCGCCGCCGCTTTTCCCCGAACACGGCGCCCGCTGGTCGGCCTTGCGCATGCAGGCTCTGGCGGACGGCATGATGGACGCCGCGGTGCTCGCGCGGATGGAGCGCATGCGGCCGGAGGAACCGACCCGCAAGGCGGTGATCGCCCGGCAGCTCGAGGCCGTCAGCCGCGGCCTCGCCCTGTTGGAGGAGCACCCGCCGGCCGAGGCCCATGCCGATATCGGCAGCATCTCCGTCGTCTGTGCGCTCGGCTATCTCGATTTCCGCTTCTCGGAGCTTGACTGGCGGGCCGGCCATCCCCGCCTCGCCCGCTGGTATGCGGCCTTTACCGCCGAGCTTCCGGGCTTCGCGGCCAGCGTACCGCCGGGCTGAGGGCGGCACCCCCATGGACCTGACGGGGCCGGGCCTCGCGGCGGAAGCGGTGGTGGCCAGCCTCGGTCTCGCCCCGCATCCCGAAGGCGGCTTCTACCGCGAGATTTTCCGCGACGGCGACCTCGACAATCGAGGCGCCGCCACGGGTATCTACTTCCTGCTGCCGCGCGGCGTCGTCAGCCACTGGCACAAGGTCGATGCCGTGGAAATCTGGCTGTGGCATGCGGGCGCGCCGCTGGCCCTTGAAATGGCCGCCCCGGATGCGGCCACGACGCGCCATCCGCTCGGCCCTGATCTGAGCCGGGGCGAGGCCCTGCAGCGTACGGTGCCGAAAGGCCACTGGCAGCGGGCCTGGAGCGACGGCGATTGGACGCTTGTCTCCTGCATCGTGGCCCCCGCCTTTCTGTTTGCAGGATTCGAGATGGCGCCTGCGGGATGGAACCCACCGGGCTGACCGCCCTCATGCCGCCGCAAAGTGCTGGCATCTGCGCCTTTGTCCTATTCTCACCGCCTGCACGGAAGCCGCTACCCATGGACGAGCTTACGGTCGATCATGCCTTGCCCGCGGCCACTTTCCCGGTGTCCCATAGCGGCATGACATCCGATTCTGATCCGGCGACCCGGCCGAATGTGGCCCGCCAGAGCGCGGCCCGGCAGAGCGCGGAGCTTTCCATCGTCGTGCCCTGCTACAAGGAACGGCCGAACGTCCGCCCGATGGTGGAGCGGGTGGCCGCCGCCCTGCCCGGTGTCGACTGGGAAATCATCTTCGTCGACGATAACAGCCCGGACGGCACGGCCGAGGAGGCGCGCAGCCTTGCGCGCGTCGATCCGCGGGTGCGCTGCATTCGCCGCATTGGCCGGCGCGGCCTCTCTTCCGCCGTGATCGAGGGCGCGCTCTCCTCTTCCGCCGATTTCGTGGCCGTCATGGACGGCGATCTGCAGCACGACCAGACCGTGCTGCCGGACATGCTGGCACAACTCCGCCGGGGGGGCGCGGATGTCGTCATCGGCAGTCGCCATGTCCTCGGCGGCTCCTCAGACGGGCTCTCGTCCGCCACGCGCCACCGCATCTCCAATGCCGGCATCGCGGTCGCGCAGTATTTCCTGCCCATGCGCGTGACGGACCCGATGAGCGGCTTTTTCATGATGCCGCGCGCGCGGTTCGAGGCGATCGCCCCGCGCCTCTCCGGCCAGGGCTTCAAGATTCTGCTCGACCTCATCCTCTCGGCGCCCGAGCGGTTGCGCGTGCTCGAAATCCCCTGCCAGTTCCACCGGCGCGAGGCCGGGGAGAGCAAGCTCGACGCGCTGGTGATGGTGCAATTCGCCTCCCTGCTGCTGGACAAGAGCCTGCGCGGCTATGTGCCGATGCGCTTCCTGGCCTTCGCGCTGGTGGGTGCCCTCGGCGTGGTGGTGAACATCGCGGCGCTCTGGGTCGGCCAGGGGCTCGGCCTCGACTTCGTCGCGGCCGAAGTGATCGCGACTGTCATCGCGATGCTCTTCAACTTCCAGCTCAACAACCGGCTGACCTATCGCAGCCACCGGCTGCGCGGCCCGAAGCTGCTGCGCGGGCTGGTGCTGTTCATGCTCGTCTGCGGTCTCGGCGCCGTTGCCAATGTCGGCATCGCGACAGCGCTGTTCTCGCCCTTCAGCGACAACGGGCTGGCCGCCGCCGCCGTGGGCGCCGCCGTCGGCGTGGTGTGGAACTACGCCGTCTCCTCCACGCTGGTCTGGCGCACGGTCTGAGGTCTGAGTGAGCTCTGCCGCGCAGTAACGGGGGCTGGCGCCGCCGCCCCCGGTCCGGCATAGCGGCCCCCACCATGCCGGACCAGAAATCCCTTCGCTCCCCCGCCTTGGCCTTTGGCTTCGCCCTTCTCGCGCTGACAGCGCTGCGGATAGGGGTCGCGGCGGTGGTGACGGTTTCGCCGGACGAGGCCTATTACTGGGTCTGGAGCCGGGCGCCGGCCGCCGGCTATTACGACCATTCCTTCATGGTGGCCCTCTGGGTGCGCATCGGCACCTGGATCTTCGGCCCGACGCCGCTCGGCATCCGTCTGCTCGGGCCGCTGTCCGCGGCCGCCGCCTCTCTTTTCATTTTCGATGCGGCGCGGAAACTCGGCGCGGGCCGCGGCTATGCGGCGGCCCTTCTGCTCAACGCGACGCTTCTTTTCGGCGCCGGCGCCATCCTGATGACGCCCGACACCCCGCTCGTTTTCTTCTGGACGCTGACGCTCTGGGCCATGGCGCGGCTCGTCGCGGGCGGCTCGGGCTGGTGGTGGATTGCGGCGGGCATCGCCGCCGGCCTGACGCTTGACAGCAAATATACCGGCGCCCTGCTGCTGGCCGGGATCGGGCTCTGGTGCCTGGCGCTTCCCGCCGGCCGCCGCTGGCTGCGGGACCCGCGCGCCTGGGGCGGCCTCATGCTCGCACTCGTACTGTTCCTGCCGGTCATTCTCTGGAACGCCGACCATAGCTGGATCAGCTTCGCCAAACAGGGCGGCCGCACGGGGGATTTCCACCCGGCCCGCGCCTTGCAGTTCCTGGGTGAGCTGATCGGCGGCCAGGCCGGGCTCGCGACGCCCATCATCTTCGTCCTCTGCATAGTCGGCCTGTCCGTAGAGACCGTGCGGGTGGTCCGCACGCGCGATCCGGTCTCCGGACTGCTCGTGGCACTCGGCGTCTTTCCGGCGCTGATTTTCATCGAACATGCCTTAGGTGACCGCGTGCAGGGCAATTGGCCCGAAATCATCTATCCCGCCGGCGTCATCGCGGCCGCCCGCCTGCCTGCCTGCCGCCGCTGGCTGAAGCCGGGCCTCGCGCTCGGCTTCGCCATGGCGCTGGTCGTCTATGTCCAGGCGGTCGCGAGCCCCATTCCCATCGGCGGACCGGGTGACCCGACCGTCCGGCTGCTGGGTGGCTGGAACAAGCTTGCCCGCGCCATGGTCCTTCACGCCCATCAGGCGAAGGCCTCCTTCGTCGCGGTCGACGAATACGGGCTCGGCTCCGAACTCGCCCTGCGCCTGCCGGGCGCCCTGCCCGTCCTCAGCGACGAGCCGCGCTGGCAGGTTTTTTCCCTCCCGCATCCTGAAACGGCAGTGCCCCCGGGTGAGACGGGGATCTTCATCCGCACGACGCGCCGGCATACACCGCCCGATGCAGCCCCCTGGAGCAGCATGACGCTTCTCGGCACCATCAGCCGTGGCCGCAATGGACGAATCGGCGAGAGCTATGAGCTCTATGCCGTGACGCTCGCACCCGGCGCCGCCTCTCTTCTGACCCGTCTGCCATCCGGAGCTGAACCGTGATCCTCCCGACCCTCGACGACATCCTCGCCGCCCGCGCGCGCACCAGCGCACGGCTGCGCCACACGCCGCTGCTGCGCAGCGCGGTGCTGGACCGGGCGGTGGGCGGCACCGTGCTGCTGAAGGCGGAGAACCTTCAGCACACCGGCAGCTTCAAGCTGCGGGGCGCGATGAATGCCGTGCTGGCTTTGGCCGAGGCCGGGCATCGCGGCGGCATCGTTGCTTTCTCCTCGGGCAATCACGCCCAAGCGGTGGCCTATGCCGCGGCCGCCGCCGGCCTGCCTGCCACCATCTTCATGCCGGAGGACGCGCCCGCCATCAAAACCCGCATGACGAAAAGCTGGGGCGCGCACGTGGTGCCCTTCGACCGGCTGCGCGATGACCGCGAGGCGCTGGCCCGCGCCGAGGCCGAGCGCACGGGAGCGGCCATCATCCCGCCCTATGACAAGCTGGAAGTGATCGCCGGCCAGGGCACCGCGGGGCTGGAGATCGCGGAGGACGCGGCGTCCGTGGGCGTCGCCCCCGATGCCGTGCTGGTGCCTGTCAGCGGCGGCGGGCTGCTCGCCGGCGTGACGCTCGCCATGCAGTCCCGCTTTCCGGATGTGAAAACCTACGCGCTGGAGCCCGAGGGACGGGACGACATGCGCCGCTCGCTCCTCTCCGGCACGCGCGAGCGCAATGGCGATGGCGGTTCTGTTCTGTGTGACGGGCTGCTCTCCCCCAATCAGGGCGAGCTGACCTTCGCAGTGAACAAGGACCGCGTTGCGGGCGGCGTGGTGGTGACGGACGAAGCCGTGCTGCGCGCCATGGCCTTCGCCTTCCTGCATCTCAAACTCGTGGTCGAACCCTCGGGCGCGGTCGGCCTCGCGGCCCTGCTGTCGGGCGCCTTCGACGGGCGGGACCGCACGACCGCGATCGTCGTCTCGGGCGGCAATGTCGATCCGGCGACCTTCGAGCGGGCACTGGGCTATGCGGCGGAGATCTGAGCAGGACGAGTCGCGCGCGTCTCATTGCGCGTGACAATCGACGGGGGCCGGCTTTAGACCGGCTCCATGCCCTATCTCTTTCTGCTGATCGCCATCGTCGGTGAAGTCACCGGCACATCCTTCATGAAGATATCGGATGGCTTCACGAAGCTCGGCCCGTCGCTCGCGACCGTTGCGGGCTACGCGGTCGCCTTTTACTTCCTCTCGCTGACGCTGCGAACGATCCCGACCGGCGTGGCCTATGCCATCTGGTCGGGCGTCGGCATCGTTCTCATCGCGACCGTCGCCTGGGCCTTCCAGGGCCAGAAGCTCGACCTGCCGGCAATCCTCGGCATGGCGCTGATCATCGCGGGCGTGTTGACGATGAATGTTTTTTCCAAAGCCGGCGGGCACTGATCCAGACAGGTGGTGGCTATGCTTGATCTGTCGCGCTAAACCGATAATGATGTGCAACAAATTTCGAGAGCATGACAATGGCACGATTAAGCAAAGTTGAAGGCACTGGTCTTCATCCAAGTGGCCAAACTCACGACGAAATAGACAACGCGAGAACGTTTTATTTCGAAGAGCCAGATGGCCCGATATTCCAAATCAACACCTACGGAAGAACGGTAACTCGTACCAAGCCAGGAAAGCTTAGCCAGACTCTACAACTGACGAGAGTTTCCGCGCGGCAGCTCATCGCTCAATTGGAGGATGCTTTTCCTGGCATCCTGGAAGAATCTGCCAACAAATAGATCTGGTCTAAGTATTAATTCAACCAGCCGTGGGCCCAACAAAAGCCCTGGAGACGTTACCGCTCCAGGGCTTTTGCTTCATTCCTTAGCGTTGGCCAGAAGGATCACTCCTCCCAAGCCTTCGGCTTGTGGAATTCCAGCGGCGGCAGGCGGAAGATCTTCACCCGCGCCCATTCCCGCATGTACTGGAAGCAGGTGTAGAGCATCGGGATCACGAAGATGCCGACGAAGCTCGCCGCGATCATGCCGAAGAAGACCGGCGTGCCGACCGAGCGACGGCTGATCTGCGCCGCCCCCGTCGCCATCACCAGCGGCACGAGGCCGAGAATGAAGGCGAAGGAGGTCATCATCACCGCGCGGAACCGCAGACGCGCGCCGGCGACCGCCGCATCCCGGATGGGCACCCCCATCTCGCGCTGCTCCTTTGAGAACTCCACGATCAGAATGCCGTTCTTGGCGGAGAGCGCAATGAGAGTGACGAGGCCGATCTGGGCATAGAGGTTGAGCGGCAGCTGCGTGACGGTGAGGCCGATGAAGGCGCCGAGACCGGCGACGACCACCGAGATCAGCACCGACATCGGGATCGTCCAGCTCTCGTAGAGGGCTACGAGGAAGAGATAGGCGAAGAGCACCGCGAGGGCGAGCACCACGCCCGTCTGTCCACCGGCCTGGACTTCCTGGTAGGCGGTGCCCGTCCATTCATAGCCGTAGCCGGCGGGCAACACCTTGTTGGAAATCTCCGCCATCGCCGCCAGTGCCTGGCTTGAGGATTCCCCCGGTGCAGGTGAACCGTCGATGGTGATGGAGCGGACGTTGTTGTAGCGGCTGATGACCTGCGGGCCGGTCACGATCCGCATCGTCGCCAGGCTGCGCAGCGGCACCATATTGCCGCTCGCATTGCGGACATAGATCTTCCAGATCGAGGAGAGATCGTCGCGGTCGGAAGCCTCGGCCTGAATATTGACCTGCCAAACGCGGCCGAACAGGTTGAACTGGTTGACGTAGTAGCCGCCCATCGTCGCCTGCAGCGTCGTGAAGATGTCGCTGATATTGACGCCGAGCGCCTGCGCCTTCTCACGGTCGATGTCGAGATAGATCGACGGCGTTCCGGCCGAGAAGGTTGAGAAGACGCGGGTCAGCCGCGGGTCGGTATTGGCGGCGACGAGCAGGCTGCCGAGGACCGAGGCCATGTCCTGCGGGTCTTGGCCCTCCAACGCGTCAAGCTGGTATTCGAAGCCACCACCTGTGGAGAGGCCGATGATCGGCGGCAGATTGAAGGGGAAGACATTGGCGCCCATGATCTGCTGCGACATGCCGAACATCTTGCCGATCAGCGCCTGCACGCTGTTCGCCGCCCCCGGCCTTTGCGCGAAGGGCTTCAAGCGCGCGACCACGAAGGCACCGTTGGGCTCGGCCGCACCGTCGAGGATGGAATAGCCGACGATCGAGATGGTGTGCTGCACCTGCGGCATCGCCTTCAGCATGCCGGCGACCCGGTCCACGACCTGCTGCGTGCGGTTGATCGAGGCGCCGTCCGGCAGTTCCACGGCGGTGAAGAAGGCGCCCTGATCCTCCTCGGGCAGGAAGCCGCCCGGCGTCCGCCCCGCCATGAAAACGAGACCCGCTGCCACGATGAGCAGCAGCGGCACGACGATGATCGCGAAGCGCACCAGCCGGCCCACGGTATGGCCGTAGCCGTTGCGCACGCGGTCGATGCCGCGGCTGAGACGCGAGAAGGGTCCTTTGCTCGTCTCCTTGTTTTTCACGGGACGCAGGAAGAGCGCGCAAAGGGCGGGTGACAGCGTGAGCGCGTTCGTCGCCGAAATCAGCATGGTCACGCTGATCGTAACGGCGAACTGTTTGAAGAGCTGGCCGGAGAGGCCCGGAATGAAGCCTACCGGCACGAAGACCGAGAGCAGCACGAGCGAGATCGCGATGATCGGCCCGATGATCTGCCGCATGGCGAGTTTTGTCGCCGCGCGGGGATCCATGTCGGGATGCTCCTCCATCACGCGCTCGACGTTTTCGACCACCACGATCGCATCATCCACGACGACGCCGATGGCGACGACAAGGGCGAGGAGCGAGATGGTATTGGCCGAATAGCCGAGCGCCATCAGCACCGCGAAGGCGCCGATGAGACTGACCGGCACCGCGATCGCCGGGATGATGGTGGCGCGGATATTGCCGCCGAGGAAGAGGAAGACGACCAGCACCACGAGGATGAAGGCCTCGACGATGGTCTGGATAACCTCGTGGACGGTCTCGTTCACGAAGTCGGAGGTGTCGTAGATGACCTGCGCCTTCAGCCCGGCCGGAAAGCGCTGCGAGAGACCGGCGATCGCCGCCTTCACGCGCTGTGCGGTCTCCACCGCATTGGCCCCGGGTTCGAGATAGATGCCGATGCCGAGCGCGGGGGCGCCGTCCAGCTGGTCCTGGGTGTTCTGGCTCTCGGCGCCCAGGGCGATGCGCGCCACGTCCTTCACGCGCAGGATCGAGCCGTCCGAATTCGCGCGCAGGATGATGTTGCCGAACTGCTCCGGCGTCACCAGGCGGCCCTGCGTCTGGATGTTCATCGTGAACTGCTGCTCGTTGCCGATCGGCTTGGCGCCGATGGTGCCAACCGCCGCCTGCGTGTTCTGCGCCGAAATGGCGTTGATCACGTCCTGGGGCGAGAGGCCGAGCTGGGTCAGACGGTCGGTGTTCATCCAAATGCGCATCGAATAGTTCTGCGCACCGAAGAGGAAAGCCTGGCCCACGCCCGGTGTGCGGGAGAGCACGTCGAGCACGTTGATGGTGATGTAGTTGGAGATGAAGAGCGGGCTGAGCGACTTGTCCGGGCTCGAGAACAGCACGAATTGCAGCACGGCCGATGATTTCTGCCGCAGCTGCACGCCTTCCGCCTGCACTTCCGACGGCAGCTGCGAGAGCGCGGCGGCGACGCGGTTCTGCACGTTCACGACGTCGATATTCGGATCGGTGCCGAGGGCGAAGCTGACGGTGAGGCTGTAGCTGCCGTCATTGCCGCTGTAGGAGCGCATGTAGATCATCTTGTCGGCGCCGACGATCTGCGCCTCCAAGGGCTGGGCGACGGTCGCCTCCACCACCGCCGCCGAGGCGCCGGGATAGGAGGTGGTGACCGAGACCTGCGGCGGCACGATGTCCGGGAACTGGGCGACCGGAATGCGCGTCAGCGCAATCAACCCGGCAAGCGTGATCAGAACCGCGATGACGATGGCAAGCCGCGGCCTGTCGATGAAGATGGCGGAGAACATGGTGTGTCTGGCCCTGCCCTAGCCGTCCGAACCGTCGGATTCGGAGGTCGAGGGGGCTTTCGGCGGCGTATAGGGCACAGGCTTCACGGGCGCGCCCGGATGCACGCGCTGCACGCCGTCCGCCACCACCTGGTCGCCCGCCTTAAGGCCGCTCGCGACCACGGCGAGCAGGGGATCGGGCGACTGGCCGAGCGTGATGTTGCGGCGCTCGGCGTTGTTCTTCGCGTCGATGATATAGACGTAATAGCCCTGCTGGTCGGCCAGCACGGCGGCGCGGGGAATGGTCACGCTCTGGATCGGATTGGCCGACTGCAGGATGACGGTGACGAAGCCGCCGTCGACGAGGGTGCGGTTGCCGCCCGAATCGCTCTGGGCGCCGCGCGACGGGTTGGGCACGGTCGCGCGCAGGTTGATCGTATCGGTCGACGCGCTGACGCTGATGTCGCTGAAGTCGATCTTACCCGTCTGGTCATACATCTGGCCATTGGGCAGCTTGACCTTGACGGTCAGCGCGCCGAGCCCGCCCTTGCCGGCATATTGCTGCTGGAGCTTCATGACCTCGACCTCCGAGACCGGGAAGGTCACGTATTCCGGGTCCTGGCTCACCACCGTCGCGAGCGCCGCATCGGTGAAGGCGACGGTATTGCCCGGGTCGGTCGCGACGCCGATGCGGCCGTCGATCGGCGAGGTGATGGTGGTGTAGCCGAGGTTGATCTGCGCGGTCTTGAGCTGCGCTTCCGCCACCAGCAACTGGCCCTGGCTCTGGCCCTGGCTCGCGACGTCGGTATCGACGGTCGACCGCTGGCCGGCCGGGGTATTGAGCAGGGTCTGGGACCGGGTGAGGTTCTGCTTGGCGTTCTTCAACGCCGCCTCGGCCTGGATGACGGCGCCCTGGGCCTGCAGCACGGCGGCCTGATAAGGCGGCTGCTCGATGATGAAGAGCAGCTGACCCTTCTTGACCTCGTCGCCTTCCTTGAAGTCGCGCTCCTCCAGCGTGCCGGTGACACGGGCACGGATTGTCACCTTGCTGATCGCCTGGACGCGGCCGATATACTGGCTCGTCAGGTAGATGGGTGTCATCGCCGCCTTGGTGACGCCCACGGCAGGCGGGCCGCCGGGGCCCATCTGCGCACGCGCCGCCGAAGAGGCGCCCACGAGTAGGCCTGCGAAAACCATCGCGGAATACCGAAGTCTCATCAGGTGATCCCTGGGCTAGAGTCGATGGCGGCAATCCGGGCTGCCGCAAATCCCGATCCACCCCACCCGTCTGGATGTGGAATTAAAGATCATTCATACCGATCTTGAGGCCTACTGACCGAACGGTCAACGGGGCTGCCGCGCCGCAGCATGATGATACGCATGCCGAAAGGACGGGGGAGCGGTCATTGACGGACCGCTCCGATGCGGGGAAAAGCCCCCCTCCGGCCACGAAACGGCGGTCGCTCCAAGGTCTTTCCGCGTTACGAAAGGTGCGTAGATGCAACGGGTATTTTCGGGAATCCAGCCGTCGGGCATTCCGACGCTCGGCAATTATCTCGGAGCGATCCGCAACTGGGTGGCGCTGCAGAACGACCATGACTGCCTCTACTGCGTGGTCGATCTCCACGCGATCACCACCTGGCAGGAACCGGAGGTGCTGCGCCGCCAGACGCGGGAGATGGCGGCGACGATCATCGCCTGCGGCATCGACCCCGAAAAGCACATTCTTTTCCACCAGTCGGCCGTGCCCGCCCATGCGCGCCTCGCCTGGATCTTCAATTGCGTCGCCCGCATCGGCTGGCTGAACCGCATGACCCAGTTCAAGGATAAGGCGGGGAAGGACCGCGAGGCGGCCTCTGCCGGCCTTTTCGTCTATCCCAACCTGATGGCCGCCGACATCCTCGCCTATCACGCGACGCGCGTGCCGGTGGGAGACGATCAAAAGCAGCACCTCGAACTCGCGAACGACATCGCGCAGAAGTTCAACCATGATTACGAGGTGGAGTTCTTCCCGCAAATCCAGCCGCTGATCATGCCGGAAGCCGCGCGCGTCATGTCCCTGCGTGACGGAACGAAGAAGATGTCGAAATCCGATCCCTCGGACCAGAGCCGCATCAACATGAGCGACGATGCCGAGACGATCGCTGCGAAAATCCGCCGTGCCCGCACCGATCCCGAGCCGCTGCCGGGCGAGGCCGCCGGGCTCGAGGGCCGGGCCGAAGCCCGCAACCTCGTCGGCATCTACGCCGCCCTTTCGGGGTTGAGCCAGAACGCAGTCCTCGCCCAGTTCGGCGGCCAGGGATTCGCGACGTTCAAGAACGAGCTCGCGGATCTCATGGTCGAGAAGCTCGGGCCCATCGCGGCCGAAACGCGCCGTCTCGTGGCCGATCCCGGACATATCGACCGCATTCTGTTCGCAGGCGCCGCGCGGGCTGCCGCCATTGCCGACCCGATCGTGGCCGAGGCCGAACGGCTGGTCGGCTTTCTGCAACCTCCGGCAGTGTAACTCCTGCGGCGGATAAGGTATCCAGGACGAATGGACGCGACCCCTGCCCCCCTCGGCGCGGCCCGCATGGCCAAGCTCACCCGCCGCACCTCGGAGACCGAGATCACGGTCCGGCTGAACCTCGACGGCACCGGTCAGGTCAAGACTGCCACCGGCATCGGTTTCTTCGACCATATGCTGACGGCGCTCGGCCGCCATGCCATGTTCGATCTCGAAATCGAAGCGCAGGGCGACCTGCATGTAGACGACCACCACACTGTGGAGGATGTCGGCATCGTGTTGGGACAGCTGATCCTGAAGGCGCTCGGCGACAAGCGCGGCATCACCCGCTACGGCCAGGCCCTGGTGCCGATGGATGAAGCGCTGGTCGAAGCGGCGGTCGACCTTTCCGGCCGTGCCGCGCTCGGCTGGCAGGTTTCCTTCACGGCCGACAAGATCGGGACCTTCGACACCCAGCTGGCGGAGGAATTTTTCCGCGCCCTTTCGGCCAACGGCCTGTTCAATCTGCATCTGATCCAGAAGGCCGGGCGCAACGACCATCACATCGCCGAAGCCTGTTTCAAGGCGGTGGCGCGGGCCCTGCGCATGGCGGTCGGGCTCGATCCGCGGGCTGGCGGCGCCATTCCATCGACCAAAGGATCCCTCGCGGGATGAGGATCTATACTGCCCATCTGCGGCCGGGGCAGATGCCCCTGCTGGTGCGGGAAGGCTTTTCCCTCGGTGCCTTCCTGTTCGGGCCGCTTTGGCTTTTCGCCCATCGCGCCTGGATCGCCGGCATCATCGCCTTGGTTGTGCCTGGGGCGCTGCTCGCCCTTTCATCCTTCTGGCCCGGCGCAGTGCTGCCGCCGGTGCTCCTCGCGGCCTATGCCTTGCTGATGGGACTGACGGGCCGCGATCTCTGCCGCTGGTCGCTCGCCCGGCGGGGCTTTTCGGAGAGCTATGTCGTCGCGGCGCGGAACGCGGAGGCTGGTTTCGCCCGGCTGGTCGACCGCGACCCGACCCTCGCTTCGGAGGATCTCGCATGAAGATTGCGGTCGTCGACTACGGCAGCGGCAACCTCGCTTCCGCCTCGCGCGCCGTGGCGATCGCCGCCGAGCGCTCGGGGCTTGTGGCTGATGTGCGGGTGACGAGCGATCCTGCCGAGATCCGGGAAGCAAGCCGCATCGTGCTGCCCGGCCAGGGCGCCTTCGGAGACTGCATGGAGGGGCTTTCCGCAGTGCCGCATCTGCGCGACGCACTGGAAGAGACGGTCGATGCCGGCACGCCCTTCCTCGGCATCTGCGTCGGCATGCAACTAATGGCCGAGCGCGGATTGGAATACGGCGCCACCGAAGGCCTCGGTTGGGTCCGCGGCGAAATCACCCGCATCGATGCACCGGGCCTGCGCCTGCCGCAAATGGGTTGGAACGGGCTCGACTTCACGCCCGGTTCACATCACCTGCTTGGTGGTCTCGTTCCGGGCGACCATGTCTATTTTACTCACAGTTTCGCCCTGAGTGATGGCAAGCCCAGCGAAATCCTCGCCACCACGGATTATGGCGGACCGGTCGTCGCCCTGGTTGCGCGCGACAATCGTGCGGGGACGCAGTTCCATCCCGAAAAGAGCCAGGAGGTGGGTCTCGCCATCATGAGGAACTTTCTGACATGGGCGCCGTGATCGCCGTGGCCGATGGCCAGATGGGAGACGGCCCGGAAGCGGAGGCGCCGCAGGCGAAGCCGCTTCTCAGCGTCGACCGCATCACCGCCTTTTCGGACGAGGATCTGCTGGCGCTGTGCGAGGCGACGGACGCCGCCATCATCGACGGCGGCGGTTTCGGTTGGCTGACGCCGCCGGGCAGGCAGGTGATAGAGAGCTATTTCAAGGGATTATTGATGGTTCCTGAGAGGGAACTTTATCTCGGCCGAGTGGATGGCGTTATCGTGGGATCGGCCCAGCTGGTGCGCCCGCCGCGCAACAACGAGGCTCAGGCGATGGCAGCGACGGTGACCCAGGCCTTTGTCGCACCCTATGCCCGTCGCCTCGGCCTCGCCCGGATGATGGTCATGAGGGTCGAGGAACGCGCCCGTAACCTGGGCTATCAGATCCTCAATCTCGACGTGCGCGAGACCCATAGCGGCGCCATCGCGCTCTATGAAGGGCTCGGCTATATCCGCTGGGGTACCCACCCCGCCTATGCGCGGATCGGCGGCCAGCTCGTGGCCGGCGCCTTTTTCTACAAGCTTTTGCAGCGGAAGAGCTGACCTAGCCCATGCCTGCCCTCACACTCTACCCGGCGATCGACCTCAAGGGCGGAGCCTGCGTGCGGCTCCGCCGCGGCGACATGGACCAGGCGACCGTCTATGGCGAGGACCCCGGCGCCCAGGCGCGAGCCTGGCAGGAGGCCGGCTGCACCTGGCTGCATGTGGTCGATCTGGACGGCGCCTTCGCCGGCCGCTCGGTCAATACCGCGGCGGTGACGGCAATTCTCGCGAACGCAAAAGTGCCCGTGCAGCTGGGCGGCGGCATCCGCGACATCAGCAGCATCGAGGCCTGGCTGGCGGCGGGCGTTAGCCGTGTCATCCTGGGCTCTATCGCCGCCAAGAACCCCGATTTGGTGCGGGAGGCCTGCCGCCTGTTTCCCGGCCGTATTGCTGTCGGCATCGACGCGCGGGACGGGTTCGTTGCCACCGAAGGCTGGGCCGAAACCTCGGCTGTGGCGACCGAAACCCTGGCATTGCGCTTTGAGGATGCGGGAGCGGCGGCCATCATTTTCACCGATATCGGGCGGGACGGCATGCTCGAAGGCCTCAATCTGGATGCCACCGCATCCCTCGCCCGCGCCGTCACCACGCCGGTCATTGCCTCGGGCGGGGTCGGCTCGCTCGCCCACCTCGAGGCGCTGCGCAAGGTGGCCCGCGACACGCCGGGGATCGCAGGCGTGATCGTCGGCCGCGCGCTCTATGACGGGCGGATCACGCCGGGTGACGCACTCCGCGGCCTTGCCTGACACGTCTGACGACGGTGCGGCTCTGACCGAGGCGACGCGCGCCACCGTCACCCGCTACCACGCCGCCTGGAAGGCCCGGGATCTCGCGGCCATTCTCGGCTGCTATGACCCGGAGGTCGTCTATATCGACCATTACCGCGGCCTCTCGCTGCGGCTCGGCGATCTCGGCGCGTATGTGGCGCGCAGCCTGCCGCGGGACGGCGCGCCCTTCCTCGACCATATCGACCGGATCCGTGCGGATGGCGACACTGCCTTCATTCAGTATCAGATCGTTGTGCCCATGGCGGGGCGACTGGCCGAATTCCATGCCAGCGAGGCGATTACGGTGCGGAGCGGGCTGATCCTGCGGATCCGCGAATATGCGACGCTGACGCCGGGTGCGCCGGGTCCGGACCGGCACGCGGCACGGCCGCCGGCCGAACGCCTGGGCCTTTCGGCCCGCCAGCTCGGCAGTATCGCCGCCGAACTCGATGCCTATTTCGAGCGCCGCAAACCTTATCTCGATCCAGAGCTCGACCTGCCGCGCGTCGCCGCCGAGACCGGCTATACGCGCAACCAGATTTCCTTTCTGCTCAACCAGGTACTGGGGATGAGCTTCTACCAGTATCTCACCCATAAACGGCTGCAGCACCTGCTGGCGGCGCTCGATCGGGGCCATGAAGGGCGTATCGACACCCTCGCCTTCGACGCCGGCTTCAACTCCCTCTCCGCCTTCTACCGGGCCTTCCGCCGGGCGACCGGCCTGTCTCCCTCCGCCTATACACGGGGTGGCTAGCCTCCTTCCGGACCCGCCGGGAAGACGCCGCTGGCGCACTCCGCTAAGCACGCGGAAGCCGTGGAGACGCTGATGTCCGCCCCCAACCCTGCCTGGAAAAACCTCAGCCTCTGGACCAGCCAGCTTGCTGAGGATTTTGCGCCGCGCCCGGCGCTGGAGGGCCAGACGCAGGCCGATATCGCCATCATCGGCGCGGGCTATACCGGTCTCTGGACCGCCTATTACCTCAAGACCCGCGCGCCCTACTTAAGGATCGTCATTCTCGAGGCGGAGACAGCGGGCTTCGGCGCCTCCTCCCGCAATGGCGGCTGGGTGATCGGCGGGCTGTTGGGCGAGGACCGGCTCGTGGGCCATCTGCCCGAACCGCGCCGCCAGGAAACCTGGCGCCTTGTCACCGCCATTCCGGACGAAGTCGGCCGTGTCGTGGCCGCCGAGGGCATCGACTGCGATTTCCGGAAGGCCGGCATGCTGTATTGCGCCGCGCGCTATCCGGAGCAGGCAGTGCGGCTGCGCGGCTATCTGGACAGCCTCCGCCGCGAGGGTCTCTCAGAGGAAGACTACCGCTGGCTCTCCCCGGCCGAACTGTCCCGGCATGTGCGGATTTCGGGCGCGCTCGGCGGCCTCTACTCCCCCCATTGCGCCACTATCCATCCCGCCAAACTCGTCCGGGGCCTCGCCCAGGTGGTGGAGCGGCTCGGCGTGGCCATCCACGAACGAAGCGCGGTAACGGTCTGGCAGCCGGGCCGCCTGCGGACGGCAGAGGGAAGCGTGGCGGCAGACTGGATCATTCCGGCAGTGGAAAGCTTTGCCGGTAGCCTGCCGCCCTTGGACGGGGCCGCGCTGAGCCGCTACCAGCTTCCCGTCCATAGCCTGATCGTCGCGACCGAGCCCTTGGGCCATGATGTCTGGGCCGGCATCGGTCTTGATCATGGTCAGGCTTTTGGCGAATTCAGCCGCCAGGTAACCTACGGGCAGCGTACGAAGGACAACCGGCTCGTTTTCGGGGCGCGCGGCGGCTACCGCTTCGGGGGCCGCATCCGGCGCGATTTCACCCTGACGGCGGAGGAAACGGCGCTGCGGCGACGCCTCTTCACCGATCTCTTTCCGCAATTGAAGGACGTCCGCATCACCCATAGCTGGGGCGGCAATCTCGGCATGGGGCGGCGCTTCCAGCCGCATATGCTGGTCGACCGGGAGAGCCGCACGGCGCTGGCCGGCGGATTCGGCGGCGAAGGCGTCGGCGCCACCAATCTCGCCGGGCGCACCCTGGCCGACCTCATCCTTGGCCGCGACAGTCTCGAGACTCGCCAGCCCTGGGTGATTCCGGACAAGCCCTTCGCCAAGGCGCTGAAGCCTTGGGAACCCGAACCTCTCCGCTTCCTCGGCTACAACGCCATCGTGCGCAGCTTCGCGTCCGAAGATGCCGTGCTCGCGAATCCTCATAGCCCCGCGTGGCGCCGCCGCCTGGCGCAGCGCGTTTCCGAGCGCATGGAAGCGCTCATGATCTGGAAAATCGGCTGATGCCGCTGTTCCCCCCACCGAAAGGATTGTCATGACCGTCAGCCATATAAGGGCCGCGCTCGGCGAAACCTTGAGCACGCCCGCCCCCGTCGCCTCGCCCATCGGCGAGCCCGTCGCCCATACCAGCTATAAGGAGTTTGAACGGGCCGATCAGGTCGAAACCGGCATCTGGGAATGCACGCCCGGCCGCTGGAACCGCTTCGTGACGGAGCAGGAGTTCTGCCATTTCATCGCGGGTTCCGGCACCTTCACGCCCACCGGCGGGGAACCCATCGCTTTCAAGGCAGGGGATGCCTTCATGATGTCCGAAAACACCATGGGCGTTTGGGACATTCGGGAGACTGTCCGCAAGACCTACGTCATTATCAAGCGCTGAGCGACCGCAGGGCCGCGCCCGTCAGGGCGTGGCTGTGCTGGATAGAAGGGCCGCCGGCATCACGGCCCGCTGCGCTGGCGCGGTCTCGGCGGTCCACACCACCTGCCCCACAGTCCCGCAGACGGGGCAAGCAGGGTGCCAGGATTCGTGCTCTGCGCCGCAGGCGGTGCAGCGCCAACGAGGATCGGGACCGGCGCTATGGCTGCGCCGCAGCGCCTCATGGGCGGCGAAGGTTGC
>NZ_DATJJK010000006.1:0-5556 GCF_035492295.1 Acidisoma sp. | reverse complement strand
ATCGACAGGTTAGACCGGTCAGGCCGGAATTTCCTGGACACTCTGTCCAGTCTTCCGGCCGAAGGTCGGCGCATGGGCACCGCCGAGCGGCAGATCCTCCACCACGGTGAAATGGCGGCGGCGAAGTTCCGCGAAGAAGGGGGCGGTTTCGAAGCATTCCTCCGGCGCCCAAACGCCGGGGCGCATGCCCCCGCGCAGCATGAGTTGCACGCCGATGGCGAGCCCGATCGAGGTCGCAGGGTCATTGAAGCCCGCATAGGCAGGGTTAGGGCCGCCAATGACGGCGCAATTGATGCGGTGGCTTTGCCCTCCAATCATTCCCTCGCCGATGGCGAGATGCAGTTCGTGGATTGCGCTCTCCGGGATCAGATGCCCGCGCCGCTCGATATTGCGGCGGATCAGCGCGTCGAGCAGGTCCAGCGGTTTCACGATCTGACCCTGCACGTTGATCGGTTCGTCATAGTCGTCAAAACCGGCCGAGCAGAGCGCGAGCCAACTGCGATGCTCATGCTCCGGCAGATGCAGCTTCCAGGTGAATTCACGAATGCCCTTGTCGCGGATGCCTTGCGAGAAAGGCACGGTCAGCGGCTCGGAGTGCTGGGTATACATGAACTCCGTCTGCCCCCAGGGTTCAGGCAGAATCAGCACCTCCTGACCCGAGCGGGGTCCGACCTCCTGCAGCCGGCCTTCGAGAAACTGCTGGGAGGGATTGGCATATTCGGCAAGCAGCGTCGCCAGCGAATAGGGCGGGACCAGCACTGGGCTGGGTGCGCCAAAATTTTTTGCGACCCAGAAGAGGTTGATGCGGTCGATTTGGTCCAGCCGCTCGGCAACCGCGCGACAGACCATGTTGGAAATGCCGGGATCGGCGCCGAGGCCGAGAACGGCGGTCACCCCCGCCTTGGCCCAGGCGGCATGATGCTTTTTCTGCTCGACGGTGAGCACACCCATGCCGCCATAATCGACATAGGGCCTTCCCGCCTGCCGGCAGGCATCGAAGATCACCATCTGCTGGCCCGCGAAGGTCGGCACCGCATTAATGCAAAGATCGCAATCGGCGAGCAGGTGGGCCAGCGCCTCCGCATCCGCGACATCGACCTCGACCGCGGAGAGGCGCGGATCCCCCAAACTGTCGACCAGGGCCTGGGCCGGGCCGAGCAGCCGGTCAGCGACCACCACCCGGCTGATCTGCTCCTGATGGGGCGAGATGAGGTCACGGACGGTGCCGCTCGCCATGGCGCCGGCGCCGCCGAGCACGAGAATGCGCATAGATTTGGATCCGTTCAGAAAAGGACGATCTGGCGCACGGCGGTGCCAGCCCGCATGCGGTCGAAGCCCGTATTGATCTCGGGGAGTGTCAGCCGGTCCGAAATCATGTGGTCGAGATGCAGCCGCCCCTGCAGGTAGAAATCGACGAGTTGCGGAATATCCAGGCGGAAGCGGTTGGAGCCCATGCGGCTGCCCTGAATGCGCCGGTCGGCGAGCATGGCGATGGCATCGAGTTCGAGCTTCGTCCCCCAGGGCGGAATGCCCACGATCGTCGCCATGCCGCGCGGTGCCAGCATGGCGAAGGCGGCTTCCGCCGTACGCTTCAGGCCGATGCATTCGATGGCGTGGTCAACGCCGCCATGGGTCAGCTCCAGCACCGCCTCGGCCACGTCTCCCGATGCGGCGTCCATCACGTCGGTCGCGCCGAGGGTTTTCGCGAGGTTGAGTTTGGACGCTTGCGTGTCGATGGCGATGATGCGCCCGGCGCCGGCCAGCGCCGCGCCGTTGACGGCCGCGAGGCCGACCCCGCCGCAGCCGATGATGGCGACGGTCTCGCCCGGCCGCACCGCTGCACGGTGGAAGATGGCGCCGGTGCCGGTCAGCACCGCGCAGCCGAGCAGCGCCGCGCGGTCCAGCGGCATGTCCGGACGCACCTTCACCAGCGCATGCTCATGCACCAGCACCTGCTCGGCGAAGGTCGAGGTGTTGTAGAACTGGTGCAGCACCTCGCCCTGCCAGGAGAGGCGGCGGGAGGTGCCGGGCGGCAGATTGACCTCTGGCGTGTCGCACATGGCGGGATGGCCGGTCAGGCAATGACGGCAATGGCCGCAGAAGACCGAGAGGCAGAGCACCACCGGGTCGCCCGGGCGGACATACGTCACGTCCGATCCCACCGCTTCCACGATCCCGGCGGCCTCATGGCCGAGGACGAGCGGCAGGGGATGCGGAAAGGCGCCATCCATGAAATGCAGATCGCTATGGCAGAGGCCGGTCACGGCTGTGCGCACCAGCACTTCGCGCGGGCCGGGCTTCGCGATCTGAACGTCTTCGATCGTCAACGGTTGGCCCGGCGCATGAAGGAGGGCGGCTTTCACTCTCGGGCTCCGGCGGTTGTTTCCGGGGCCGAGTCTAGGGGACCGGACCGGGCGCGCCCATCGACAATGTGGCGGGGTCGCATCGATTGAAAATCGACGCTCTGTCCAGCGGCAGGCCCTGGCGTTTCCTTCCCGGCCGGAATGGGCTAGCCCTGCGGCCGAGACCGCGCAGCGCAAGGCAGGAGAGCATGGCCCGATCCAAGGACCCCAGGACGGCGAAGAAAATCCTGGTGATCCGCCTCGGCGCGCTGGGCGATTTCATCCTCTCCTTCGGGCCTTTCGCCGCTATCCGTGCGGCCCACCCACAGGCCCATATCACGTTACTGACGACCGCGCCCTTCGCCCGCCTCGGCCGCCTCTCTCCTTGGTTCGACGAGGTGGTGATAGACCGCCGCGCCCCCTGGTGGGATGTTCGTGCCTTCCTGGAGATCCGGCGGAAGTTGAGGGGGTACGATTTCGTCTACGATCTGCAGACCTCCGGCCGCTCCAGCCGCTATTTCGCCTGGGCGGGAAAACCCGGCTGGTCCGGCATCGCCCGCGGCAGTTCCCATCCCCATGCCAATGCCGGGCGAGATGAGATGCACACCTGGGAGCGGCAGCGCGACCAACTGGCCATGGCGGGGATTGCGCTGGTGCCGGCCGCGGAGACCGATTGGCTGATCCACGCCGCGCAGCCGCCCGAGGTGCCGCAGCCTTACGCGCTGCTTGTGCCCGGCGCCTCCCCGCACCGGCCGGCGAAGCGCTGGCCGACGGTGCTCTACGGCCAGCTCGCCGTGCAGCTGATGCGCGCGGGGATCACGCCCGTTGTCGTGGGCACCGGGCCCGAAGGGGCGCTTGCCGCACGCATCCAGGAGCAATGCCCGGAGGCGGTGGACCTTACCGGCCAGACCGATCTGCCGGGCCTGGCGGCGCTTGCCGCCGGCGCGCGTTTCGCGGTGGGCAATGATACCGGGCCGATGCATCTCGCCGCCGCTGTCGGCTGTGTCTGTGTCACGCTGTTTTCCTATGCGAGCGACTTCAACCGTACCCAGCCGCGCGGGCCGGAGGGCCAGCGCTACATCGTCCTGCGCGAAGACAATCTCGCCGAGCTACCCGTGGACGAGGTGCTGGCCGCGCTGGCCCGGGGCGAGTTGATCTGAGCCGAGGTGGTCATGTCGAAGGGCGATCGCACAAAGATCATTCGTAGGGGTACGCCGGAATCAGCGGCAATGTTGGCGAACGTCAAGCGAGCAATGGCGATCACCGCCGCCCTCAATCGTTTAACAATCAACGATGCGGACGAAATTCGCGCCTTGTTCAGCGAACTTACTGGTAAACGTGTCGATGAGAGCTTTTTGCTGATCCCGCCATTCTATACTGCCGGCGGGGACGAAATCCGCGTCGGGCGCCGCGTCTTCATCAATCAGAATTGCACCTTCTATGACCTCGGCGGTCTCGATATTGCGGACGACGTCATGATCGGCCCGAATGTGAGCTTGATCACGGCGGGTCATCCCCTCGAACCGTCGCAGCGGCGCACCGCCACGATCGGAAAGCCGATTGCCATCGAGCGGAACGTCTGGATCGCAGCGGGCGCCACGATCATCGGCGGCGTCACGGTCGGCGAGAATGCCGTGGTTGCGGCGGGTTCGGTCGTGACGAAAGACGTTCCCCCGAACACCCTCGTCGGTGGGGTGCCGGCGAGGGTTATCCGCCCCATCGGGGACTGAAAGACCCTTGGCACTTCAGAGCAGGGCCCCGCGGATTATGACCGCGGGTGACCTGAGAAGGATCAGCCCGCGAGCTTCGCCCGCACGGCATCGAGCGCGGCCTCGGCCTGGGCCCCGTCCGGTCCGCCCGCCTGGGCGAGGTCGGGCCGGCCGCCGCCACCCTTGCCGCCGGCCGCTTCCGCGGCCGCACGGACGAGATCGACCGCGCTGATGCGCGCCGTGAGATCGGAGGAAACGCCGACCACGATGGAGAGCTTGCCTTCGGCGGTGGAGGCGAGGGCCACGACTCCGCTTTCGATCTGCTTGCCGATGGCCTCCGCCAGGCCCTTCAACTCCCGCGGCGATACCTCGCCCAGATTGCGGGCCGCCAGTTTCACCCCGCCGGCTTCTTCGATTTCGGCGGTGCCACCGGTCGCGAGCTTCTTCTGCGCCTCGCTGAGCTGACGCTCCAGGCGCTTGCGGTCTTCGACCAGGGCGGCGATGCGCGTCGGCAGTTCGGCCGGCGGCACTTTCAGCGTGCCTGCCGCCTCATCCAGAAGGCGCTCGGTCTCGCGCAGGCTGAGGAAGGCGCTCTCGCCCGCCACCGCCTCGATCCGCCGCACGCCGGCCGAAACACCGCTCTCGCCGACGATGCGCAGCAGGCCGATATCGCCCGTACGGCCGACATGGGTGCCGCCGCAAAGTTCGATGGAATAGGCGCCGCGCCCCTCATCGCCATCGCCCATGGAGACGACGCGCACTTCCTCACCGTATTTCTCGCCGAAGAGGGCCATGGCACCCTCGGCCACGGCGGCATCCGGGGTCATCAGCCGCGTGGTGACGGCCGAATTCTCGCGGATGCGGGCATTCACCTCGGCCTCGACGGCTGCCAGTTCCGCCGGTGTCACCGGCTTTGGATGGCTGATGTCGAAGCGCAGCCGCTCCGGCGCGTTGAGGCTGCCCTTCTGCGCGACATGGGTGCCCAGGGCACGGCGCAGCGCCTCATGCAGCAGATGGGTGGCCGAGTGATGGGCGCGGATGGCGCTGCGGCGGGTGTGGTCGACCTTGGCCTGAACCGCGAAGCCCGGGCGGGCGAGGCCGCTTTCGACGCGCCCGTAATGGACAAAGAGATCGCCGAGCTTCTTCTGCGTATCGGTGACGGTGATGACCAGCCCGTCGGCGCCCAGGATTTGGCCCTGATCGCCGACCTGGCCGCCGCTTTCGGCATAGAAGGGCGTCTGATTGAGGACGACCGCGACCTCTGTGCCGGGCATCGCGCTCGCGACCGTGGCGCCATCGGCGACCACGGCGAGAATCTCGCCCTCGGCGCTTTCGGTCGCATAGCCGAGGAATTCGGTCGCCCCGACCTTCTCCTTGAGGTCGAACCAGACCCGGTCGGTGGCGGCGTCGCCCGATCCGGCCCAGGCCGCGCGGGCGCGGCTGCGTTGCTCGGTCATCGCTTCTTCGAAGCCCGCGACATCGACCGCGCGGCCCTTCTCGCGCAG
>NZ_DATJJK010000005.1:0-6606 GCF_035492295.1 Acidisoma sp. | reverse complement strand
CCCAAGAGCGGCAGCAGTTTCGTTGCCCAGTCCCGAACTGCCTCATGACTAACGATGAACCCGCGGAGCAAGAGCATTTCACTCAAATCCCGGAGGGTCAGCCGATAGCGCAGACGGCGGAAACCCACGAAGTTGATGATGTCGCTCGGAAAGGACATCCGGTTCAGCACTCCGCCACTGCGCTTGTTGAACTGCCGACCGCAATCCCGGCAGCGAAACCGTTGGTTGTCGATCCCTTCAGCAACGGGATCGCTGACGTGATCATCAAGAAGCACCTCCTCCATCTCGTCGACCTGATGGAGCCCGAACTCGTTCTCGATCGGAACCTGCTTCTCAACGGTGCTTTGGCTAAGCTCCGGCTGCCTCCTGCGGTTGATGTTCTTCGGGACTTCGTCGTCGGAGGCGGCAGCGGGGGCGAACTCCAATCGTCCCGCCGTCCCTCCTTCGGTCGCGTCGGCACGGGCGGCGCCACGATGCGTTTCTGAGACCGTTCGCCCTCGTAGTAGCGAGCCTTCTTAGCCCGGATCGGGTAGACGCCCGACACCATGACGATCTCGTCTGGGGGCGGGATCTGCATCACCTCGCCCGGTGTTAGCAGCGGGCGCGCGGTCTCCGAGCGCGAGACCATGAAATGCCCGAGCCAGGGCGACAGTCGGCTGCCGGCATAGTTCTTCATCGCCTTCATCTCGGTTGCTGTACCGAGCGCGTCGCTGACCCGTTTCGCCGTCCGCTCGTCGTTGGTCGACAAGCTCACCCGAACATGGCAGTTGTCGACGATCGAGTTGTTCGGGCCGTAGGCCCTCTCGATCTGGTTCAGCGACTGGGCGATCAGGAAACTCTTGATGCCGTAGTGGGCTATAAAGGCCAACGCGGACTCGAAGAAACCGAGGCGGCGTAGTCGATGCAGTCACTGTCGTTTGTGCGTCGCCTCGAGACGGGGATTGTAGGCGAATTCGAGCCGGATGCCGTTCGGTTCACGAATCATGAAATGGACCTTCGGTCCCTTTCCCGACAGCTCAGGACCGAATTCCACAGTGACATTGGGCCATGCCGCCACCCGTTGATGCAGCGCATCCAGTCCGGCGCGATCGGCAACAGCGAGTGCCAGATGATGCAAACCGATATTGGCGCGCCGGTCGAACGAAGTTGCTCTTTCTGGAGACTCAACCTGCCATAAGGTTACCATCTGACGGCCATCGGAGACAAACGCCGCAGGGTAGTCGGGCCGTTCACCGACGACGCTCCATCCAAGGCAGTCGCAGAAGAAGCTTCGCGTGCTCTCCAGATCTCGGACACTCAATCCGACATGATCGATGCCGGCTGTAGCGGGGGTGGATGCGGCCATCTTGGCCTCCTTTCGAGGGTTGCGGATCGCGCTCAAACGTCAGGATCTGTCATGGCTTCACACTTTCAGCCGTGGACAGACGCCCCCTTTGCCTCAACATGCGTACCATCGCCTCTACCGAAGGTCACCGCACCAAGCCGACCGCCCGCGACATGACTCAGCGTTGACGCGGGAGCGGTCATGGGTCACGAACAACGGCAAAGGTGATTTCGTCGTAATTCCCGTGCGCTCTGCTTCCGAGCGCGCACCAGTTGCTAGCGAACAACCTCGCGGCTCGCTTCTTCGATCAGCTCCACAATTTCAACGGGATGCGTCGCCACGGACGCGTGACTCGCGGGCAGGGTAATCGTCTTCCTCGCGTTCATCCTCTCGGCCATCCATATCTCGGTTTTCGGACGGATCAGCCGATCGTTGGCTGAGATCTGATACCAGCTTGGCTTCACCTTCCACGCCGGCGGCCCCATGGTCTCTTCAAAGCAGCGAGGCGATGTGGGTTTTTGCGTAAGCGCCCAGACCAAAGAGTCAGGCCCATCAGGGAGATCATGGCAGAAGGTTTCATGGAACTTATCGGGCTTAATCCATAGCCAACCATCCTTGTCCTCATAGACGTTCTCGAACCCTTCGGGGGATTCGTGCCGGGCAAGCAGAGTCCTGAGACTTTCTCCTTCATCAAGAGCCGGTCCCGCCAAGTAGACCAGACCGACAACATTCGGTGTGAGTCCAGCGCCGGTGATGACCGCGCATCCATAAGCGTGGCCGACTAGGAGTGTAGGAGCGCCCTGAGCCGCCGCCAGCTTTCTGGTCCGATCGATATCGTCGGACAAAGAGATGAGCGGGTTTTGAGCCGCGAACACCCGGTAGCCCTTGCCATACAGAAGCGGAATTACATGGCGCCAATGCGAAGCGTCTCCCCAGGCTCCGTGAACCAGAAGGATATTCGGCTTATCCTGCATAATATTTCTCCTCTTTTTCATCGTCCGCACACCGCGTCTCGGTATCCAAAACTCTTGCCGGCAATCTCACGCCATTTCGATAGAGAGGGTTTCAACGGCCGGCGCTTTGACCGCCATCGACGTGAAGGATCTCACCTGTCACGAAACTCGCGCCCTCGAGAAAAAGGATAGCTTCGACGATGTCGGCGATTTCTCCCATTCGGCCCATCGGGTGCAGTCGGCCCTTGGCCTCGTATGTCTCAGAAGGATGCATCGGCGTCTTGATGATCCCAGGCGACACCGCATTCACTCGGATGCCATGTTTTGCATATTCGATCGCTAGGCTCTTCGTCGCCGACTGCAGGCCGCCCTTGGTTAGGGAAGCAACGACAGACGGCACCTGCGAAGTTTCCGCCCATGGTCTAACTCCGAACAGCTCTTCTGAAGATGACGTTCTTTCCGGCCTCGGCCGAATCAGTAGACACGCGCCTTTGGCGGTATCGAACTGACTTCATTGGTCAACGTATTGAGATGAACAGGTCGGTAGTCGATGGTGACGCGCCCATCGTCCCCCATCCACGCCAGCGTATGCTTGAGCCAATTCACATCGTCTCGTGCTGGGTAATCTTCACGGGCGTGAGCGCCACGGCTCTCGGTCCGAGCCAACGCAGAGTGCATGCTGACGCTGGCCTGCCGTACCATGTTGTCGAGTTCAATTGCCTCACCAAGATCGGTGTTCCACACCAGCGAGCGATCGGTGATGCCAAGGCCATCGGAGAGGCTACGATAGTGGGCATCGATCAGCTGAGTGCCCTCAGTGAGGAGCGGTCCGTCGCGAAAGACCGCGCAATGCCGCTGCATGATGCGCTGCATCTCCAGTCGTAGCTCACCGCATCTCTGTGGGCCTTGTGAATAGCGAATGCGATCGAAGCGGGCGATCGCGCGCTCTTCGCTCCGCCGGTCGAGAGGAGCGTGGCCTTCTCCGGCCGTGACGGTAGCGGCCGCCCGGTGAGCCGCTGCACGGCCAAATACGATGAGATCGATCAGCGAATTCGACCCGAGACGGTTAGCTCCATGCACGGAGACGCAAGCTGCCTCGCCGATGGCCATGAGACCTGGGACAATCGCATCAGGGTTGCCATCGCCGAGTGTCACGACTTCGCCGTGCAGGTTGGTAGGGATGCCGCCCATGTTATAATGGACCGTCGGCAAGACCGGGATCGGTTCGCGGGTCAGATCGACGCCCGCAAAGATGCGCGCGGTTTCCATAATACCGGGCAGTCGGGTCTCCAGAAGCTCACGCGGCAGATGCGCGAGCTGCAACTCGATGTAATCTCTGTTGGGTCCGCAGCCCCGTCCTTCAAAGATTTCCATTGTGATCGCCCGGCAGACAACGTCGCGACCAGCAAGATCCTTTGCCGTAGGCGCGTAGCGCTCCATAAAGCGCTCGCCATTTGCATTGGTGAAATAGCCGCCCTCGCCACGCGCGCCTTCGGTGATAAGACATCCGGCGCCGTAAATCCCTGTCGGGTGAAACTGCGTGAACTCCATGTCCTGCAGCGGAATTCCCGCTCGCAACGCCATGGCATTTCCGTCGCCAGTGCAAATGTGTGCGGCGGTGCAGGAGAAGTAAACGCGGCCGTAGCCGCCCGTCGCCATGACGGTCTGATGGGCCCGGAAGCGATGAAGCGTGCCGTCGTCCATGCACCAGGCGAGGAGACCCCGACATGTGCCATCGGCGTCCATCAGAAGGTCGAGGGCAATGTATTCGACGAAGAATTCTGCGTTGTTCTTCAGGCACTGCTGGTAGAGCGTGTGCAGGATCGCGTGTCCCGTGCGATCGGCCGCCGCGCAGGTCCGCCGCGCCATCGCCTCACCATAGCGCAGGGTCTGCCCCCCGAACGGGCGCTGGTAGATCTGTCCCGCCTCTGTGCGGGAGAAGGGAACGCCGAAATGCTCGAGTTCACGAACTGCGTGCGGGGCTTCGCGGCACATATACTCGATCGCGTCCTGGTCGCCGAGCCAGTCGGAGCCCTTGATGGTGTCGTAGAAATGATACCGCCAGTCGTCACCATCCCCCATGTTGTTCAGCGCGGCGGCGATGCCACCCTGAGCCGCCACGGTATGGCTTCGCGTCGGGAAGACCTTGGTGATGCAGGCCGTTCTTAATCCGGCGGACACCATTCCCATCGTAGCGCGCAATCCGGCGCCACCACCGCCAAGGACAATAACGTCATAAACGTGCTCAATGACTTCGTAAGCCTGCGTCATGCAGTCCTCCTGCGTGAGACGGAGACCGCGACGATCAGATCGATACCCAGACTGGCCACGAAGGCTAGGGCGCCGATACCGAAGATGAGGTGGTAGTCACCGTCACTCTGGGTAAAGACGAAAGTAAGGCCATACGCACCGACAGCCTGAAACAAGGCAAATGCAGCCGTCGCGGCGCTCCATGCAGCCCTTTGGTCCTTGGGCCCCTGGTGGAGCAACTCATGCACGCGGCCGAGTGCAAGCGGCACGATCCCCGGCGTGAAGGCGCCGATCGCGAAGCTGGAGATTAGGAGGCCGGGCGTTCCGGTGTCCAAGACAGGCAGGAGCATGCAGACCGCCTCGAGGAAGAAGGCAAGCCGGAGTGCGGGTGCAAAGCCGGTGCGGTCTGCCAAATGCCCACTGATCACCGGCCCGATAATCGCGCCCAGACCGAACACCACCCAGTATTGAGATCCTGCATCAAGACCCTGGCCGAGCCCGCGGGCCACGTAGTCCACCAAGAACAGCATGTAAGGTACCAGGCCAACAGCGTTCAGGCCGTATTGGACATAAAGGGCCCGCAGCCGCGCCGTTGTCTGAGAGGTACGGTGATGGTTGGCGTGTGTCCCAGCCGGTCGCGGATGCGCCGATGGCCAGCCGCGCCAGGCGACGATCGTCAGCAACAGCGACAGTGCGCCTAGACCACACCAGGTCTCCATGAGGCCCTGACGCAACAGTAGAGGGACAATGGTTCCCGAGGCGGCAATACCCAAGCCAACGCCCGCGAAAATGATGCCGCTTGCAATTCCTCGCCTCTGAGGTGGCATATGCGGCAACACCGTTGGCGCGGCAAGAACCATTAAGGCTCCTCCGGAGATCCCCGAGAGCAACCGCCAAATGAAGAACCAGGTCAGAGAGACAGGGACCGAACATGCGAAGAAGGCGATTGTCGCAAGCGCCATCAGGCTGCGGAGCAGCGCGGGGAGCGGGATCTTTGCCGCTATCGGCCGGCCAAGCACCGCGCCGGCAAGATATCCGGCAAGATTGGCCGCACCGAGATAGGCTGCCGCCGACGGTGCGAACCAGTGAGCGCCGATGATCGCGGGCAGCAGAGGCGTATAGGCAAAGCGTGCGAGACCAATCCCTACCAGACTGGCGCAGCAACCCGACATCGTTGCTTGCCAGCCGCTTCCGCTGGCCTCTGAATGACTGTTGCCTTCTCCGGCCAATCTTGATCGCTGCATCTCGAATTCGCGTCGCTTCATGCAGCGAAAAGTAGGCCCACGAGGCTATCTTCTGTAACGAATTGTTGAGAGAAGGGTTATCACCCGGGCCGATTACCTAGGCGCCGGATATCGGTGCGTCGACGGCCTCGTAAGCTGCTTACGGGAGAGATCGGGAATTCGCTGCGTGCGGGAACGCCCTCAGGCTCGATATTCGGCTTTCGCCAGAAGCCAGCCAGACGCTGCCTGCAGATCAGGGTCCACGCCAAGGCCAGGCCGCATCGGCAGCGGCAACAAGCCGTCCTCGACACGCGGGAAAGGCTGCGCCAGAATCTCCCGCAGCGGATTTTCCATAACATCGTGTTCGAGCAAGCCGGAGCCACCGGCGGCGGCTAGTATCTGTGTCGCCGTGAGCGAGTGTGGGCAATAGGACCGCCCAGACGCCACAGCACGGCGTCCAACGGCATAGCCACCGGTGACAACACCCCACTTCAGCATATCGGGCTGTACGACGCTGTGATGGCCGTTGTTGATCAAGGCGCCGAAATTCTCGAAACCCGGGACGTTCTCCCCACCCGCCAATGGCACCAGCGACAGCATGGCGAGTTCCGCCCATTCCGCGGCCGGACGGTCCGCAGGAATAGGCTCCTCGATGAATCCAAGACCGAACGCTCCTAGTGCGGAACGGCACGGCGGGCTTCCGCAAGATCCCATTCCTGGTTGGCGTCGACCATCAGCCGCTCGCCCGCTCGCCGTGCCGTCAGATCCCAAAGAGCCAGGTCCAACCCGGCGATGCAGGCTGCGAAGGGCCCTGGTTCGCCGCCCCGGATGGCCCATCGGGACGTCTTCGCGGTCG
>NZ_DATJJK010000004.1:0-22564 GCF_035492295.1 Acidisoma sp. | reverse complement strand
GGCGAGGCCGTTATAGGACTCGTCCACTGCCGTGCGGCCATAGAATTTCAGCGCCGACTGTCCGGCCCAGACGAGCGGTTCGCCCTCCACCATGCTCAGCGCGGTCGCATAGGGCATATGGGTGTGGAAGGCTGCGCGGGCGCGGGGCAATGCCTTGTGCAGGCGCGCATGGATGTAGAAGGCCGTGGCTTCCGGGCTTCCCTCGCCCTCCAGCACGTTGCCATGGAAATCGCAGACCAGAAGGCTGGAGGCCGTGACTTCCCGAAATGCCAGGCCGTAGGGATTGACGAGGAACAGATCGTCCCGCCCCGGCACCATGGCGGAGAAATGGTTGCAGATGCCCTCCTCCAGTCCCAGGCGTGCGGCCATGCGAAAGGCGGCGGCGAGGTCGATCCGCGCCTGGGCGAGGGCCGCTGCATCGACCTCCCCAAGGGAATTGGCACCCGCCTGGGTGCGGTTCGTCAGTTCATGAGCCATGGGCGGTTCGGCTTTCATCGGCGGCGAAGATGACCGAACTTGGCATCATTGGCCCGGTGGGAAAAGGCCCAGCCGCCGCGCGCCGTGGTGGATCAGGCGTTTTCGTGCGCCTGCGCGGCGATGTGCCGCAGTCGCTGGGGCGGCTGGCCGTAGGCGCGCAGAAACGCCCGGCGCATCCGTTCCTGATCGCCGAAACCGGTTTCGGCGGCGATGACCTCGATCGAATGCCGGCTTTGCTCGATCATGAGCTTCGCGCGGTCGAGCCGGAGCGCTTCGACCGCTTTGGCGGGTGAGGTTCCGGTTTCCGCCCGAAAGGCGCGGCTGAACTGGCGGGCGCCGAGCCGGGCGACGTGGGCCAGATCCTCCACCGAGAGCGGTTCCCGCAGGTTGTTGCGGGCATAGCGCAAGGCATCCTGAATGCGATCCGATTTCGGCTCAATCTTGAGGAGGGCGGAAATCTGCGGCTGGCCGCCCGCGCGCTGATGATCGACGACGAGAATGCGCGCGACAGTGACAGCAAGATCATGGCCGTAATCCTGCTCCAGCATGCAGAGGGCGAGGTCTATGCCGGCACTGTTGCCGGCCGCCGTCCAGATGGGGCCGTCGTTCACGAAGATGCGGTCTTTTTCCAGCCGGATGCGCGGGAAGTGCCGCTTCAAGGCATCGGTGAAAAGCCAGTGTGTCGTCACGCGCCGCCCATCGAGGAGTCCGGCATCGCCCAGCGCAAAGGCGCCTGTACAGATGGAGGAGACCCGGCGCGACGTATCGGCGGCCGCCCTGATGAAACCGCGCAATGGGTCCGAGGTGGGCAGAACGCGCGTATGGCCACCAATGATAATGGTGTCGAAACGCCGCTCCTGAAAGGTTGCCGTCTCCACGAAAGTGCCCGAGGCGGTGGCGACCGCCGCACCGTCCTCGGACAGCACCTCGATGTCATAGAGCTCTGCGTTTGCGCTATTGTTAGCGAATTCGAAGACGGACAGCGCGGCCAGGCTCATGATCGGGAAGCCAGGTGTGATGACGAACCCCAGGGTGAGCACGGGCGAACTCCGGGACCGGAAAAGAGGGATATACGACATATCTGAGTCGCGGCCCAGCTGTTAGCGTCCTGCCATCGGATCAAAGCATCGTAGGGAGGCAGCCGTGTCGGCTTCGGCAGAGCAGCGGACCGTTCTCGTGACGGGGGCGACCGGCGATACCGGGCGCGCGGCGACCCGGGAGGCGATCGCCCTCGGCCTCACTGTCCGCGCCCTCGTCCATCGCCGGGACGAACGCGCCGCCGCGCTCGAGGTCCTCGGCGCCCGTGTGGTCATTGGCGATCTTCTTGATATCGACACCATCGTGGCCGCGCTGGAGGGCGTCGACGCCGCCTATCTGGTATGGCCGGTGCAGCCCGGCCTCATCCATGCGACGGTCAATGTCGCGCAGGCCGCGAAAGAGGCAGGCGTCTCCCATATCGTCAATCTGTCGCAACGCTCGGCGGACCGCTATTCGAAAAGTCATTCCTGCCGCGACCATTTCATCGCCGAGCAGGTGCTTGACTGGTCAGGCCTCGCGGTGACGCATCTGCGGCCGACGCTGTTCCTCGAATGGCTGCTCTATCCCTGGCAGCTTCCTTCCTTTGTCGATCAGGGAATTCTGCGCATGCCCGCAGGCCAGGCACGCCATGCGCCGATCGGCGCCGAGGACCAGGGGCGCGTGATCGCGGCTCTCCTCAAGAACCCCGAAGGCCACGAAGGCCGGACCTACCCGCTGTTCGGTTTGCGCGAGATGGATCATGCCGAGATGGCGGCGGAGCTCAGTGAAGCGCTCGGCCGCCGCGTCGTGTATCAGGATGTCAGCATTCCGGATTATGCCGCCTCGCTCGAGACGATGGGCGTTCCCGCCTACATCATTCAGCACCTCGAAGGCGCGATGGTCGCCTATCAGCAGGGTGTGATGTCCGGCATGAACGATACGGTCGAGCGGATGACGGGACGCAAGCCGATGAGTGTCGGCGCCTTCGCGCGCCTGCATGCGGATGTTTTCAACCCTTCATAATATTGATGATGCAACCGAACGGTCAGCCTCGCCATACCTGCTCGATGCGTCTGGCTGGCCCAACGCCCGCAACAAGGAACGAATAACCAATATGGACAATCCCCGTCTTCTTGCCGAGCAACTGCCCGCCCTTGCCGCGATCTCTGTGCCCACCACCAAGATTCTCGCGATCGGCTCCGTTACGCCCAAGGGCACGCCGGAAGCGATCGCCCCCATTCTGCCCTTCGAGGTGCGCGCGACCGTGCGCAATTTCCTCGCGGGCCGGATTGACCAATGGTACTTCCAAACCGAAGGCAACGGGGTGGTCTTCATCATGAATGCGGGCAGCCGGGCCGAGGCGCACGCCATTCTGGAACAGCTTCCCCTCGGCGTCGCCGGCATGATGGAGTTCGAGTTGATCGCGCTCGGGCCGCTGAAGCCGCTGGCCATGCTTCTGGACGCACCCGCCTAGTCGGCCGGGCTCATGCAGCTGACACCGGAACTTCACGCGCTGGCGGTCATCACCACGGCGACCGCCCTGATGTGGCTGCCCTATGTCGCCGCGCGGTTGAGGGCGCGCGGCGTTCTGGCGCTCGCCAATGTCGATCCCGGTGTGCCGGCGGAGCCCCCCTGGGCCAAGCGGGCGCGGCAGGCCCATGCCAATGCCGTGGAAAATCTCGTGGTCTTCGCGCCGCTGGTGCTGGTGGCCGCTATCGCCGGGATCAGCACGCCGCTGACGACCGCGGCCTCCGTGACCTTCGTCGTCGCACGGTTGGCGCATTATTTCCTGTTTCTGTTCGGCGTGCTTTACGTGCGGACCTGCGCCTTCTTCGTCGGGGCGGTCGCGACCCTGGTGATTGCAGCCTCATTGTTGTTCTGACAATCTCGGTGGAGGGCGGCTGCCGCGTGCCGCCTCCATCTCCCGGCGCCAGCTTGCCCTGAGCACGCCAGGGCGCGTGGCATGGCGCTCCTCCAGGAACTCGGCCTCCATGATGCGGTCGGTCCGGAAGCTTCGGAAGGCCTGTCGCGTCTCGCACCAGCCGGCAATCAGGCGGATCGTCTCGGCATAGCCGATGATCACCGGCCAGATGATGCGCGTGCTTTCCGCGCCTGACTGGTCGCGGTAGCGGATGCGCAGCTTCCGCCCCTCGCGGATCCAGGCCCGCGTGCGCGCGATGTCGAGCCCGTCCACGGCCGGGTTGAGTGCGGGCGGTGCGCCGATCGCGGGCTCGGCGATGAAGGGGCGCAGCCGCTCCGGCACCGCGGTCTCGATCTTGGCGATGAGATTCCGCGCTGCCTGGGCAAGAACCGGATCTCCCCGTCCCGCGACCCATTGCGCGCCGAGCACGGCCGCCTCCAGCTCGTCCGGCGTCAGCATCAGCGGCGGCATGTCGAAATCCCGGTCGAGCAGATAGCCGATCCCGGCCTCACCCCGGATCGGGACGCGCTGGCCGATGAGGTCGGCGATGTCGCGATAGACCGAGCGGGTGGAGACCTCGAGTTCGGCGGCAAGTTCGGCCGCCGTCACCGGTCGGGGGGCGCGGCGCAAAGCCTGGATGATCTGGAACAGCCTGTCGGCACGGCGCATCGGAGCCTCTCCTGCTGACACCATGCTGTCAGCAGCCCCTCCCTAGAACAAGCGCATCACGCATAAGGGAACAGACCATGACGATCTTCGCTTCGACCCGTCTCATCACCGGGGACATCCGCCGCCTCGTCGATTTCTACGCGCTGGTCACCGGCATCGCGCCCAGCTGGCCGGCGCCGGTCTTCGCGGAATTCCTGACCGCACGCGCGACTCTCGCCATCGGCGCGGCTGAGACCATGGCGCTCTTCGGCACGCCCCCTGCCCGGCCTGGCGAAAACCACTGCGCCATCGTGGAGTTCCGCGTAGCGGATGTGGACCGGGAAGCGGCGCGGCTGGCGGCGGCGGGCATTGCTTTGGTGCAGGAGCCCACCACCATGCCCTGGGGCAACCGCTCCCTGCTGCTGCGCGATCCAGACGGTAATCTCGTCAATCTCTTCGCGCCCGTGACACCAGAGGCGATTGCCCGGTTCGCGGGGCGGTAGTCGTTGCTCAGACGGATCGAGACCGGACGGCGGGGCGGATCATCCGCCGCGCGGGGCGGGAATGTCACAGGCCGCATAGGTCACGCGGTCGCGGTCGTGCGTGTTCCAGGCCCAATTGATGGTCTCGTTCTCCGCCCCTGTGCCGCCAAGCTTTCCCCAATAGGCACTCGGGTAGCGGGCATGGGCGAGTGGCCCGTCCACCACCACCGCGACATGGCCGTGATTGCTGTGCTCGAACTGTTCATCGCCGCGCAGGCCGGCAAGCACGAGCTTGCCCGCCTTCGCGCTCGAGGCGGCTGCGGCTCCATCGGGCAAGGTTGTCCAGGTGCCCCCGGCACGGATCGTCATGACGATATCATTGGCGAGACCGGCGACCACCACGCCTAGCTTGCTGCCCACAGCCCGCACGAAGCCGCTGCAGTCATCCTTGTGGTCCGGGAAGCAGGTTTCGCAGGCGTCTCGCACGGGGTCCATGGCCAGTCACTCCCATTGTGTGTGTGAGGTTCGGCGAGGCGATTATGTCGTGCAGACCGTCAATGACTTCTCGAAGCCGGAGGCCATCAACAGATCAGGAGAAGAAATTCCGGCGGCAGCTCCCGGCGAAAGTGCCGGCGACCCTTAGAGCATATTTATACTTGCTTCGTCAGCATCGTTTCTTGAGGTGCCGAGAGAATGACGGTCTGCGCCGCTCTTTATGGGCGGGCTAAACCCCTTCGCCGCGGATCACCGTGCGCAGCGTCAGCGCCAAAATCCGCAAGTCGAAGCCCAGAGACCAATGGGTGATGTAGAAAAGGTCGTGCTCCACGCGGCGGCGAAGCTTCTCTACCGTATCGGTCTCGCCCCGCCAGCCGCAGACCTGGGCCCAGCCGGTCATGCCGGGCTTCACGCGATGGCGGCTGGCATAATCGGCCGCCGCCTCGGCAAAGGGCTGGCCAGCCGCCGCGGTGCCGAGCGCATGAGGGCGCGGCCCGACGAGGGACATGCTGCCCTCCACAACGTTGAGCAGCTGGGGCAGTTCGTCCAGGCTGGTGCGGCGGAGAAAGCGCCCGAGCGGCGTGACCCGGTCATCATTGGCGACCGCCTGGCGCGCGCCCCGATCATCGGCTGCTTCCGCTCGCATCGTGCGGAATTTCCGCACGCGGATGATGCGCCGGTTGAGCCCCCGGCGCGGCTGCACGAAGAGCGCGGGCCCCGGAGAGGACAGCCGCACGGCGAGCGCGATCCCCAGCATCAGGGGGGCGGCCAGAACCAGGAGGGACAGGCCAATCAAAAGGTCCTCCGCGCGCTTTCCGACGGCGGCAAACCCCGCCATTGGCCGCTCCTGCAGATGCAGGAACGGTAGCCCGACGACGGAGGAAAGCCGGGCCGGCGCCTCGTAAAGACGGGCGATATCGGGTGCGAGCCAGATATCCAAGGACACCCCGGCCATGATGCGCAGGATCGCGGCGATGGAGCGGCTCGCCGCTTCCGGCAGGGCGATGAGCAGGAGATCAACCTCGCTGGCTTCCACCAGGCGCCGTGCCGCGCGCAGCGTGTCGAGGCGCGGCCAACCGGGCAGGCTCTCCAGGGGCGGCATGCCCCGGGGGGTCAGGATGAGCGCACCAGCGATCTCGACCCTCGGCCCGGCGCGGTCAGGCTGGGCGAGGACGCGGGCGAGACGCCGCGCCGAAGCCGCATTGCCCACCACCACGGCCCGCCGCGCGACGGGCCGTGGCGGCGCATGGGTCAGCGCCGCCTCCACAGGCGCGCGGGCGAGCAACAGGGCCAAGGGGGCGCTGGTCGCCCAGGTAAAGAGCCAGTTGCGGTTGGTGGCCGGAATGCTGTCCGCCGGCACGGCATGGGCCGACCCAGGGCGGAAAGTCATCGCCTGTTCCCAGAAGAGCAGCACCAGCAGCAACAGCGCGAAGGCGTGGGCGAGGCACAGCACCGCCTCCATCCCACGCGCCGGATGCCACCCCTGCCCGCTCAGGCCCCGGCGATGCAGCAGCGACAGGGCGAGCGTTCCCGTTGCTACCACAACCAGAACCTCCCGTGGCGTGTGGGCGGCGTGTCCCGCCGGGTTCAGCCCCCGGCAGGCGAGGCCCGCAAGCACGACGGCGGCGAAATCGACGATCGCGAGGGCGATTGCCGGGCATGGTGCGGAGAGGCTTGGCGGCCCGGCGCCAGCGAGGGAGGCATCGAGGCTGCGACGCGACATGGCTGTGCCCGGCCTCCTACTGGTTCCGCGCCTCTCCGCTCTTTCTTCTAGTAATGTTTCGTTAACGAATCAAGCGGCTGGACCGGGCTCTCCGAAAACCCGGATATAGAGCGCGTCCAGCGCCTTGAGATGCATGCGCGCATCCATCGCCGCGTCCAGAACCTCGGCCGGCACGCGGCCCGCGACTTCCGGGTCGGCGTCTAGGTTTTCGCGAAAGGATCGGCCCTCGGCCATGCCCAGCCTGGTCCAGGTCGCCATCGCGTTCTTCTGCACGATCCGGTAGGCGTCCTCACGCGAAATGCCGGAGCGCGCGAGTGCCAGCAGCACCTCACCGCTGTGAACCACGCCGCCGAGGGATTCGATATTCGCGGCCATGCGCTCGGGATAGACCAGGAGCTTGTCCATCATGCCGGCGAGGCGCTGCAGCGCGAAATCCAGCGCGATGGAGGCATCGGGCGCGAACACCCGCTCCACGGAGGAATGGCTGATGTCGCGCTCATGCCAGAGCGCGACATTCTCCAGCGCCGGCACCACCGCCGCCCGCACCACGCGGGCGAGGCCGGTGATGTTCTCGCTCAGCACCGGGTTGCGCTTGTGCGGCATGGCGGAAGAACCCTTCTGCCCCGCATGGAAGAATTCCTCCGCTTCCCGCACTTCGGAGCGCTGCAGGTGGCGCACTTCCGTCGCCAGCCGTTCGATGCCCGATGCCACTACCGCGAGCGCCGAGAACCAGGCGGCGTGGCGGTCGCGCGGGATGACCTGGGTGGAGACAGGTTCGGCGGCGAGACCGAGCTTCTCGGCGACATAATCCTCCACCCTTGTATCGAGATGGGCATAGGTGCCGACGGCGCCGGAAATGGCACAGGTCGCGATTTCCGCTCGGGCGGCGACCAGGCGCGCGCGGTTGCGGGCGAATTCGGCGTAATGCCCGGCCATCTTCAGGCCGAAGCTGGTCGGCTCGGCATGGATGCCGTGGCTGCGGCCGATGGTCAGCGTGTGCTTATGCGCGAAAGCCTGCTTCTTCAGCGCCGCCAGCACCGCGTCCACATCCGCGATCAGGATGTCGGTCGCCTGGGTCAGCTGCACCGCGAGCGCGGTATCCAGCACGTCCGAACTCGTCATGCCGAGATGAACGAAGCGGCTGTCCGGCCCCACGCCCTCGGCGAGCCAGGTCAGGAAGGCGATGACGTCATGTCGCGTCACGCTTTCGATCTCGTCGATCTTGGCGACATCGGCGTCGGTCATGGCGGCAAGCATCGGGGCGCCGCGTTCTCGGATGGTTTTGGCCGATTCGCCGGGAACAGCGCCCACCATCGCCATGCCCTCGGCCGCCAGCGCCTCGATCTCGAACCAGATGCGATAGCGGTTGATGGGCGCCCAGATGGCGGCCATTTCGGGCCGGGAATAGCGAGGAACCATGGAATATCTCCGGGAAAAAGCGCGTTAAGGCCGCCCTAGCCCCCATGGCGGACGTTGACAAGCGCGACGTGGGCTTCAGATGAAGGGAAATGACCGAAGCAACCCTGCTCTCCCAAATTTCAGCCCTGGCCCAGGTGCTGATGATCGACCTGGTGCTGGCGGGGGACAATGCCGTCGTCATCGGCCTCGCCGTCGCCGGCCTTGCCCCGGCTCAAAAGCGGAAGGCCGTTCTCGCCGGCATCGGTTTCGCGGTCGTGGTGCGCATCGCCATGGCCATGGTGGCGCTGCAGCTCCTCGCCATTGTTGGCCTTACGCTGGCCGGCGGCATCCTGCTGCTGTGGGTCTGCTGGAAGATGTTCCGCGAACTCCGGCACCGGGCGGCCCATGCCGAGGGCGGTCCGCCCGCCATTGCCAAGACGCCGTTGCAGGCGGCGCTGCAGATCGCGCTCGCCGATATTTCCATGAGCCTGGACAATGTCCTGGCCGTCGCAGGCGCGGCGCATGAGCATCCATGGATCCTCGCGCTCGGCCTGCTGCTTTCCGTGGTGCTCATGGGCATCGCTGCGAGCGTGATCGCGACCCAGCTCGAAAAGCGGCGCTGGATCGCCTGGCTCGGTCTTGCCGTGGTGCTCTTCGTGGCGCTCAAGATGATCTGGGAAGGCTCGCATCGCGTGCTCGAGCATTTCGGCTATCTGCCCACCGGGATTTTGGCGGGCTGATCTGCGGGCGAGGTGTTTCGGCGGTCGTAGGCGCGGTCTAACTTTTCCAGCCAAGGCATCAAGGCCAAGCCGCAAAGGAATCCCGCAAATGACCGAAGAACGCCCTCCCCTGCCACCTTTCACCACAGAGGAAGCCGCTGCCCGGAAGGTGCGCGGTGCCGAGGACGGCTGGAACTCCCGCGATCCGGCGCGCGTGGCGCTCGCCTATACTCCAGACAGCCTCTGGCGCAACCGCGCCGAATTCATCCAGGGCCGGGCCGAGATCGAGGCTTTTCTCACCCGAAAATGGGCGCGCGAGCTGGAATACCGGCTGATCAAGGAGCTCTGGGCCTACACGGGCAACCGCATCGCCGTTCGCTTCGCCTATGAATGGCACGACGACAGCGGCAACTGGTTCCGCTCCTACGGCAACGAGAATTGGGAATTCGCGGAAAATGGGCTGATGCGGCGGCGGCTCGCCTGCATCAACGATCTGCCGATCGCGGAGCGTGACCGCAAATTCCACTGGCCGCAGGGACGGCGACCGGACGATCATCCGGGCTTGAGCGATCTCGGGCTTTAAGCCGCGCGGTCGCGCGCCACGCTGCCTGAACCGTCATGCCCGGGCATTTCGCGCCGGGCATGACGCCTTGGTCGAACGAAACTACTTGCCGAGAGCGGCGGCAATCTCGTCCTGCAGTTCCTTCACCGTGACGGCGATCTTCTCGGCCGAGAAGGCGTCGATTTCGAGGCCCGTGACGCGGCTATAGGCGCCGTCGGCGCAGGTCACCGGCACGCCGGCGATGATGCCCTCCGGGATGCCGTAGGAACCGTCGGAGGGGACCGCCATCGATACCCAGCCGCCATTCGTGCCCTGCACCCAGTCATGCATATGGTCGATCGCCGCATTGGCGGCGGAGGCGGCGGAAGACGCCCCGCGCGCCTCAATGATCGCCGCACCGCGCTGCGCGACCTTCGGAATGAAGGTCTCACGATACCAGGTCTCGTCGTTAACCACCTTCGGCAGGCTCTGACCGTTTGACGTCGAAAAACGCCAGTCAGCCAGCATCGTGGGGGAATGGTTGCCCCAGATGATCATCTTTTCCACCGTCGAGACTGGCACGCCGGCCTTGGCCGCCAGTTGCGAGAGCGCGCGGTTGTGGTCGAGCCGGACCATCGCCGTGACATTCGCCTTCGGGAAATCGGGCGCGAAGGCGGACAGGATTCCGGCATTGGTATTGGCCGGATTGCCGACGACGATCACCTTCGCGTCGCGCTTCGCGTTCTCGTTCAACGCGCGACCCTGAACCTTGAAGATCTCGGCATTGGCGAGCAGCAGATCGGCGCGCTCCATGCCTTTCGAGCGCGGGCGCGAGCCAACCAGGAAGGCGGCGTCGGCATCGCGGAAGGCGGTTGCCGGGTCGTCGGTGATGACGATGTCCTGCAGCAGCGGGAAGGCGCAATCTTCCAGCTCCATCACCACGCCGCGCACGGCGGCCTGGGCCTGGGGCAGATCGAGGAGCTGGAGAATGATCGGCTGGTCGCGGCCGAAGACATCGCCCTGGGCGAGACGGAAGAGGAGCGCGTAGCAGATCTGGCCGGCAGCGCCGGTCACGGTAACGCGTTTCGCGGGACGAGACATGTGAGCGTCCTATGTTCTTCACAGAGACCCGCTGTATGCCCCCGCGGGCAGCACTTTCCAATCCGGATATGCGATCGGTGTCATCCGCGGAGAGGGACCCAGGCCCCCGCCGGGGGGAGGTCTGGGGTTAAGCTCCGAGCAGGCTTTCAACCTGCTCCGCCGGGCGGCAGAGGCGGGTGCCGAGCGGCGTCGTCACGATCGGCCGTTCCACCAGTTCGGGATGGTGGACCATCGCCACCAGGATGCGCTCGTCGCTCACCCCTTCCTCGAGCAGCCCGAGTTCGGCCGCGAGGGGGCTCTGCCGGCGCAGCAGGTCGCGCGGACGGAGATGCATCGCATGGAAGAGGGCTTCAAGCCGGTCGCGGGTCCAACCCGTTTCCAAATAACGCACGATGGTCGGCAAATGGCCATGCGCTTCGATCAGGGCAAGTACCCGGCGCGAGGTGGGGCAGGCCGGATTGTGATAGAGGGTGACTGGGAACTTGCTCATTCTCGTTCTCCTTGGCCGCACTCAGAAGCGGATCAGACATTGTACGCCGCTGCTCGCATAGACGATGCGCGCCTCGCCCTGGCTGCGGGCGAAAGCCGATTGGATCAGGCGGGAGCCGAAGCCGCGGGAGGATGGTTCGCTCACCGGCGGACCACCAATCTCGCGCCACTCGATTTCCGTCCGGCTCTCCGTCAGGCGCCAGCCGATCTCCACCCGCCCCTCGGGCACCGAAAGCGCTCCATATTTTACCGCATTGGTGGCCAGTTCGTGCAGCACCAGCGCGAGCGCGGATGCGGCGGGGGGCGCCACCGGCAGGACCGGCCCGGCCAGGCTGCAGCGATCATGGCCGAAGGGCGCCAGCACGCGGGCGATGAGCCCGTCGAGATCCATGGCCTGCGTGTCGGTCGCTGCCTCCGGTTCGAGCGCGAGGGCGGCCGAGAGCGCTTCCATCCGGCCGCCGAACTGCTCGAGGAAATCGTCGAGCCCGCGCGCCTGACGGCCGGTCTGGTGCGAAATGGCGATGACGAGACCCATGAGGTTGCGCACGCGATGGCGCATTTCCTGGGCCAACAGCAGCGCCCGCTCTTCCGCCGCATGCTGCCGCTCGACCAGGGTGCGCAGCACGGCTGCAACGACGAGCACGACGCCGCCCACGAGCAGGAAGCCGAGAAGATGGGGCAGAAGCCCCTCAGCCACGTCGAAGTTGAAAAGCGGCGCGAGCCAGAAGAAGGCGGCGAGCAGAGCGCCGCCCGCGAGCGTGGTGAAGCCCGCAAGCGGGCCGCCCCAAACCGCCGCGATCAACACCGCCGGAAAGAAGGTGAAGAAGGGACCGTTGTAATGCAGTAGCGGCGTCAGCGCCCAGCGCAGAGCGAAACCCACGAGAAGGCATACCAGGGCGAGAACTTGCCCCTTCCAAATGGAACGGATGCGCCGGGGCAGATAATCAAACCAGTCCCGTTTTCCCGTCGCGCGGCCATCCGTCGCCATTGATGTCCCCGGAGGTTTTAAATCGTTAAGAAAGTGAAAATAGACGCCAGTCACGGTTCTGTGCAAACCGTGTGGTTCGGCTTACCGAAAGCGAGATGATTTCAGGGGGAATCAACCTGAGGTCTGCATCTCGCTTGCGATCAAAAAGTTAGAGATCTCAGCGCCGCAACTCCATTTGGATTGGCCCTTCCCGACGGCCATGGGTGAACTGATCGACCACCGGATTGCCGGAGTTCATGAGATCGGTGGCCGGCCCTTCCCAAATAATCCGGCCGCGGTGGAGCATGGCCGCGCGGTCGCCGATACGCGTGCTGCTCGCCATGTCATGGGTGATGGCAATGGCCGTGCTGCCCAGCCGCTTCACGCAGTCGACGATGAGCCCGTCGATCACCGCGCCCATGATGGGATCGAGGCCGGTCGTCGGCTCGTCGAAAAACATCAGGGCGGGTTCGGAAGCGATGGCGCGGGCCAGCGCGACCCGCTTCTGCATGCCGCCCGACAGTTCGGAGGGAGCGAGATGGCCAACCGAGGGGGCGAGCCCAACTTGGCCCAACACCGCTTCCGCTTTGCGCAGCGCGGCCGCACGCGGCACGTGGCGCTTGGCGATCAGGCTGAAGGCGACATTGTCCCGCACCGTCAGACTGTCGAAGAGCGCGCCGTTCTGGAACAGCATGCCGATCTCGCCGCGGGCCTCGTCCCGCGCGTGGCCGCCGAGCGAGAGGATATCCTGCCCGTCGATCTCGATGCGGCCTTCGTCCGGCTCGATGAGGCCGAGGATGCATTTGAGGAGCACGGATTTGCCGGTGCCCGAACCGCCGATGACGACCATGGAGGTACCGGCGGCGACGTCGAGGTCGACGCCGTCCAGTACCTGTTTCTCGCCAAAGGCCTTGCGCAAGGAGCGGATGCGAATCTTGGGGGTATCGGTCAGGCTCATCGGGTGAAGAAGACCTCGGTCATGACATAGTCGAGGGCAAGTACGAGGACCGAGGCCATGACGACGGCCGAGGTTGTTGCCGAACCCACGCCCTCTGCCCCGCCCCGGCTGCGATAGCCATGGAAACAGCCCGAGAGGGCGATGACGAAGCCGAAGACGATGCCTTTGGCGAGGCCGAGCGTCACGTCGCCAGGGGCCAGGGCGGCGAAACTGTCGTGGATATAGGCCGGGCCGTTGAAGCCGAGCTTCACCGTGCAGACGATGAAGCCCCCGAGGATGCCCAGGATGTCGGCGACCACAACGAGCAGCGGCATGGCGACGATGCCGGCGAGCAGCCGGGGGGCGACGAGATATTTCATCGGCTTGGTGGAGAGGGTCTGCAGCGCGTCGATCTGGTCGGTCACCCGCATGGTACCGAGTTCGGCCGCCATGGCGGCGCCGGCGCGCCCCGCCATCATCAAGGCCGCCAGCACCGGCCCGAGTTCACGGGTGACGGACAGCGCGACGATGGTTGCGGTCTGGGACTGGGCGGCGAAACGGGCGAATCCGGTGTATGACTGCAGGGCGATCACCATGCCCGCAAAGATGGCGGTGAGCGCCACCACGGGCAGCGAGAGGAAGCCCATCGAGAGCATCGCCCGGCCGAAAAGCCGCGGATAGAAGGGTGGCAGGACGATATTGACCAGCCCTTCGACCGCGAAGATGGCCAAGGCCCCCGCTGATTGCAGGGAGGAAATCGCCCAGCGGCCGATGGCGGCCACGGCATTCAGAATCGCATTCATGCGCCCAGATAGACTCGATGGAAGCGCCTGCCCAGAGAGGTCAGGATTTCATAGCCATTCGTGCCCGCCACGGCGGCGAGACGATCGGGGGGGATTTCGGGGCCGATCAGCGTGCCCCAGCTGCCGATCACGACCTCGGGACAGTCGGTGACGTCGACCGTGATGAGGTCCATCGAGACCCGTCCAACGAGCGCGCAGGCGCGGCCTGCAAAGGCGCGGCCAGCGAAGAAGACCTCCGCCCCCTGGCCAAAGGGCCGGTTGCCGAGGGCGCGGTGGTAGCCATCCGCATAGCCCACGGGCAGGGTCGCGATGCGGCTTGGCCGGGTCGCGATCCATTGATGATCGTAGCCCACCCCTTCGCCCGTCGCGACCTCATGCACCTGCATGACCCGCGCGCGAAGCGTGGCGACGGGGCGCATCGGATTGGGCCGGTCGGGCGTGGGATTGAGGCCGTAGAGGGCGGCACCGGGCCGCGCAAGGTCCGAGGCGAAGTCATTGCCCAGGAACAGCCCGGAGGAATTGGCGAAGCTGGTGGGGATTCCGGGGAAGAGTGCTGTCATTTTGGCAAATAGCGCCGCCTGCTGGGCATTGAGGGGGCTCGAGGGGCTGTCGGCCGCGACCAGATGGGTCATGACGAAGCGCAGGTCGATCCCGGCGATACGGGCGGGCTCGGCGGCCAGCGCCCGCGCCTCGGCGGGTGTGATGCCAGTGCGGTTCATGCCGGTGTCGATGTGCAGCAGCGCCGGCAGCGGGCGACCCGCCTGCCCCGCCGCCGCGTTCCAGGTATCGACCTCGCCGAGGCTGCCGAGCGCGGGCAGAAGATCCTGAGCGAGAAAGCTGTCCACCTCCCCCGGCCCGAGCCCATGCAGCACGGCGAGCATGGCGCCGGGAAGATAGGGGCGAAGCGCCATCGCCTCGGCCAGATGGGCGGTGAAAAAATGGCGGCAGCCCTCGGCGTGAAGGCGCGCGGCGATGGGGGCCGCACCGAGGCCGTACCCGTCCGCCTTCAGGACGGCGGCGGTCTCTCGCCCCGGCCCGTGCTGCGTGCGAAGGGTCCGCCAGTTGTGGGCGACGGCATCGAGGTCGATCTCGAGGACCGCGCCGGAGGTCGCTTCTGCCTCAGAGATGGCCGGTTCCCTCCTGGCCGAGAATGATGGCTGCAGCCCGCCTGCCATCCGATACGGCGCCGCCGACCGTTCCCGCCGTGCCGTCCGTCCGGCAGGCTTCGCCCGCGAAAAGCAGCCTCCCCTCGCCGACCGGCTCCGAGAGCAGCGCACGGGCTCTGGCCGCACCGGGCCTGGCATAGCTATAGGCACCAAGGTGATGCGGATCGGTCGCCCAATCGGTCGTGAAGCCCCCGGGCGCGAAGATGCGGTCGGCCTCCGACCCCAGCATGGCGCGCCATTCGGCCCGGAAAAGGCTGTCCGCCGCGCGTGGATCCTCCGCCACCGCCCAGGCGGCATCCCCGCCCACGAAGGCGATGACATGATCGGTGCCGCGCGGCCAGGCGATGGTGCTGAGGAAGGGCGCCGAGAGGCTTTCCCGGCGGCGAAAAAGATGCGTCGTGGCCGTCATGCCGAGCCGGTCCGCCCCCGCCGCGCGGGCGACGATCTTGCTCAGCAGCCCCATCGGCAGGTCATCGATCGCCTGGGCCGTCTGGGGCGGCAAGGAGGGTGTGAAACGCAGCCCGCCCGCCTGCAGAACGCCCGTCGAGACGGTGACGATCACCTGTGCTGCCGTCACCACGCCCTCCGGCGTGTCGATGCGAAGGTGCGGCCCGCTCCAGTCGATACGGGTCGCCGGGCAGTTGACCCGGATCGGCCCGGCGCTATCCAGAAGGAGATCGAGCAGGAGCTGCCCGAATCCCTCGGGCGGCATGAGATTGGTGCCGTCGAGCTGGTTGAGCCGAAAATCGGCGAGGCTCAGATAAGGCGCGTCGACAGACTGGATGAGGCTCGCCTCCCAGGCCTCTATGGTCGGCGCCCAGGGGTTTTCGTGCCGGAAGGGGCCGATGGCGGCGGCGAGCGCCCGATCCGGTACGGCCGGGGCGGCCATGACAATCGCTTCCCATCGCGCTGACGCGGCATCGTATTCCGCGTGCTCCGTGGCCGTCGCGGCGCGGCCCTGCACGAACATCAGGCTGGCATTGCGGAAGGCTTTCTTGAGCGGAACCCGCCGCGCCTCGGCCATCGGAACGACCGGGTTGGTCTCGGCCATGTGGATCCACGCGGCGCCCTCGTCCAGCCAGGCGCCGCCGAGCGCCGCGGGCCGGGTGGTGCGGGCCCGCCCGCCCGGCTGAGCGGCCGCTTCCAGGATCAGTGTGCGCCGCCCCGCCCCCCGCAGCGCGGCAGCGGCGGCCAGACCGGCCGCCCCTGCGCCTATGATCGCAACATCGACCTCGCTCATGCGGTCAGCGCGGGTCGTCGTGGGTCTGGTCGAGATCGCCGAAGCGGGTGAACTCGCCTTCGAAGAAAAGGTCGATCTTGCCCGTGGGCCCGTGGCGCTGCTTGGCGATGTAAAGCTCGGCCTTGTTGTGGACGCGCTCCATGTCCTGCTGCCACTTGTCCAGCGCCGCCTGGAACTTGTCCTCCGAATCGTATCCCATCTGCTGCGGCGCGCGCTGGGCGAGATAATATTCGTCGCGGTAAATGAACATGACCATGTCCGCGTCCTGTTCGATGGAGCCCGATTCGCGGAGATCGGACAGTTGCGGGCGCTTGTCCTCGCGGCTTTCCACCGCGCGGCTGAGCTGGGAGAGCGCGATGACGGGCACCGAGAGCTCCTTCGCCAGCGCCTTCAACCCCTGGGTGATCATGCTGATTTCGAGCACGCGGCTTTCCGGCCGGGTGCCCGCCGCCGGGCGCATCAGCTGCAGATAGTCGACGATGACGAGGGCGAGGCCCTTGCTGCGCTTGAGACGCCGGCAACGGGTGCGTAGCGCCGAGAGGGTGATGGCGGGCGTATCGTCGATCTCCAGCGGAATAACCGCGAGGTCGCGCGAGACCTGGACGAAGCGGTCGAAATCCTTGGGCCCGATGTCGCCGCGACGGATACGGTCGCCGCTGACCCGCGCTTCCTCCGCGAGCAGACGGGCCGCAAGCTGTTCGGCGCTCATTTCCAGCGAAAAGACCGCGACCGAGCCCTTCATATGCGGATCGCCGCCGCCTTCCTTGAGCGACTCGGCGAGGGATGCGCGGGCGGCGCCGGAGGCGATCTTGGTGACGAGCGCGGTCTTGCCCATGCCCGGGCGGCCGGCCAGGATGACAAGATCGGAGGGATGCAGACCGCCGGTCTTGGCATCGAGATCGCGCAGGCCCGTGGAAAGGCCCGATACACCGCCCGACCGCTGGAAGGCGCGTTCCGCGCTTTCCAACGCCAGGGCCAGCGCCCGCTCGAAGGTGATGAAGCCGCCCTCGGCGCCGCCGCGGGTGGCGAGATCGAACAGTTGCTGCTCGGCCGATTCCATCTGGGCGCGGCCGTCAAGCTCGGGCTCGGCGCCGAAGGCACGATTGACCAGGGTTTCGCCGACATCGATGAGCTGGCGGCGCAGCCAGGCATCGTGAATGGTCTGGCCGTAATCGCCGGCATTGATGATGCCGACCATGGCGGTCAGCAACTGGCCGAGATAGCCAGTGCCCCCGACCTCATCGAGCACGCCGGAATGCTCGAACTCGGCCTTCAGTGTCACCGCGTCGGCCAGCTGCCCCGCCTCGATCCGGCGGGAGACCGACTGGAAGATGCGGCCATGGATGGGATCGGCGAAATGCTCAGGGGCGAGGAACTCCGACACCCGCTCATAGGCCTTGTTATTGGCGAGGAGTGCGCCGAGCAGGGCCTGTTCGGCCTGGAGGTTGCTTGGGGGCAGGCGCTGGCCGAGACCTGCGAGCGGGGAGTCGATGTCGTTCATGAGTCCCAGCATAGACCGGTCGCTCCCCGCGATCACCACCCCTCGACGTGGAGATTCGGGGATAAGGACCGGGGGGGGCGTCTCACCCCGGCCCGCCCGTTCCTTCCCGCACCTGGATGAGCCCGCCCGCGACCCGGCGGGCGAGATGCCCGGCCGCGGTGATGCGTGCCGTCATGATGCCAGCGATCTCCTCCTCACCCAGCCCCTCATCCGTCGCCGCTTCGTCCGTGCAGCGGCGGAAGAGCTGGCCGGTCAGCGCTTCGCTCGTCTCCATCCAGGCCCGCAGATGCGAGACCGGGGTGAGCGGCGCGTCGTCGATGACGGTGATGGCCGAGGAGCCGCGCGCGGTGTGAGAGCGGAAGCGGCCGAGATTGATCTGGGCGGAGGCGCGGTCGAGCCGGATTTGCCCGACCGTCAGCCGTGACAGTTCGAGAAGACGGAAGGCGGCGGAGACATGGAGCGCGATCAGCGCGCGGTCGCGCAGACTCTCCAGCTCGGTCTCCGCTGTCCTGTCGAGCACTTCATGCCAGAGATCGACACTGCGCCTTTGCGCACCGCGCCGTGGCCGCCGGGCGCTCGGCCGCACCAGGAAATCCCGGATGATCTGCGCATCGCCGTGGGAAAGCGGCGTCGGCAATCCGGCATTGCGGTGCATATAGCTGATCGCCGCGACACGGCGGTTGAGCGTTGCCATGCCGGCACCCGTCTCTTTCTCGCCCTGCAGAAAACTGGCGACGGTCGCAGGATGAGCGGGCAACTCGACTCGATCGTGATCGAGACACCATTGGCAAAAGCGCAGCCAGTCGTACTGGTAGGTCCGCTCGGTCGACAGGGAGACCGAGGAGAAATCCTGGCCATGCGGGCGGTCCGGAATGGCCGTGAAGAGCGTGTCTCGCGCGTAGTGGTTCAAGACTCCCGACTCCATTGGGAAAAGTTGACAAGCAGACACACGTCCAAAGTTGGACGACGCAGACACGGATTTTGTTTGATGTTCGTTCCGAAGCGGGCGTCCGAGGCGAACGCGAACCGACCCCCCTGTTAGACAGGGCAGACATCCCCGCCGACTAGGTGCGCCGGAGACATATGTTTCCTGCCAGATCGGGTATGACAACGTCGATAGACGTTAGCGCAACGTCATGAAAGTGACGTCGATGTATCAGTTCGGCCTCATCGTCGTGGCATATAGGACACATCCACGATCGGCGGCATTGCAGTTATGTGTTTATTGTTGATGCAACTCAGCCATCGAATACACATTCCCGTGCGCCGTCATGCAATCCGCAGCTCGGGCGTGTCATATCGGGATGAAGACACTATGAAAAAATTGTTGATGGCATCGTGCGCCATCGGAATCGGGATGATGACGACGGGTGCCGCCTTCGCCCAGACCGCCACCCCCGGCAGCGTCACCGTCCGCCTGAATGGCCGCATCAACTGGTATGCGGGCGTCGAAAGCTCATCGCTCGACAGCATCGACGGCACGAAGACGGCGACCGATTCCTTCTACGGCTACATGCGCCTCTATCCGGGCTTCGACGGCGTGGCCGCCAACGGCCTGCACTATGGCGCGGCGACCCAGATCCGCACCGACTGGGGCTCCTCGGCCTCCTCCGAGAGCCTCTACGTCTTCCAGGCCTATGGCTATTTCGGCCTGCCGCAGCTCGGCCAGATCAGCTTCGGCCAGCAGAACGGCCCGACCGTGCTCTTCGAGACCGGCACCTTCGAAGGCTTCAACGATGGCGGCTGGTGGGGGGACCTTCCGGTCATCGTTCCGAACAACGCGGAGGCCGTCTATCCCTTCGTCGACAACAGCAATTTCGACCAGACCACCAACAAGGTCGTCTACCTCTCGCCGATGCTGAGCGGCTTCCAGTTCGCGCTCGGCTTCACCCCGAACCAGACGGCGGCGAACTACGCCCCGGCCGAAACCTCGGTCACAACCGCGGTCCCCGGCGGCACGCCGCGCAACCTGATCGACATCGGCGGCCAGTATACCCAGACCTTCGGCGGATTCGGCATTCAGCTCGGTGCCGACTACAACCATTCCGGCCAGGTCAGCGGCACGGGCGCCCAGACCGAGAGCTACACGACGCCTAGCGGCTATAAGAATCTCGATATCTTCTCCGGCGGTGCGACCGTCACCTATGCCGGCCTCACGGTCGGCGGCAACACCGTCTTCGGCAACTTCAACCAGGTCAGCGGCTACACCTTCCAACTGGAACCCAATGGCGGCCAGGCGGCCATCGGTTGGCTCGCTGGCGCGCAATATACCGCGGGCCCGCTCACCGTCGGCGCCAGCTACTTCCAGTTCAATACGACGGGTGACCTGCCGGGCGGCATCGATGCCGGCTCGGGTGCCATCATCACCGCCGATGGCCTGACAACCGGCCAGCAGTCCAACCTCGGCTTCGCGGCGGGCGCCACCTATACGCTGGTGCCGGGCGTGAACCTCTTCCTCGATTATGATTATGGTCAGCGTCACCAGGGTGGCTTCGACTTCGCGACCAATCTGGCCGGCACCGAGCACAACAATGTGCGGGCGCAACTCTTCGGCGTCGGCACTCAGATTCAGTGGTAATCTGACACCCAGCCCAGAGCGCGAGAGAAGCGCTCGCACTTCCATCTGGCTCGGCTAGCAAACGCCATCTATTTGAAGCAGGGAGGGGTCCGGTGGAACCCTCCCTGCCCTTTTTCATGGCGTGATGGCGACCTTCAGCACCCCATCCCGCTGATGGGCGAAGAGATCATAGGCCGTCTCGATCTCGTCCAGCTTGTAGCGATGGGTGACGAGCGGCTTCAGATCCGCACGGCCGGAGGAGATCACCTCCATCATCCGCCGCATGCGCTCCTTGCCGCCCGGACAGAGGGTGGTGATGATCTTGAGATCCTTGAGCCCGGCACCGAAGGGGCCGAGCGGGATCGTCAGATCTCCCGAATAGACGCCGAGGCTGGACAGCGTACCCCCCGGCCGCAGCACTTCCAGGGCCGCCTGGAAGGTCGCCTGCGTGCCGAGCGCCTCGATCGCGACATCCACCCCGCGTCCCTCCGTCACCCGCATGATCGCCGCCACAGGATCGGTCTCACGGAAATTGATGACATGGCTCGCGCCAAGGCGCCGCGAGATGTCCAGACGGCTGGCGATCCCGTCCACGGTGATGATTGTGGTGGCCCCCGAAAGCTTCGCCCCCGCGGTCGCGCAAAGGCCGATTGGACCTTGCGCGAAAATCGCGACGGTATCGCCGATGCGCACATGCCCGCTCTCCGCGCCGGAGAAGCCCGTGCTCATGATGTCCGGGCACATCAGCACCTGCTCGTCGGTCAGGCTGTCCGGCACGGCGGCGAGGTTCGCCATCGCGTCCGGCACCAGCAGGAATTCGGCCTGGGCGCCGTCGATCGTATTGCCGAAGCGCCAGCCACCGAGGGGCTTGAAACCGTGCCGCGTGCCCGGACCGTCCTGGGACCAGGCGCCGCACTGGCAGGCATTGCTGTGGCCGCAGGGCGTGATGGCGCCGGCGATGACGCGTTGGCCCTCTTTGAAGCCTTGAACGGACGAACCGAGCTTCTCGATGATGCCGACCGGCTCGTGCCCGATGGTGAGGCCTGACTCAACCGGATATTCGCCCTTCAGGATGTGAATGTCGGTGCCGCAGATTGTCGTGGTGGTGATGCGGATCAGCGCATCCAGGGGCCCGGGCTCGGGGACCGGCTTCTCGCCCAGGATGATCCGCCCCGGCTCCAGAAAGATCGCCGCCTTCATCTTGGCCATGACCTTCGGCCTCCCTGATGTGGAAGCCCGGAGTCTGGACGTCTGTCTCCGCGACCACCTTGACCTGGGTCAAGCACCGGGGCGCGGGCGAGATCACGAAGGTGCGACGGGCTATTTCAGCCGATAGACCGAGACCGGATCGCGGCCGAGCCGGGCTTCCAGTGCCAGCCGGTAGTCCTGACCCAAGGCCGCCTCTACCCGCCGGCGCGCGGCCGAATTCTCGTCCCGGTAGGGCGCGCTGACGATGATCGTCGTCGGCCGGGTCGCCAGAATGCGCGCGACCTCGGCGGTCTGATCGACACCGAGCGAGCGCGCTTCCGCGTCCCGGGACAGATGGCTCGGGAAGGCGAAGCACGTCGGCATGCAGGCCGTGGTCGCATCGTAGAAGGCGGGGTCGCCGCTATAGACATAAAGGCAGCCTTGCGGGTCGATCGCGCGGGCGATCGCCTGGAACTCTTCCCGAGAACCGTGATGCGCGAGGCTGGTGACCATCATCATCTCGCCGATCACGAAGACCGCGCCGAGGAGGCCGAGCGTCGCGACGCGCCAGTGCCGCTGCCCGAAAAAGCCCGCCGCAGCGGCCGAGGCCGATACGAGCACCGGCAGCAGATAGTGGTGCAGATAGGTGCCGAAGACGAGCAGGCCGAGGAGTGCGGCCGCCAGCCAGAGGAGCAGGAAGCGCCGGGCAAGCGTATGGCGGCTGCACGCCTCGCCGGGTGGCACCAGGGCGCAGAGAATAAGCGGCGCCAGCACCGCCAGGATCAGCGCGAGACGCAGCAGCAGCAACCCCGGCCCGGCATCCGATGATCGTTCAAAGATCGACAGAAAATTCGCAAAGATGAAGGCTTGTGCGTGGCCCATGGCGATATAGGCAAGCAGCGCCACGAGCGTCGGCAGAAGTGCCACCACAACCCATAGCAACCCCCGCAACAGTGCACCCGGCACCCCGCTTTCCCGGCGGCCGAGCCACAGGAACGAACAACCGAAGAAAATGCCCTCGAAGACCGCGCTGTATTTGATCTGCAGGGCGAGGCCGGCGAGGAGCATGGCCGCCGCTCCGGCGGCCGTGAGGTTCGGGAAGGGCCGCATCTCGCCCAGCATGGCGCGCAGCGTGATCAAGCCCGCCAGTGCCATCGGCAGGTTGTAGAAGATGGGGGACTGCCCGGCCCCGGC
>NZ_DATJJK010000003.1:0-8739 GCF_035492295.1 Acidisoma sp. | reverse complement strand
CCCAGAACGCTGTTGACCTCGTGCTGCAGCACTACGGTTATCTGGACGAAGAGGTCATACATCCCGCGGCGAAAGGCATGCCATTTACCTTGCATGGCCCATTCAACGCCGCATGACGAATTCTGGCAAACCCTTCCGTTTTCAGTAGTTCAGGACCTACACATTCATCTAAGATCTAGTAACATGTTCGCCGCGCTGTTTTGGGCGATTTCTGCTCATTGCTCGGCCGCAGGCTGCCGTAACTTGGCGTCCGCTTCACCGCACTCCCGCCCGAAAGCAGACGGGCCGCTGTCCCCCCAAACAAGCCACGCGTGCTGCTCGACAGCAATTTCCTTCAGCCCAAGAGCGAACTCGGTGTCATAGTTGGTCGAGAACCGTGCTCTCACCCTATGCCGGACCTTGAGAAACTGCCTCTTAAACATCATCTCCTCCGTCTTATTCTTCAAAATGGTTCACCACGTTCAAATCATAATGGGCGGAGGAAATCTGTCAGTTATGACGGCAATAGAGTCGTTCGGCATCGGGAAGACCTCGTTGAAAGCCGCTCAGAAATATCGACCAGTACCGGTTTCCCGGCGCATTCTTTAGGACACAGACATCCGCTAAGTTGATTGCCTTGTCATAATTCGCTTTGGAAAGGGAGCTCTGGAACCCGGGCTCGACCATAAAGCGCACGCTCCTTGGCCGGTCCAAAGGTTGGGCCGTTGACAACATAGACGGTGTCAACGTCCGCGAGCGGTTACCTCGGTCGTGAAGCACACGCCCCAGATTCCCAGTTATTTCTTGCCCAATATGCCATTCCTGACGGAAGGTGACGAGGCGTGAGGCCCGACATAACCAAGAAGAATAACCCGCACGAATACAGGGTCCGTGACCCAACCCAGACTATGGCCATTGACGGCAAAATCCACACCCTGTGGTGTGAACACAACGTCAGCGGTGTCCCCAGTTTTTACGGCGGGCAGCCGGTTTATGAACTCTGAGACCTCGCCATCCGGCAATTGGCACGGAGTGGTGCAATTTCTGTCAAGTGATTGGCGCCAGGCATTCCGCACTTTATCCACGCCAATATTCCTTAGAAAGACAAAGCGGAGGAGTTTGGGCTGCGGCGACGCGACAATCTGCTGGGCATCGTGGGTCGGTTGTTTAAGGTAGAGGCCGGCGACATAGACCGGCAACCGGAATATTGTCGCGGTGCGTAAGGCAGCACCGTTCAGCGTCAATTCAACACCCGCGGCCGTCAGATGGTCTGGGAGGTCGACTCCGGCGAGCACTGCCGCCCTGGCCGCAAGGCTGGTTAGGGACAGGCTCACAGCGAGGACGACTGTTTGGCAGCCTCGGATAGCTGTCGTCACGATGATCACTCCTGCATCTGGAAAAGATTCGTCCGATTGCGCGGCATGGCCGTGGTGGATTCTTTGCCCCCGTCCAAATTTCTCCGTAGTCTACGTCTCCTGCGATGCCGGCTCCGCCTTCGCCGACCAACCGACCATGGGCCGCGCGACCACGGAAGAAGTCGCCAAAATCGATCAGTTGATTGCTTTAACTGTGCCGCTCGACATCTGGATCAAGGATTATTGGGCGAAGTTGGTCACGAAAGGCCGAAGTGCGACTACGGCCGATGCGCCCGGTCCGACCCTTGACCAAGATTTGAGCCGCCCCGGAGGCGAGAAGCAAGGCATAGGCATCGCCTCTCGGCGGCACCGGATTCACCCGCCGTCTGGAACTGATGGCGGATCCAGCCAGACCGGCATCGAACAATAGCGTGGGCCGTGCGCGTCCGTGCTGACCGATTGTTTGCAGACGGCCAAGGCTCGCACCGGATCGTTGTTCGCCATCAGTGTCGACCACGCCGCCGCGGCGTCCGGCCCGGCTGCCATGGCGGCAGCGATCGTATGGGCTTCGACGTTGCCCTGCGCACGGCCAGAACCATAACCCTAAGCAAATGAGACTCCGGCGATGAGGGCGGCGCCGATCAGGATGCCGGCGGCGCTGCCCCGGATCGTACGTAGACGGCGCCGCTGTCGATCAGCGCGGAGCGTCCGCCCGACGACGACAGCGAGGCGTGGCGCGAGTTGGTCGATAAATCCTACACCGGAGGCATGGACCCGCCCGATGGCTTCTTCCGCGACCGCTCCGGCGTCTCGCCGGAGGTTTCCAGCGATTTCGATTTGGGTTTCGGCGCTGGCTTCGTAGATCGCTCCGAGCGCATCGAGGGTGGCGACGAGGGATTCCATGATCGGGGCCACGGAATCACCCTTGAAAGTGGCGGCCTCTGGTTTCGCACGGATCACCGAACGGCGGTCCGTGGCCTCGGTCAGGGAATCCACGAGCTGATTCCCGCGAACCGCCGATCCATGGCTTCCAGCCAGGCGCGAAGAAGAGGCAGGGCAGCGCGCCGGACTTGCGACTTTAGTCCGTCGCCCGTCCAGGGGCGCTTGGTGCGATAGGTGTTGCCCGCGCGGGTGAGCGCGTCAGCCACGGTTGCCCAAGACCAATCATCTGCGACGAGCGTTTTGATCCGGACCGGCTGCTTTTGCAACCAGGGCCGAATAACATCACCGGGTCGCCCTAGTAATCTGAACTCGGCTGCCAGCGCATCAAGCTCGGCTTCGGACGGTTGGCGTTTCAGCGGCATAGCCAGGATAATTTGGATTCGCTCTCGCGCTTTGTCAAATGATGCAGCCTCATTCGAGACCTCTTTTGTATCCTCATTCGTGACCGCTCTCACATCCACGTTCGTGGGCTCTTTCGTGTCCTCTTATGCCCTGGTTGGGTGGCGTCGTTGAGTTGGCTATCTGGTACCAGACCAAGGCACCCCAGCGGAAGCTTGGTTGCGGCGCCTCTGGCGCCGCAGTGCGGTGCCCAGGAGGCCCCGTAGGAAGCCGACAGACCGAGGAATGCCCTTGCCCGATACCCTACGCTACCATTGCCTGCCTGACCGCCTTGGAAGGCGGCCAGACACCGATGAACCAGGCCTGATGATCGATACCCGCACAAACAGACGAATCTCCTGACGGAGATCGCCCGAGCCGTGCGGCAAGAGCCAGGCCCCTCCCCCGTCGTTCAGAGCCTGAACGAGCTGACCGCCGCCGTGGTGCGCATGGGTGCCGGCCTGGAAACAGTGCAAGCGCAGATGGAGGGGCTGCCAGCGGCGATCGAGGCGACCTTCGCTGCCGGCGATGCACAGGCATCCCAGGCCGGGTGACATGCTGACGTGCCGCACAGGCAGCGCCGGCGCTCCTCGGGCGGCGCGGAACATGGCGGAGCATCTGTTGCAGCAGACGCTCCCGCCAGAGATGGCGGTGATGGCCGATTACTACAAGCAGGGTACCACACCGCCGACCGCCGCCGAAACGGCCTATGGCCGCTACAGCCGTCTGCTGGTCGATGGCCAGCTTCCGGGCGGTGACGCTCTGGACGAGCTGGTGAAGGGGGAGGCTGTCCGCATCGGAGAAAGCGCGCTGGCCTCGGATGGTGCGGCGCTCGACGCTGACGAACTGCGGCTGCGCGCCGTCGCCGCCTTCATCGGCACCGGCCCTGTCACGCGGGAGGAAGGGACCGCGAGCCTGGCGCGCATATCGACCTCGCCCGATGACGTTGCTGGTACCGATTTCGAGGTGCGCTTGGAGGCCGCCGTCACGGCCGCCACGACGGCACCTGACTATACGAGTGCTGCGGCCACGCCGCGCCGGGACATAAATCCCGCCCTGGCGCAGCGCCTTGGCATCGACACCAACCGCGGCCTGATGGCCGGCGAGGTGGCGCTCCTGCTCAATGGCCAGCGTGCGGACGGCCGCGAGATCGAGGGCAAGCAAACACAATCCGCAACCCTGCCGCTGACGCAGATTCTTGGGCCGCAAGGTGACCAGAAGCCCAGCCGTGAGCAGCTTGAGCGGATGCTGGAGGGCAAGACCGTCACGGGGAAGGCATTGCCGGGAAGGAGGCCGAGCGGGCTGTCAGGCGGCTGCAAGCCGCCCTAGGTGTCGATGGCAAGGAGATGTCGGCCGAGGCGCGAGAGCACATCCTATCGGGGGGCTCGCGGACGGCCGGGAGCCGTCCGACCGTGCCTGTATGGCGGCCTTGGAAACGTCCAAGGCGCGCATCGGCTATATCGACTTCACTTTCTCCGCGCCGAAGTCGCTGTCCGTCGCCTGCGCCTTCGCCCCGACCAATGCCGAGCGCGCCATGCTGCATCAGGCGCATACGGACGCGATCGAGAGGGTGATGCAGACGATCGAAAGGGAGATCGGCCGCGCGCGCAAAGGCAAGGGCGGCAAGGATGGCTATGAACCCGGCTCCATCGGCTGGGTCTCCTTCCAGCACTACGCAGCCCGGCCGACCGTCGCGGTCGTGACCGAAGACGTGGGAGGCCAGGAAGCGACCGAGCTGCACAGCCTGACAGGCACGGGCGGTCGGGTACCGGGCGATATGCAGGTCCGTACCCATGTCGCGGTCTTCAATGCCGTGGAGACAGCGACCGGCCGGGTGGGGGCCTGGACCTCGCCCAGCTCGAAGGCCGCATCCACGAATTTGGCGCGGTTTATCAGGCGTTCCTGGCTGAGAATCTGCGGCGGCATGGCGTCGAGATCGCGCTCGACGGCAAGACCGAAATGGCGCGGCTGGCGGCCGTGCCAGAGAGCGTCACCGCGCATTTCAGCAAGCGGACCATGGGTGGGACCGAGGCCGCGCGCGCCTATGCGCAAAGCCTCGGCCTGGACTGGGACGCGATGGATGCGGAGAACAAGATCAAGCTGCTGAAATGGCACTGGCTTGTCCACCCAGATGGCGCAGCGTGATCTTCTCATAGTCTGCCGCGTCTATGACGCCGGCGCGGCGCATATCGTCCGTCGTCTCCAGCAGCGCTTTCGTCAACCGGCTGGCCTTCAGCGCGTCGTCGGGTTCGCGTCCTTTATCCGGTGGCATCTTCATGCCGAGGTCAGCCACAGATCGATAAGCGCAACGCCGCAATCTTCAAAACCGCCAATATCGCGCGTGACCACGCCGGCGCCATTGGCGCGCGCGACAACCGCAATCATGAGATCGAGCGGCGCGGTCGCGCGGCCGGTTTTTCGGCGGCCCGCGAAAATCTCCGCGTAGGCTGCTGCGGCCGCCGTATCGAAGGGCAGCACGCGCCCGCTGAAATCGTCAGTGAATATGGCCTGGGCCGCTGTATCAAGAGCGAGGCGGCGCCGCCCTTCGGGCATGACGGCGAGCCCGGACAGGATTTCCGCCTGGCAGATCGTGGTTTGTGAACAGCGCATGTTCCGGCTGGCCGGCGATCCATGCTGCCACTTCAGGCACCGGCGTGGCGCTCATGATCGCGGACAGAATGTTGGTGTCGAGAACGAACATCAGTCAAACCGGGGCGGACCGCGATCCGGCAGGCGCGGCGGCAGCTCGAGATCGTCGGCGCCCCCGAGCGGTTCGAAGCGGGCGCGGATTCGTCCGTAAAGGTTGCGTGCCGGCGGATGGTCCGGCTCCTTGAGCGTGGTCTGCAGGATGCGCCTTGCTTCGGCCTCCATGGAGTGACCGTGCTGGGCAGCGCGGTCACACAGCCGCTCTTTCACCGCCGGGTCAACGTTACGGATCGTGATGCTGCTCATGCTCGGCACTTCTGTCTGCATAAACCATTGTAATCAATGATTGCGTTGATGCCAAACTTGGCGTAGCGCCGCTGCTTAGTCGGCTGTGCAACATAAAGGACGTTATGTTACACATATCCCCGGAACGGCGCGCCACCAGTCTGAGTTCAATACCTACGTCATTCCGATCACTGATTGGCGCTGGAGCCTGAGCTTTGGGTCAAACTATGTCGTGCCCAAGGCCAAAGCATAACTCCTGTCGTGGGCGACGCCATCGGCTTTGCTGAAATTCAAGATAGAGATGGGTTGAGCGGAGAGTCCCGCAATCGGGTAGCGGTAGAGTTGCGTAATCTCGACCATCCCGCCGGCGACTTCTCTTTCTAAGCCTTGTAATGCACGGGCGCAGCCATCTCGATGCCAATCTCGCGGATAGAGCCGGCGCGAATTGCAATCATTTGCTGCGAAGATAACAGCATAGCGAGGATCATTTTGGTATAAAAGCGGTCGCGCGTATTGCCGGGTGCCGCTTTTGAGGCCGCTGGTGGGGAAGAGCACCGTCATTAAGGTGGGCTACCCTTCTCACCAGTCTGACCGCGCGACAATTTCTTCCTGAAGACGACGCTTCCATCATGCCGGGCGCCGTGAAAGTGAAAGACCTGCTTTGCAAGGTCGATTCCGACAATGGCATGCGCTGAGGATGATGAGCGCGCCCCCAGACAGGCAATCATAGCCAGAAACGTGATGGTGGAATCACTGGTCTTTCACGTCGGGCACAAGCACCGGCTGGGCCAAGAACTCGGCCGGGAAGGTCTTTTGCAGGGCCGTTACCTTGGGTAGGTCGAAGGTCGCGATATAGTCGCTGTCTGGGTGCAGCGTCAGATAGTTCTGATGATAGCCCTCCGCCACATAGAACCCCGTATCGCGCCCCACGATGGTTGCGATCGGCTCGCTCCAGACCTTCGCTTCATTGAGCTGCGCGATATAGGCGCGGGCGATTTTGTCCTGGTCGGGGGTCGTCGCGAAGATCTCACCGCGATACTGCGGCCCACTATCAGGATATTGCTGGTTGAGCTGGGTCGGGTCCGTCGCCACCGAAAAGTAGATCCGCAGCAGCTGTCCGTACGAGATGACGCGCGGGTCGTAGGTGATGCGCACGGATTCCGCGTGGCCGGTGGTGCCCGTGCTCACCGTCTCATATTGCGCCGTGCTCGCGCCGCCGCCGTCATAGCCGGAGACGGCCTGTTCCACACCGCGGACATGCTGAAAGACGCCCTGGATGCCCCAAAAGCAGCCACCGGCTAGAATGAGAGTTTCGCGCGCACTCGCGCCTGCCGACTGATCCAACGCCGGGGGAGGAACCGCGCGGTCTAGCTCCGCTGCTCGGGCGTGCGTGAAATGAAAAGACAAACCGCCCGCCGCAAGAGCCGCGAGCAGGGCCGCGCCGGATAGGACGGCTATCCAGGGGTGACTGTGTTTGGTAGCCATCGCTTGTTATCCTTATGCAGTCGCTGTGAAGGTGAGCGCCCCGCCATTCATGCAGTAGCGCAGCCCCATGGGTGGTGGCCCGTTCGGAAAGACATGGCCCAGATGACCGTCGCACCGGCTGCAATGAACCTCGGTTCACTGCATGCAGAAACTGCCGTCGATGCTCTCCGCAGCAGCATTGGGCAGCGGCTGCCAGAAGCTTGGCCAACCCGTATGGTTGTCGAATTTCGTGGCGGATGCATAGACGGGTAAGGAGCAGCCGGCACGGAAATATGTGCCCTGCCGCCTCGCGACGTCGAGCGCGCTGGAGAAGGGCACCTCGGTCCTCTGTTGGCGCAAGATTTGGTAGGCTGTCGGGTTGAGCTTCGCCCGCCATTGCCCATCCGTCTCGACGACGGAAAAGGTGGCGCTCTGGGCCGCCCTCGGCGTCGGCCACCAGGCGGCCAGGGTTCAGGCTGGCCAGAATCCCTCCGCCCAGGGCGGTACGTCGTCTCATCATGGGCTGTGCCTCCCCAAGAAGGTTTGCCCTGATTACGCGGGCAGATCCGATACGGTTACACTGCGGCCCAGGAGCGGTGACGGAAGGATGAACAGTCGTCGTATCTTCAGCTCTTCGTGGTCCCCGCAGGAGCCAGAATGCCATGCCCGATAGCAACTCCTCTGAAGAGGCAGCCTGTGCCGCAGGCTTGCTGGCGGTGCAAGACAAGAGCGATCGCGCTACTCTGCATTATTGAGCGCCAGATGATTCGGCATGGTGTTTAGGAAAGCGCGCTCAGCAAAGAAGTCTTTCGCCTGGCGGCCGATAGCTTCGGGATAACCAGCCACTGGCACACACAATTTGGGCCTATCTATCGCATCATGTCAGTAACGACGCCTTGTATATTAGCCCCAGCGCGGTATCGCTTCGCGCTAGAGCTTTTAGACGGGGATGGCTTAGTCGAGAGGCATGAGTGATGCCCGAGCCCGCAAGCCTTATCCGTCTAAAAGTAAATAACAGGCTCTAGGTGATGCACCCGACTTGCTGGCCGCGGCGGAGAAGCTCGACGCCCCGGCGATCAATCAGGCGGCGAAGCGCCTCGTTGAGCGAGTAGGTCTTGCCAGCGCCTGCGCCGGCTTCCAGACGGAAGCTGCGCCCCTCGTCCAGGCATGCGAACATCCGTTCGAGCGCGACGCGCCCGGCGGCGTCTGCGGGGTTTTCCGCTTCCTCAGCCATTCTCACCGACCTCGGCCACGTTGACCGCGACGCTCGCGGCGTCTGCCACGATCTCGTGTCGATACCGGAGTGATGCTGGTTCTCCCGCAAATTGCGTGGTGATGCTGAGCGTCATTCTCACAAAAGTCGGAAAGTTTCGATCTCGACTCCCTTAATGCGCACAATATCTCCCTTATTGATGCCACCGCTCTTAACGCGTGCGATCCGCGCAGGCAGTCGTCGCAAGAGCTTAGGAAGAGCTTCTTATATAGCGTCACGCGATGCTCCCTTGCTCTGCGGCGCCTTTCCATCCGAGAGGCTCGACAACGGCACCGCTGCCAGCTTGTCGCCGAACGGCACGACGTCAGCGCTGTCGTAAAGGACGACGCCGAAGGCAAAGCGGTCTCCGCATGCCTCGGCCAATGCCCGCAAGTCGCCGAAATCACTGGCTTTGACCGTCGCGCTCGCCTTGACCTC
>NZ_DATJJK010000002.1:0-38598 GCF_035492295.1 Acidisoma sp. | reverse complement strand
CGAAGCGCAGCTGCCTACGAAACCTGCCACTCGGCCAAAGGAGCAAGCCATGTCTGGAACATCCGCCCGGACCGTGAAAATTCCCGGTCCTGATCATCCGATCACCATCGCGACCAATCCGCACCGCATCCGCGTTATGCTCGGTGGCCGCGTGATAGCCGATACCCGCGCGGCGCTGACGCTGCGCGAGGCGAACTATCCCGCGGTCCACTACATCCCACGAGGGGACGTGGACATGGCCCTTCTCGAGCACAGCGAGCACACGACCTATTGCCCCTACAAGGGTGAGTGTCACTACTACAGCATCCCGGCGGGTGGTGATCGATCGATCAACGCAGTCTGGACCTATGAGGCACCCTATGAAGCGGTCGCGGCGATAAAGGATCACCTCGCCTTCTATCCTGACCGAGTCGACGACATCGACGAGCGCACTGAAGCCTAAAACCCAGCCTGAAGGCACCGGGCGACTATAGCCCGACCCCTCATCGAAAAGGCCCCATGGTTCGCGGATCGGATCCGGTCCGTGAACCCTTGGCTGCGGTCCAGGCCCAGCCTACCCAATGAAAGGAATACGGTCATGACGGCACTGTCCGGCAAAACCGCTCTCGTCACCGGCGGCTCCCGCGGGATCGGCCGCGCGGCGGCGCTTGCCCTTGCGAAGCGCGGGGCGCAGGTCATCGTGCATTACGGCCAGGCGAAAGACGAGGCCGATGGTGTAGTGGACGCAATCCGAGCTGCGGGCGGCAAGGCAGAGGCCGTCTCCGCCGACATGGCAGCCGCCGACGGCCCAGAGAGGCTTGCGCAGCAGGTCCGTGCCATCGTGGGTGAGCGGCTCGATATCCTGGTTGCCAACGCCGGCATCTCCAAGGCGGCCGCCATTGAAGAGACGACGGTTGAGGACTTCGACCGACTGTTTGCCGTCAATGTCCGCGCACCGTTCTTTCTGGTGCAGCACCTTCTGCCGATCCTGCATGAGGGCAGCAGTGTGACGATTACCTCGTCACTCGCCGCCCACACCGCTGTAGGCGCGCTCTACGCCTATGCGATGACGAAGGGCGCAATCGACACTATGGTGAAGCATTTCGCCGCCGCGCTCGGGCCGCGGGGCATCCGCGTCAACGCAGTCGCTCCCGGTGTGGTGCAGACCGATATGTCCAACTTCACCAAGACCGACACCGGCCGCGACTTCACGCTCAACATGCAGGCGCTGAAGCGCCTTGCCGAGCCCGATGACATCGGTGGCGTGATCGCCTTCCTGGCAACGGACGAGGCACGCTGGATCACCGGTGACATCATCCATGTTGATGGCGGCTCGAAGCTTTAGCAACCGAATCGGGAAGGTGTGAACGCGGGATGATCTCCCCCTCACGCCTGACCACGAAGGACTGCGGCAATGAGCGGTCATTGCCGATACGGAGGGTCGACGGGGAAGGCTATATCGGCCAAGGGCTCAGCGGGCGCATTGCCCTATGCCTCCACTAGTCCATCGACCTCGGAATCGCTGATTAGATGAGGCGCCAACGTAAGAGCTGCAGCGTTAATGTCGATACACACACTCTCCTTAACGCCTTCGGAGTCTTTCTTCGCGAGAAGATCGAGAATGACGAAGTGCAGATCGTTGGCTTTGGGGACATAGGCGACATCGTCGAAGAGATGCGTGAAGAAGGGTCCGACCTGGCACCAGAGATCTTCGATCATCGACAGAAGGATGGGCGATTCGGCACATTCATAGATGCCGAAATGAAAGGCACGGTTCAGATGGACATAGGCGTGGATGTCCCTCTGCTCGATCGCACCCTCAATTGTCGCGACGATCTTCCGCAACTCATCCAGTTGGGCTGGTGCCATCCGCGTCGCTGCGCGTTCCGCAGCCATTCCTTCCAGCGCGCAGCGTATGCGCGTCAATTCCACGAAGCGACTGCCCGAGAGAATAGGCACCACGATGGAGCGATTGGATTGGAGCACCAACATGCGCTCCGCGACCAATCGCTGAAGCGCTTCGCGGACCGGCGTCGGGGAAATCCCGTAAGCTTCCGCCAAGGTCCGAATGACAAGCGCATGGCCGGGCGGGAAGTCGCCAGCCGTGAGAGCCTTTTTTAGGGCGGCATAGGCCCGGTCGGTCAGGGTTTCATGACTGAGCTTTAGCAAAGCAGCGGCCTCTATCCTCTTGAACAATTTCACGTCGCCAAAGGGCGCAGTTTTCTCTAACAGCTATCGCCAAGCTCTGGGCAATGGTATATCATGTATCATAGAATTGAGAAAGCGAGCCTGCTGACCCTATGGATAGCCGATTTACAGACCAAGTCTCGCCCATTTCGGTTAGTGAGGCCGAAAAATTCGTTACCCAACACTTCGGCATCAGGAACACCGCGCATCCGCTTGGCAGCGAGAGGGACCAGAATTTTCATATCCGGGCGACGGACGGCGGCGAATTTTTGCTCAAGATTACGCATCCGGGCGAGGCGTTGGATAGCACCGCCTTCCAAACCGCATGCCTCCGCCATGTTGCAGCAGTGGCGCCCTCCTTGCCAGTTCCACGCGTCCTGGATGATCAAACCGGCGAGCCACATGTCCGCTCAATCTGGAGCGGCGCCGAACGCACCGCTCGGATGCTCACCTTTCTGGCCGGAGAGCCCCTGCACCGTGGTGAACGCGATGCCGCGCAGAGACGCAGAATAGGCGAAACGCTCGCCAATCTCGATGCGGCTCTCGCCACCTTCCCCGGGCCGTTGCCGATACTCGATATCATTTGGGATATGGGCAGGGCTTCGTCAATCCGGCCGCTGATTGGCACTATCCCCGGTGCCGAACAACGCAGGATGGTGGAAGCTCGGCTGGAGGCATTCGAGCGCCGTGTGCTGCCGCGCCAAGTAGGGCTTCCCGCTCAACCCATTCACAACGACTTCAACCCTCACAATTTACTGGTGTCACCGCAGGACCATCGGCATATCACCGGTATCATCGATTTCGGCGATATCGCTGTAGCACCGCGCATCTATGATCTTGCGGTCGCAGCCAGCTACCAAGTGCTCGATGGCGAGCATCCCTTGCAGACCGCCTCCGAAATCGTCGCCGGCTATCATTCCGTGACACCGTTGACGGAAATGGAGGTAGCTCTTCTGCACGACCTTATTCCGATGCGTCTTGCAATGGCCGTGTCTATCACAGGCTGGCGTGCCGAAATGCATCCCGAAAACCGGGATTACATCCTCCGAAACAGCCCCGGTGCCTGGCGCGCACTTCATCAACTCAGCCGCGTCAGCCCCGCCGAGGCGGAGGACTATTTCCACGCCGCAAACCGGCGAGCCTAGCAAGCGCAGGCCAGTGGTGCCGCTTCAAACGGCACCCCTGTTCCAAGGTTCGCACACAGAGATCGCAATCTCAGCGCGCCTCGCCTCTTGGCCAGGGCTCTGGCATCCTTCCTTGCACGGACGGGCGCAAAGCCAGGGCGCTTTGATCAGATCGGCCTCAGAGCTTGGTCCGCCGTGCAGATGCGATCCTGCCGGCGACGCATCTCATGCGCTTCATCGAGTGTGATGGCTTTGAAGCGGATCTGCTGTCCGGGCCTGATCTGCCCAAGCTTCCACAGTGCCGCGCTTGGCACGGTGAACGGGTTGATGAACCCACCCGTGCTCGGGGCATCCTGCAACAGAACGATGGGGGTCTGGCCGGCGACATTGATGCCGCCGACGGGATAGCCATGGTCCAGGATATTGGCCGGATCCTGACCATGCTCAGGCAACTTGTCGTAAGCACGCGGCGCAAAGGTAATCGTCGGCCCCTTGAGGCGCATACCCGTTCGGTTGCTCTGCGCGAGTACCGTCCAATCCGCCGCCAGGAAGCCGGCAACACCTTCCTCGCCTAGCCAATCGTCGTTTGGCCCCGCGACCACTTCGACCGCCACTCGTTTGCCGGTCTCAATCTCGGGTCGCATTTCGGGGATTGCCTGATGCGACGTGACAGGGGCGGTGACCTGTCCCACGGGCAGAACCTGCCCAGCCTTGATCGCGAAACCTTCTACCCCGCCGACGCCTGCCATATGGAATGTCGCGCGGGAACCGAGCACGGGGGGCGTGTCAATACCACCCGCGAATGCGATATACATGCGTGCGCCCGTGCGGCCACCGCCAGTGGTCAGCACCTGACCTCGGCGCACCGAGACAGTCTGCCACAGCGCAACCGCCTCCCCATCCAGACGAGGTGTCATCTCGGCGCCCGTCACAGCGATGACGCCGTCTTGGAGAAAGCGCAGCGTCGGCCCAAGGAATTGGCATTCCAACGCCGCCGCATCGCGGTCATTGCCCACAAGCAGATTGGCAAGCCGAAAGGACCAGACATCGGCCGGACCGGACGGCGGAAACCCCTGCTCCCAATGCCCGATGCGTCCGGGTAGTTCCTGCACGGAGGTTTCGAGGCCCGGCTCGACAACCTCGAAGAATGGGCGGCTGATCATACGCCAAGCTCCACTTTGCTCAGCCATTTCCTATAATTGGCAATCGAGAACTTTTGGTAATCAACCATGGAATGCTCATAAGTGCCGTCGCTAACCTTGGCCTCGATATAATCGTATTCTTCGCGCTCGATGGGGATGAAGCGGACACGGTCGCCGGGTCGGAACAGAGCCAGACTTTCCCTGAAAGCTTGCAGCTTCTGTTCCCGGTCCCAGATGGGCACCGGCGTGCGAGCGAAGATCTGATAGCCGCCCGGCGTGCGATCGGGATAGATGCAGGTAATGGCGCCACCGATTCCGATCGCACCCTTCGGTGTCCAGGACCGCGGCGGATTGTATTTTGGTGCCACGATCCGCGCGCGCGGATCGAGCGGCATGAGCGAGCAAAGCCCAGGCCAGAAGCCAAGAGCCGCCACCCAGTATTCCGGGGTCGCATGCAGTCGCCTCAGGTGGCTGCGTCCGGCCAGATTGTTCAGGGCGCACAGCAGCTCCGGATCCTCGGTCTTGTCCGTCACGCGGCTGCGATATTCGGCGATGCAGGCTTCGCTCCAAGGGTCGAAATATAGCACCGGGATATTGATGAGCCGGCTTTCAAGCTCGATGTCGCCGCTACCTGAAGATACGGTGTAAAGCCGTTCAACCTCGCGGGAGACATCTGCGAAGGAAATGCGGTCCGCGTCGTAGGAAATCTGCATCGAGGCCATTTCCGGAATCAGCTCGATGATCCCCGGCAGGTCGGCCGCACGGATGGCGGCGGCCAGTGCGTGCACCGCGATATTGAGGTCGAAGCTCATCTCATTCCCGAGCTCAACTTCGATATAGCGGTCACCCGCCGGATAGAAGCGTGGTTTTTCATAGATCATGCGGCGGCAGGCGCAATCAGCGCCCCTTCTCGATGCGAACGAAGATGAACCAAAAGACGAGGCAGAGTAGCGGCAGCACGACGGCCAGAATCAGGGTCGCGAGCGAGAAGATGATCGGTATCTGCGATTGCTGGGACGAGGCCATGGTCCAGTTCCAGATCGGCATCGTCGTGGCTGTGCCGCGCAGGAAGATGGAGCGTTGCACTTCATTGAATGAAAGCAGGAAGCCAAACAGACCGGCACCAATAATGGCAGGCCGCAGCAAGGGAAACTCGATATCCCAAAAACGCCGCCAGGACTTGGCGCCGAGATCGGATGCGGCTTCCAACAGACGATGGTCGAACCGCGTCGTGAGGACGAGAACCATGATCAGCGCGAAGGGAAAAGACCAGATCACATGGCCGAGCATGATCGACCAATAGCCGAGATTGAGACCAAGCAGAACACGGAGAAAAATGAAGAGCGCCGCGCCGAGGGCGACGCCGGGAATGAACAGCGGCAAGAGCGCAATGAGCACGATGGTCCCGGCCCGCGGTGACCGCGGAATGGCGCGGCCGACGAAACAGGCGACAACCGCCGTGATCAACCCAACAAGCACAGCGATGCCAAGGCTGATAAGAAAGGGGCCCGTCCACCCCGGCGTCTTCACCAAGGTGATGTAGTTGGTCAGCGACAAGGGGTAAGGGATGCCGGAAAGCGGCCGTTCGCTGAAGGACAGGAGTGCAAGCCAGGCGAGCGGCGCGTAGATGAGGGCAAGAAGGCCCCAGCCCGCCCATTTGGCAAGACCCGGCCAAATCCGGGCGTAGCTCCACAGATCGCGCGACGGGGAGGCAAGATTGCTCATGGCTTCATCGACCGGAAGACCTCGCCGAACCTGACAAAGCGGCGCATGACCAGGGCGAGGATGCAAAGGAGCACGGCAAGCAGCACAACGACAAAGGTGGATAGAGCGGCCACCATCGGCACGCGCAAGGCCGAGTAGGCGCTGGAAATCGAATTGCTCAACACATCGACGAATCCACCGCCCAACATGCTCGGTTCAACCCAGGCTGCGAGCGAGGAACCGAGCGTAAAGACGATACCTCCCAGAATGCCGGGCAGGGACAATGGCAAGATGACATCTCTCAGAACACGAAGGGGCGATCCACCGAGATCCTCGCAGGCCGCGATAAGCGTGTCATCGATGACATTGATAGCCAGATAGATGGGCAGCACCATCATCGGAAAATTGTCGATGACCATGACAAAATGCACTGGCCATTCGGTGTACAGCAGCCAGTGCTGCGGCTGGGAGACGAGATGGCTAGCGAGCAGGAAGTTATTGATCAGACCATGCTCGTCAAGGATCGGCCGCCAGACAATGATGCGCGACGATAGATCGATGAAGAACGGTATCGTCAGAAGCGCCAGAGCCATGGCCTGAATCGTCCGGCTCGTCTTTCCCTTCGCGAGCCAGAGTGCGAAGGGAAAGCCGATGGCCAGGTCAATCACCGTCACGGTCAGCGCAATGCGCAGCGTACGAAGCGTCACCTCAAAACGGCCTGAGGAGAAGAGATCGTTCCAGGTGTAGAAGCTCGGCTTGTAGACGGTCATGAAAAACTGTGTCTGGAAGAAGCTGAACACGACCAACACGACAAGCGGTGCAATCACGAGGAATGACCACACCCCGATGAAGCAGGGCAGAGCCCAGCGTCCATCGGCAAGGTTGAGCCTCTGGTAGAGGTTGCGCATCACGCGTCTTAATTCCCGCTCAAGCGTTGAGGAAACGTTGCCACTCATCCTCAATCGCGTCGGCGTGCGAGGGCGTGGTGGTGCTGACGAAAGGCTTCTGGAATTTGCGATCGACCTTGACCTGCGTCGCCTTCAGTTCCGCGATCTCGTCTGCCGACCAGTTATGGGCCTGCGCATAGGAGACGCCGAGATCCATATTCGGACCCGCATAACCGCGATCTCGCGCCTGGTAGGCGCGGTATTCGCCGTCCATAAAGTAGTTCAGGACCTTATAGATATTGTCGAGATTGCCTCGGCCCGCCGCCTGGGAGGCAACATAGGCGCCGTGGCCCCACTTGTAATAGCCCTCGACCGTATAGGCGTAGCAGACGGTGTTCGGCCCGAGCTTCTTATTGGCTTCGCGCGCCGCCGGTTCCCAACAGTTGATGATATCCACCTCGCGGTTCGTCAGCAGCTGCACCTGTTGCTCAAACGAATTTTCGAGCGTCCGGAACTGGCCGGCTTTTTTCCGGGCAACGAGGAAATCGACCACCGCCCGGGCTTCCGCGGCAGTCGGGTCAGCGGGGTTGTCGATCTTCGCCTTGCCAGTCGCCTTAAGATAAAGAGCAGCCGAGGGCAGAGAATAGTTCCAGGTTTGATCGAAAGCCGCGCGGCCCCGCGTCTTGTCGCTGTCGAGCAGCATGCCCCAGGAGACATCGTCCTGGCCGTTCGGATTGACGCCAATCTTACTGGCGATATAGCCGAAACTGTCGGCATTGCCGATGACAGGCGTGCCCCACTGCTTGCCATCCGCACCCATCACGACGGCTGAATGCTTCCACTCGTCCGGCGTCCGGCTCCAGAGGGTCAGCTCTTTCTGATGGACGTCGATCGGTAGATAGACGCCATGCGGCCCGAGGATGTTCTGGGTGCCTCCTTCGAAAATGAAGATGTCTTCGCTGTTACCCAGGCCTGACTGCATCACCGCTTGCATATAGACACCGACATCGTTGTTCGATCCGGTGTAATTCATCGTGATGCCAAGGGACTTCTGCATCACCGACCAGTCGGTCAGCTGTGCGGTGGTGACGCCGTAGGCGCGCACGGTCGTGCTCACCGCCGCATCCGCGGGCTCGGCCATACCGGCCGTGGCAGCGACAGCCGCAACGCCGAGCGCCCCTTTAAACAGATCACGCCGGCTCAGCTCGAGCTGCGTGTGCGTCGAAAACCTGTCTCTCATGCCAGTCTTCCTATTCGAAAAATCGGGTTATTGAGGAACGACGACGCAATCCGCTTCGCTGCAACGAACGGCTGCAAAATCGGCGAAGTTGGTTGCCTTGTCCCAGACGCGGAGCCGAAGCGGGCCGGCATCGGACTCCGCGCGCTGATCGATATATTTGCCGCGATAAAACCGTTCCGTCGGGCGGCACGGCAAAAGATTGGAAGCGTCGCTTGCAGCATCGGCTGGCGCGAACCGCTCAGCACGAATGGCAAGCACAGCGTCGCCGCCCTTGGACAGGGCGTCCTGAACGACAGTCGTCGCATGAAAGACGCGGCCCGCCACGCTCACAATCACGCGGCCGTCGGGCAACTTCCGCTCTACGCGGCAGGGCAGGAGGTTTTCAAAACCCATGAAGGAGGCTGCGAAGCGGCTGACAGGCCGATCAAAGAGCTCTTCCGGCCGCCCTGCCTGCTCCACACGGCCGTGACGCATCAACAGGATCCGGTCACTCATCGTGAGAGCCTCTTCCTGGCTGTGGGTAATATAGATGAAGGTCATGCCGAGCGTCTTGTGCAGTTCGACGAGTTCGGTCTGCATGTCGTAACGCAAACGCTCATCCAAAGCACCAAGCGGCTCGTCCAGCAACAGCAGTGCCGGTCGCGTAACGATCGCGCGGGCAAGCGCGACGCGCTGGCGCTCGCCACCCGAAAGCTGGCCGATGCGGCGGGAAGACTTTTGATTGAGGCGGACTTGGCTCAATGCCTCGTCCACCCGACGGCGGCGCTCGTCCATCGGAACACCGCGGATCTTCAAGCCATAAGCAACATTCTCTTCCACCGACATATGGGGAAAAAGCGCATAGCTTTGGAAAACGGTGGTGCAGTTGCGCTGCGCCGCCGGAAGATTGGCCACATCTTCCCCGCCGATGAGCAAGGCGCCCACGGATTGCGGGCGCTCAAGTCCCGAGATCACGCGCAGCATTGTGGTCTTACCCGAACCGCTTTCACCAAGAATGGTGAGAAATTCGCCGCGCGCTGCCGAAATGGAGACGTGATCGAGCGCGACCACAGCCCCGTAGCGATGCACGATGTCCCGCGCTTCCAGCATTGTCGCTGATAGTGGTGCCGCCATAGAGAAGACCGACCTCGTCATTTTAGTCTATGATATATGCTATACCATTGCATGAGGCCTGGGGTCCGGCAACTGCCAAATCGTGCAGTTGCCGCCTTTAATCCCGTCAGCTGGCAATGATTGCCGTTATTCTAAGCATTGTGGCCGCCGCAGAGATGCCTTTCTGCACAATTCCTGATAGCGTCGGCATCGCTTCCCAGGGCGCCGCCCCGCATCCTTCTGCCAAAGCCTGAAGACCGGCGCAGAATGTGCTGCGTGCTGCCCGAGCTGCGTCCGTGCTCCCGGCGTCCGTCTCTCCGAACGAGCGGGCCATTGTTGCGATGACGGCGCTCGGAGCCAACAATACGCCGCCGGTCTCTGCTGCGCGCATCTGCGCCAGCACCTTGCTGAGAGCGGCGACACGCGCGTCATTGTCCTCCCGCCCCGCCCCCGGCTGGGGCGCCAGCGTAATGCGCGCCCAGCGGCCGGAAAGCCTTGCTTCGCGCCGCGACAGCTGCTCACGGTCGAGGGACAGATACCGCTGCCGTTCGAAAGCCGAGCGGATCTCGCTTTGTCGCTGCCCAATGAGAGAAGGATCGCCGCCCAGGCCTTCGAAGCACGCAAGGCCACGCGACAGCACCAACCGTTCCGCACGCCCCAGCATAGCCGGCCGGACGTGATCGAGACCGATGCCCAGCGCCGGGTCGATCAGCGTCGCCCCCGTGGCAATGGCGAGATCCTCGAGCGCTGCGACGGCACCCATGCCCGCGGCAGCCGGTTGCAGCGCCGTCAAGGTCGCCGCTGGCAAACGGCCATTCACCACAAGCGTGTCGAGGGCCGGTCCGTTTGCCCCGCGCGCAATAATCGCGAGTGATTTGCCGCGGGTCGCGAATTGGTCGAGCAGCGGCGCCAGACGCCCGAGCGCCGAGAGCATGTCGTTGGCGACAAGGATGTACGGGCGCGCCAACTCAAATCTGGCACCGATGGCAGGGGGCAAGGACGGTGACACCGGCTCAAGTTCCACCAGAAAGCCTTGTCCCGTCTCCAACCCGCTTTCGTCGCGGTGGCCTGCTCGTATGTCGATGGCCCCGTTCCATCCGGCATGGGCAATGGCATCAGCAAAGGTCGTCGCGAGTGCTTCGTCCATGCCTTCCGCGCGGGCAAACAGCTGCGGCTCCGGGGCCGAACTGCGCCGCGCTTGCAACTGCGCAGCAAAGGCCGGGCCCAAGGCGAGCAGGGCATCGGCAAAGGCGGAGGGGCTGGCACCGGCAGCAATCTGCCGCTGGCCCGCCTCCATGGCAGCTCCAATAAAAAGAGCAAGGCGGGCGGTGCCGTCACCCAGCTCCCGCTGCGCCTCCGAAAGCGTTTCCTTCAAAATACGGGCGCCGATCGAATGGGCGCCGGCTTCCTCCGCGCTTTCGCGCACGGCCTCGAACCCATCCTGCGCCACGCGAGTCTGGCCACCCCTGTCATACAGAAGCGTCCCATACAGCGGCCCGCAGGTCGCGGCTGCTGCGCGCACACTGCGCTCGAGTGAGCGATGAAGGGCTTGCCGAGCGCGCTCTCCGATCAGGATTTGAGACAAAACCGCACGCCTAAAGCCAGCCCTGCAGTGCGGCATGAACCGCGCGAGCCACATCGGCCGCGCCCGGCGTATCGCTGTGCACGCAAATGCTTTGCGCCGTCACCGCGACATCCTGCCCATCGATCGAGCGTGTCAGGCCCTCGGTCACGGCGCGAAGAACAAGACCCCCCACGACATCGGCCGAGACCGGCTCATGCTCCTTCGTAATGATTTGGCGACCGGAATTATCATAGTCGAGATCGACATAGAATTCACAGGTGAAGGGGACGCCGCGCCGCGTGAAAACCTCTGACATGCAGCAATCCGCATTGGCGATCATGGGCAGGTTGAGCGCGAGAGCCGCATCCGCCAGGCCTTCCGCGACATGGTCCAGACGCTGAGCCATGCCCATCAGCGAGCCGTGCGGCTTAATATGCGAAAGCTTGATACCCTCGGTCGCGGCAAAGCCCTGCAGTGCGCCCGTTTGATAGATCACCATCGCGGCCACGTCTTCGCGCGACACGTTCATCTCTCGCCGCCCGAACCCTTCCCGATCCGGCAGGCCAGGGTGCGACCCGATATTCAGCCCATGCGCTTTCGCCATTCGCAGCGTCTGCCACATAACCCGAGGATCCGAGGCATGGAAGCCGCAGGCGATGTTGGCATGGGTAACATAGGGCATCAGAGCCTCGTCGCTACCGAAGCGGTAGATTCCAAAGGCTTCGCCCATATCGCAGTTAATCGTGACCTTCACCTAGCAATTCCTTGACATGCGCATGGTCTATGATACATGATATACCATCATTAGCAATGGCCTTATGGGCCGAGGGGCCGAGGCTGATCAGTGCTTTCCGGATCGCGCACTGCAACGAGGCCGCCAGGCGCTCTCCGGCCGCTTCCTCCTTCGGGAAGTTCCCCCTTTCTTCAACCTGACGCTCGGAGGCCAAATACCTACGCATGGCTAAGCACGAAATCTGCGCGCTAATTCCCGGAACCTTCTACCGCGCGACATCGCCGAACGAACCTCCAGCCAAGGCCGATGGCGCGCCGGTCGCAATAGGCGACGTCATAGGCGTGATTGAAATCATGAAGACCTTTACGCCCGTCAAAGCCGGCGTCCAGGGAAAAACGATCACCTTCCTCGTGGAGAACGAAGAGCCCGTGATGCCCGACCAGGTCATCGCCGAGGTGGAGGAATGACAATCCGGTCCGTCCTCATCGCCAATCGTGGGGAAATCGCGGTCCGGATCATCCGCGCAGCCAAAGCGCTCGGAATCAGAACCGTCCAAATCTATAGCGCCGCGGACGCCGACATGCTGGCCGTCAGGATGGCTGACGAAGCAATCAATATTGGGCCACCTGCTGCCAAAAAATCTTATCTCAACATCGATGCCATCGTCCGAGCCGCTTTGCAGGCGAAGGTGGATGCGATCCACCCCGGATACGGCTTTCTTTCCGAGAATGGCGATTTTGCGGACGCGGTGCGGGACGCCGGAATGATTTTCGTCGGACCCGACGGCGATATCATTCGATTGCTGGGCGACAAGGTCGCGGCACGCCAGGTTGCGGTCGAGGCAGGCTTGCCGACCATTCCCGGTAGCGACGGACGCGTCCATGACCTCGGCGAAGCCCATGAGATCGCGAGCCGGACAGGCTTCCCTGTCATGATCAAGGCCGCCGCAGGCGGCGGCGGCAGGGGCATTCGTATCGTCAACTCCTTCGAGGAACTCGACAGGGATTTCCCCCTTGCTAGCGCAGAGGCGACGTCCGCCTTTGGCGACGGCACGCTCTACCTCGAGAAGGTCATCGCCCGCGCACGTCATATCGAAGTTCAGATCTTCGGAGACGGCGAAAATGTCGTGCATCTTTTCGAGCGGGAATGCTCTCTTCAGCGCAGACGGCAGAAGGTTTGGGAAGAGGCTCCGGCCGTCAATCTTCCGCCGAGGATTCGCAGCAGATTGCATGCAAGCGCCGTGTCTCTGGCCAAAGCCGTCGGCTACCGTGGCGCCGGAACAGTAGAGTTCCTTTATGACGAACTGGCCGAAGAATTCTACTTCATCGAGGTCAACACGCGCATCCAGGTCGAACATCCGGTCACGGAGATGATCACCGGCATCGACCTGGTGCAGGAGATGTTCAAGGTTGCCGGAGGTGCGAAACTCTCCTTCAGCCAGAATGACGTCTCGGTTCGCGGCCATGCGATAGAGTGCCGGATCAATGCTGAAGATCCAGCCAGGAACTTCATGCCCATGCCGGGCAAGATCACGCGCATGGTTGTTCCCTCAGGCGAGGCCATGCGCTTCGATACGATGCTGTTCGAGGGCTATACGGTTCCCCCTTTCTACGATTCTCTCCTGGGAAAGCTTATTGTCGGCGGCCCGACGCGTGCGGATTGTCTCCAGGCACTGGAAAGCGCTCTGCGAGAACTGATCATTGAAGGTGTTCCCACCACCCTGCCCCTTCATATAGCTCTCTCCACGGACGGCAATGTCCAGAAGGGCGCCGTGCACACGCGATTCCTCGAACCCTGGTTGGAGAGTGAGGAACGCTTCGCAATCCAACCAGATTGCGCAGACCAGTCTGTACCGACGTAACAGCCACATGGTGCGTCATAAGGCCGAGCGATACGAATACCTCCCCGTCTACCTGCATACCCCACAAGGCCGGCGCACCCCATCCCGTCCCTGATCACCCGACTCCTTTCAAGACGATCATTGGCCTTTTCACCCATCAACTCTCAGCCATTTTAGGATTGCTATGACCTCCAACCACACTTCGAGGGTAGCCAAGGCGTTTCGCGGGGATATGCCCAATAGTTTTGACCCCAGCAGTGCGACAGGATTGACGGCCGAGGACGCCCAGCATATCGGGCGCCGCAAGCGCCTGCTCGGCCCCGCCTACCGCTTGTTCTACCGGACCCCGGTCAAGATCGTTCGTGGCGAGGGCGTCTTCCTCTATGATGACAACGGCAACCAATATCTGGACGCCTATAACAACGTCGTTTCGCTTGGGCACTCGAACCCTCGTGTCGTGGAGGCGATCAAGGAACAGCTCGATGTTCTTTGCACGCACAGCCGATATATGCAGGACGGTCTTCTGGATTATGCAGAACGCCTGCTCGCCACTTTTGATGGCGAGATCGGTCGGACCGGCTGCGTCATGTTCACCTGCACAGGCTCGGAGGCGAATGATCTGGCTCTTCGCGTCGCCCGGCACCGCACAGGCAAGCGTGGCGTTATCGTCACATCGGAAGCGTACCACGGCAATTCCGGCACGGTCGCCGCGATTTCCCCCTCGCTCGGAACCCATTCGCCGCTCGACCCCTTTCTGAGAACGGTGTCAGCACCGGATAGCTACCGGATTCCGGTCGAAGAGATCGGCCGCCGGATGGCCCATGAAGTTGCCCTGCAGATCAAGGATCTCGAGCGTCGCGGGGACGGGATAGCGGCCTTTATCGCGGATTCGGTATTTTCTTCGGATGGTCTCTTTGTCAATCCTACCGACATTCTCGCACCCGTCGCCGAAGTCGTCCGCAAGTCCGGCGGTTTGTTCATCGCCGACGAAGTGCAGTCAGGTTTTGGTCGCACATGCGAACAGCTCTGGGGCTACAGGCGGCATGGCGTGGACCCCGATATCGTCACCATGGGCAAGCCCATGGGCAATGGGTATCCGGTGGCAGGTGCCATCTTCCGTCCTGAAGTCATCGAAGACTTCGGCCGGAACATGCGATATTTCAATACGTTCGGGGGTAACACTGTCGCGGTTGCGGCGGCCCGCGCCACACTTGATACAATTCTCAGCCCCGGCCTCTTGGACAATGCAGGCAAGGTCGGTCGCATCCTGCTCGCGGGTCTCGAGCAGCTGGGCAAGCGATACGAGCAGATTGGCGACGTTCGCGGGGTCGGCCTCTACTATGGCGTCGAACTGGTAAAGGATCGCGTTGCCAAGACCACGGATATCGATGTGGGACTTGCGATCGTCAATGGCCTCCGGGATCGACGCGTCCTCATCTCTGCGACGGGGCCGGATGCGAATGTCCTCAAGATCCGGCCGCAACTGATCTTCAGCGAAGCGAATTGCGATCAGTTCTTGGACGCGCTCGATAAGACGCTCGCCACCATCTAGTTTGAAACTGTTGGCATGGGCGGCTCACTGTGAGCAGGCGGGCTGCCCGCGGTCGTGGCGCCCGCCACCATCACGTCGAAGGACTGGCGGATCAGGTCACTGTCCAATCCATCCGTGATCAGGACCAGCGAGGAGTGCCCCGCTGCTCCGGTTGCCTTGGGCAGATGCTCCGGCCGGTGAACAAGGTGCTGCGCCGCCTGGACGAGCACCGGCGTGTCGCTGCCCTCCAGCGCCAGGATGCCCTTCATGCGCAGGATCCGCCCGCCGTGGCGGTGGGCGAGAAGGCTGAACCACAGGCCGAACGCCGCCCAGCTGATCGGGCGGTCATATTCGATAACGGTCGCCGTGATGCCGGCATGAAGCGGCCCGGCGGGTGGTGTCACGCCCGCCCAGCGCGCCGCGCGCGCGATCTGGTCGCCGGCATCGAGGCCGAGCAGCGCCGCGACCGGGGCCGCGCCCGCCTCGATCGCCTCGATCCGGGCGATGGGATTCAACCTGGATAGCGCCGATAGGACGCCCGCGCGTTCCTCGGCGTTGACGAGGTCTCGCTTCGTGACGAGCAGCATATCCGCGACCCCCGCCTGCTGCGCGCTTTCGGGAAAGCGCGCGAGGGTCGCGAGGCCGTTCACGGCGTCGACCGTCGTGATCACCTGGCCGGGCCGGAAATGATGGCGGAGAGCCAGATCGGCGGCAACGGTCGCCATGATCGGTGTCGGGTCGGCGAGGCCCGTGGTCTCGATCACGACGCGCCGGAACAAGGGCAGGTCGCCGCGCGCGCGTCTGGTCCAGAGGTCGCGGAGTGAATCGCCCACATCGCCGCGCAGCGTGCAGCAGACGCAGCCGCCGCCAAGCAGCACCGGCTCTCCGACGATGGCGTCCACCAGAAGGTGGTCAAGCCCGACGGCGCCAAATTCGTTAATCAGAACGGCCGTATCGGCGAGCTGCGGATCATGGAGCAGCCGACGCAGAACGGTTGTCTTCCCGCTGCCCAGGAACCCCGTCAGGACATGGACATCGAGGCGGTCATCAGCCATCGCGGCGGACCAGATCGTCGAGGTAAGTGGGGTCGAGAGGGTCAGGGAGGGAGGCGGACAGCCTGTCTGCCTGCGGCCAGAGGTCACCGAAACCGGCAACCTCGACCGCACGCCCCGTGCGATTGCGCAGGATGAAGCGGCTTCCCTGCCAATCGCCCAGCGTGAGGCCCGAAGGGGCCAGCACGCGATTGGCGCAGGCGATACGCAGGCGCCGCTCGGCGCGCCGCTGCCAGCTCGGCATCGCATCGGCCGCTGCATCCGGTGGCGCGCCGTCAGACCAGTGCGCGCCACCCTGCAAGCTGCCACAAAGGCCGCACATGGCGGAACCTCGAGGCTCAGCCCTTCTTGCGCGGATTGCGGCGCAGGAAGTCGTCCGCAATCTCATCCATGGTCACGAACTTCACACCGGGATGGCGAGCCATATAAGCGTAGAGACGCTCAAGCATCATGAGCACCTGCGGCCGGCCGGCCACGTCCGGATGAATGGTCAAGGGGAACACGGCATACTCGCACTCGCGGTACACCCAGTCGAACTGCTCCCGCCAGATCGTCTCGATGTCATGCGGATTGACGAAGCCGTGGCTGTTCGGCGACTTCTTGATGAACATCATGGGCGGCAGATCATCGAGATACCAGCTGGCCGGAATCTCGACGAGATCGGTTTCCTGGCCGCGTACCAGCGGCTTCATCCAGGCGGAAGCGGGCTTGCTGTAGTCGATCTTGGTCCAGCTATCGCCGACCCGCACATAGTACGGCTCGTAGTCGCGATGCATCAGGCTGTGGTCGTATTTGATGCCCTTCTTGATCAGCAGTTCATTGCTGACCTTGCTGAACTCCCACCAGGGCGCGACATAGCCGGTCGGCCGGCGGCCGCTGAGTGCCGTCACGAGCTCGATCGACTTGTCGAGCACCTCTTCTTCCTGCTCCGGCGTCATCTCGATCGGGTTTTCATGGCTGTAGCCATGAATGCCGATCTCGTGCCCGGCCTCCGCCACCGCCTTCATCTGCTCCGGAAAGGTCTCGATCGAATGACCCGGGATGAACCAGGTGGTGCGAATGCCGAGCCGATCGAAGAGCTTGAGCAGGCGTGGGCTGCCCACCTCGCCGGCAAACAGGCCGCGGGAAATGTCGTCCGGGGAGTCCTCGCCACCGTACGAGCCCAGCCAGCCCGCCACCGCATCCACATCAACGCCAAAGGAACACAGGATTTCTTTTGCCATCTATGCCATCCACCTGTTCATACCGTTATCCGACCGAAGTCAGGCCCGCATCTTCACCGTCAACCCGCCATCGACCACGATAGCCTGGCCAGTGACGTAGTTGGCGTCGCGTGACGTCAGGAAGCCGATCACGCTGGCCACCTCTTCCGGCCGCCCGACCCGGCCCCAGGGAATGTCCTTGCCGGCGCGGATCAGCCCGTCAGGGCCAAGCGAGTTCACAGGGTCGAGCGATTGCGGGGTTTCGATCAAGCCCGGGATAATCGCATTGACCCGGATTTCGCGCGGCCCAAGCTCCACCGCCAGGCTGCGAACGAGGCCGAGCACGCCCGCCTTGGCGGTCGCATAATGCGCGTGCTCTTCCCAGCCGTAGACACCGCCGGCGATGGAGGAAATCGCCACCATCGCGCCACCGGCGCCGAGCCGCTTGGCCCCCGCACGCAGGGTGCGGAGGACGCCGACGAGATCGACCTCCATGATATCCGCCCAACGCTCATCGGTAAGATCCGCGATGGGCGCATGGCGCAGAATGCCGGCATTGGCGATCACATAGTCGAGACGCCCGAAGGTCTCGACTGCGCGGTCGGCGAAAGCCTCGACGGATGCCGTTTGCCGGACATCCACCTCTTGAATCACGCAGGTGCCGCCCGCTTCGCGCACCAGCCGCGCTGTCTCCTCCGGATCATGCGGATCACCCGAAAAAGTGCCGATGACACTGCGGATGCCACGCCCTGCGTAGTAAACCGCCAGCGCGCGTCCGATACCGCTGGCAGCGCCAGTGATTGCGGCAACAGCTTGCTCAGACATGAGCCTCCTCCAAATCAACCTCGCGCGGCCGCTTCGTGAAGACCATGACCAGGCCGGAGATGAAGATACCGCCGGCACCAATCCACAGCGCCGCAGCGCCGGTCCCCAGAGAGGCCGCGATCATCGTAAACAGCGCGCCGCCGATGATAATGCCCGGCTGGCTCATGGCACCAATGAAGGTCACGCCAGTCGCGCGGCAGCTCACCGGGTAGCATTCAGCCATGAAATACTGAATCGCGGCATAGGGGCCGACAAGGAAGAACAGGCCGCCGGCATAGGTAAGAATGATCAGCGTCGGGTTCGACACCGCCGGGCTCAGCATCAGGGCAAAGAAGATGCTGGAGATGATCCAGCCGATGATGATGGTCGGCTTGCGGCCGATCTTGTCGCCCAGCCAGCCGTGGAAGACATAGCCGAAATAAGCGATCAGATTGATGATAATGAGCATCCAGAAGGCTTCCGACAGATGAACGCCCTTGGCGTTCTTCAGCACGGAGCTGCCGAGGATGCTGAAGCTCATGATTCCAAAGAAGTTGACGATCCAGGCGATCGAGAAGGCAATCGTATTGCGCCGCATATGCGGCTCCCAGATACGCTTGAGCGGTGCGGACGAGGAATGTTCGATATTGTAGGAGGCCGCGAGCGCATGCGCCGCATCGGTCTTGCCCGAACGCTCAAGCTCGTTCAGCCGGTGATGCAGCTGGAACTGCGGCGTTTCCTTGATGCTGCGGGAGATGACCCAGACCAGCACTGCCGCCGGAATGGTGGCAACCAGATAAAGCCCGCGCCAACCCACGACATCGAGGAGGAGCAGGGATAGCGCGCTCGCGAACATGAAGCCGAGCGGCCAGCCGCCCTGAATCCAGGCATAGTAATAGCCGGGCCGCTTGCGCTTACGCTCGTCTTCCGTGACCTGGTAGACTTCATTGATGTAGGTCGCATTCACCGCCTGTTCGGAGAAGCCGAGGCCGCCGAAGGCACGGACAATCACGATCAGGCCGGCGCTCATCGCGGCGAGGCCCACCGGAATGGCGGCGGTCAGGGCGGACACGATGGCGGTGCCGCCGACGGTGATCATCATCCCCTTCTTGCGACCGAGACGGTCGATCACGGGGCCGAGGCCGAAGGCGACGATGGCGCTGCCAACGGAAATCCAGGTGTTCACGGCATAGGAGGTGGCCGGTGTCCAGCCGAAGGATTGCTGCATCGCGGGCAGCAGCGTGCCGAGCAAGCCGTAGTCGAAGACGGCGATCGTCCAGGCAAACAGCGCTATGATCGTGACAATGTCAGTCTGGCGCTTCGTGAAGGTCGGAAATCGCCTCCGCTCGTTCGGCTGCGGTGGTGATAAGTCAATCTCATGGGTCCGGAAAGCATCCATAGTTCTTGGTCCCCCAATATAGCAGCCACAATAATGCCAGTGGTCTGGCTTCATTCCCAGGAAGTGATTTATTGGTGCTCCCAACGCGGGTTGGTCGGCCACGGGCCGTTGTCGCCAATCCGCGTCGAGCGCACAGTTAGACCATGATATCGCCGCCGTTTGGATTGAGCGTGGCGCCGATGTAGTAGGCGCCGCCGTCGGAGGCGAGGAGAACGGCGGTCGGAACGATTTCCTCAACCCGCGCAGGGCGGCCGATCGGGAGTTCCGACACTTTCCGCTCGCGCCAGCCGGACGGGATCGCGCGCCAGAGTGCGGTATCAACGGGCCCGGGGCAGATCGCGTTTACGGTCACGCCCTTAGCCGCCACCTCGTAAGCAAGCGAGCGGGTAAAGCCGATCACACCCGCCTTGGCCGCAGCGTAATGGGCCATGTCGGGCGCACCCTTCTGGGCGAGCTGCGAACTGATATTGATGATGCGCCCCCAGCCGCGCTCCAGCATGCCAGGCAGAACCGCCTTGCTGCAGAGGAAAACGCTCCGCAGATTCACCGCAATCATGCGGTCCCAAAGGTCGAGCGACATATCGACAACCGAGGCGTTGGTATCGATGCCGGCATTATTGACCAGCGCATCGATGCCGCCGAACGCGGCTTCAACGGCGGAGATCGCTGCCGCTACCTGCTCGGGGTCGGAGACATCGGCCGCAACACCGATGGCGCCGCCGGGCAGCTGCGCGGCCACGGCATCGGCGCGGGCCTGATCGAGGTCGAGCACCGCCACGCGGGCGCCCTCAGCCGCCAGTCCTGCGGCAATTGCTTCGCCGATGCCTCGGCCGGCCCCCGTCACCAGGCATCGCCGCCCCGCGAGCTGTCCCATGCAGTCGTCCCCTGAGGGTTGTTTCGAACACTGAATATGCGCTCATTTTCTATGACATAATGATTGTTGTATGCAATCTCAAAATTTGAGCGACTGAAACTTAGCGAATCACCACAGTCACACCCGGGCAGGATGGGTGTTTCGAATAAAATGAGGCTCTTATGGTCTGTAACCTGAGCAAGGCAGGGAGAAAACCGCGCGGGCACCATCGCTTGCGGCCCTCGGTCGGGCGGCGAGAAAAATGCTCTTTCCGTATACAATCGCCAGTTTCTGGGCGCTTCAGGCACCATGCCGGCCATGGTTAATGGTGCTGAGTTACCTAACCACGGGGCTGATGAGATGACGCGCAACCGGCCAGATGACCCAGGCCTGCGCCGCTACGCGGTGGTGGAGACCATCCTAGCCGCAAACATCGCGACCGGCCGCTTGCCCGAGGGCTTCGTGCTGCTCGAAGGCCCGATCGCCGAAGCCTTGCGCACGACCAGGCCGCCGGTGCAGCGCGCCCTCCAAAATCTGCAGAAGCGCGATCTTATCCAGCGGTTTAACGGCCGCGGCTATCTTGTCGGCACCAATGCAGGCATTGAGCCTGTCCGTGATGATATCCGAACCATCCCCTTGGACCTCCCCCTGAGCGCGGAGGAGGCGCTCGCCAGTCGGTCATCCGGAGAGCGTATTTTTGAGCGGGTCGAAACAGATGTCGCCGGCTGCATTATTTTCGGCCAGTACCGCATCATCGAGGCCACGCTGGCGGAATATTTCAAGGTCAGCCGCACCGTCGCGCGGGATGTGCTCGGCCGCCTCGAAGAGCGGGGGCTGGTGCGCAAGAACCAAAGCTCCCATTGGCTCGCGGGGCCGCTGACGGCTCACACGATCCGGGAGCATTTTGCGATCCGTCGGCTGCTCGAACCACCTGCGCTTGCTGGGGCGGCATCCCAAATCGACCAGGAAACGCTGGAGACCCTCCGGCAGCGCCTTATCGCCCAGGAGCAGGCGATCGGCTCGGTCAGGAGCGGCGATCTCGATGACCTTGACGAGCTATTTGTTGAAACCTGCATGCTGCCCAACCCAAATCAGCGCCTCAGTGCTCTGATTCGCGACAATCTTCTTCCCGTCGTGGCGTCGGAACGCCTGCTGCGGCAGCTGGGATTGCCTGATGACACCGCACGCATTACCGAGCAGCGACTTGTTGTTGAGCTGCTTCTGCGAGGCGCTGTGGACGCCGCGGCGGCGATGTTTGATCGCCATCTTGAGGCAGTGATGCTCCGGCGGATCGCGCAGATCAAGATTGTCGCAGTTTTGCCGGCTCCACGGGAAGTGCCCACCTATCTTACATTGCTCGATGGCCAGACTGCGCGATGATCTTTCGGGCGGCCGGGCGCTCCATCCATGATCGGGGGCGGCGGCACCGGTTAGGCGAGGATCGTCAATCCGCCTCTCTCCGTCCGGTCAGACGTGCCCAGCGTCGGGCAAGATAATTGTGCTCGTCCATCGTCGTGTTCCAGACAGCGATCGAACCTGCGCGCTGCCAGTACGAGCCTCCGCTGCGGACAGCACCTTGAGCGACAATCGTGGTGCCGTCGGGCGCGGGCAGAGATTCGGTGGCTGGCGCGCCTTCGTACCAATAGCGCCACTCAGCCGGGCGTAGATGCGCGCGGACCGGATCGAGCACGGACATGTAGTAGCCCTGTCGCGCGACGATGGCACCCGCATAACCGCCAAGCCACCAGTTGAGATACTCGTAGGCCACGTCGCGCATGCGGTCTGACAGCATGGCGGACAGGCAAAGGCCGCCATGCCACGCGCGATACCCCTCCCGCGGGACGGCTTCTTCCACAGGGATTCCACGACGTCTGAGATGTGTGGTCACGGGGGACCACGCGCTTTGTATCCAGGTGTGTCCTTCCGCCATCCAATCTGCCGCCTCAGCGGCGGTTTTCCACCAGCCGTAGAAATGCCCAGCGTCGCGCTTGCGCGACAGAAGGGCGAGCAGCGCATCGATTTCCGCCGTGCTCAACTGTCCGATCGCTTTGAAGCTAAGAGCGCGGCTCGCCTGGACGGCGAGCAACGCGTCAAACACGCCGATTGCGGGTTCGTCCACTAACGCCACCCGGCCACGCCATTTCGGATTGAGCAGCGCGGCCCATGACGTCGGGATCTCATCGCCGATGAGATCCCGACGATAGACGAAGCTGTCGACATTGTGGACAGTCGGCAGCATCGAAATCCACTGGGATGGGCGACTGCCGAGTGAACGGTCAGGTTGAACATAAAGGCGTGTGACGGGCGCATCGCCTTCGCCGATGGACCCGTGGGGGGTGATCCGGCCTGCTTTCGTGAGGCTGCTGACTTCGTCCCAAACCCCGATCCGGGTGACATCTATTGGCTGAATCGCATGCCAAAACCATACGATGTCGAGGTTGTGAAAGCATTGGTCATAAACGTCGTAGGAAGCGGGGTCGACCGCGGCGCGCCTCTGCGCGTTCAGGAAATCCAGGCAGTCGAATTCGATCTCTATTCCGAGATCGGCCGCGGCACGCGTTTGAATCTCAGGCAAGGCAGTGATCTCGGTACCCAAGACCCGGAGCACAGGGCGCGATGCTGATCGAACGTTGCGAGTCGGCGACACCGAAGGAGACTTTGATTGAACCGTGGACACTTATGGCACCGTCAACTTGTCGTTCGTGATACTCCTCATGATCCGCTCTCACTGTCGGGTCGGTTGGTGGGAATTTTCTAACCGGTTGTCAAGACCTTTGTGCGGCCGGCGCTTGGCACCAGGCGTTGTCGCCGCTTGGACGGCGAACAGCGGTCGTCACCCCGGAAGGCCCGTCAGAACAGCGGCGCGCCGCCGCGTGAGCGGCAAAGGCCCGTTACGTTAGCGCCAGCCCAGGTAGTCGATTTTGCCGAGCGGCACGCCCGCATGACGAAGCAGCGCATAGGCGGTCGTGATGTGGAAGAAGAAGTTCGGAACAGAAAATTCCAGGATATAGCTCCGGCCGGTAAAGGAGCGCGACGTGAGTGTGGTCTTCCAGGGCAGTTCCGCATCCGCATGGGCGTCCATCGCTTCGCGCGGCACAGTCTCAAGAAATGCGACTGTCGCGGCGATCCGCTGCTGCAAATCGGCGAATGTCTCCTCACTGTCAGGCATCGGCACATTCTCTACCCCAGCGACGCGCACACACGCGATCTTGGCCGTGTCGCTGGCTCTCTGCACTTGCTGCTTGAGGGACATCATGTCGGCTTCCAGCCGCGAGCCCAAGAGATCGGCATGATCCAGTCCGGTCTCATCGGCGTAAAGCCGTCCCTTCTCCAGGAACAGTCCTAAGCTGCGCAACCCATTGATGAACGATCTCACGCTGACGTCATGAAGAGATGTCGTCATTCTGCTGGCTCCTCCCGCGATGGCGCGGCTGCCGAGATGATAGCATTCGCCCTGGGTTTCAGTCACCGCTCCCGACTATTTCTGCGGGGTTGGCTCAGTGGCGGCTGGCGCCGAGATGGGGCGCCGTTTCCAGCCAAGGCGGCGAACGACCGAGTAGAAAGTGGGTGTGAACAACAACCCGAACATCGTCACGCCGAGCATCCCGAAGAACACCGCGGTGCCTAATGACTGTCGCATCTCCGCGCCCGCCCCCGTCGACACGACAAGGGGTGCGACGCCGAGAATGAACGCAAAGGACGTCATCAAGATTGGACGCAGCCGCGTCCGCGCGGCCCGGACCGTGGCATCAACGAGCGATAGGCCTTCCTCCTCGCCCTGGCGCGCAAACTCCACGATGAGGATGGCGTTCTTGGCCGCCAAGCCCACCAGAACCACGAACCCGATTTGCGCCAGGATGTCGATCGGCATGCCCCGCAATCTGAGCCCGGTGACGGAAGCGAGCAGGCACATGGGAACAATGAGAACAACTGCCAATGGCAGTTTTATGCTTTCGTATTGCGCGGCGAGGACAAGAAACACAAAGAGCGCCGCGGCGCCGAACACCAGCCACGTCGGCGTTCCCTTCTGCTCTTGCTGATACGCCAAATCGGTCCACTCAAAGCTGATGCCGCGTGGAAGTATTTTTTGGGCCAGAGCCTCCATATGGGCCAGGGCAGTCCCGGTAGCGACGCCAGGGGCCGCTACACCCTGCACTTCGGCGGCAGGAAAAAGGTTGTAGCGTGGCACTCGATAGGGCGCAGTCTGATCCCGAAACGAGGCGACGGTACCGATGGGAACCATATCGCCGGTGATGTTTCTGGCCTTCAATCCGGCGATGTCGCCATTGCTGCGCCGGAATTTTCCGTCGGCCTGGACGATGACCTCATAGGTGCGGCCGAGGTAGTTGAAGTCGTTGACATATTGCGAGCCGAGGTAGACCTGCAGCGTATTGAAAACATCGGTCGGTGTAAGACCAACCATCTCCGCTTTGCGACGGTCGATATTCAGATACAGAGATGGCGCGCGCGTGCTGAACAGCGTAAAGGCGCCAGCGATCGCCGGATCGCCATTCGCTGCCGCCACCATCGCCTGCGCTGCTTGCGCCAAGGCAGCGGGGCCCAATCCCGCCTGATCCTCGAGCATCATCTTAAACCCGCCCGCATTCCCCAGACCTTGGACCGGAGGCGGCGGAATCGTCAGCACATAGGCACCCTTGATGACCGACAGGCGCTGTCGCAGTTGCGCAAGCACGCCGTTCGCCGTGATGCCATGGGTCGCCATATCGTACAAAGATGGAAGACCGGAGAAAATCGTTCCAGCGTTCGGTGATACCGTGAAGGTCGTGGCATCGAGGCCCGCAAATGGCGCGACGTGCTGAACGCCGGGTGTGTCGAGCATGATATTGATGGCCTGCGCCACAACGGCTTCCGTGCGAACGAGCGTGGAGCCGGGCGGAAGCTGAACGATCGTGATCAGGTAGCCCTGATCCTGCTCGGGAATGAACCCGGTGGGCGTTCGGGAAAACTGGAATCCCGTTAGTGCGAGCAATCCGACGTAGACGATCAGCACTAAGGCGCTAAAGCGCAACAGCCGGCGCGTGAGCGAGCGATAGGCATCTGCCATCCCGTCGAAGGCACGATTGAACTGGTTGAAACCGCTTTGTATCAGGCGCCGCAAGAGACCGCGACGCGCATGCCTATCGGTCTCATAGGGCTTCAGGAGAAGAGCGCAGAGTGCGGGGCTCAGAGTGAGCGACACGAAGCAGGATATGACCGTGGAAGCGGCAATCGTAACCGCAAACTGCTTGAAGAACTGCCCTGAAATTCCAGATATAAAAGCCGAGGGTATGAAGACCGCGCAGAGCGTCAGAGCGATCGCGATGATCGCTCCACCAACCTCGTCCATCGTCTTATGCGTGGCTTCTCGCGGCGCCATGCCAAGTCGGAGATTGCGCTCGACATTTTCGACGACCACGATGGCGTCATCGACGACGATGCCAACAGCCAGGATCAGCCCGAAGAGCGAAAGATTGTTAAGCGAAATACCGAGAGCGTCGAGTATCGCGAAGGAACCGATCAACGACACAGGAATAGCGACAACGGGAATGACAGATGCCCGCCACGTCTGCAAGAAGACCACGACCACGAGCACAACAAGGATGATCGCCTCGAAGATCGTATGCACGACGTGGTCGATTGACTTTGTAATGAAAATGGTCGGGTCGTAGATGACCTTGAACCCCACCCCGGCGGGAAATTGCCGGGATAAGTGATCCATGGTCTGCAATACCTCGGCGTTGACCGCGAGGGAGTTGGCACCGGGCTCAGCAAAAATCAACAGCGGAAGCCCTGGCCCCCGATCCATATAGCTTGTGGATCCATAGTCCGCCGCCCCGATTTCAGCGCGACCGACATCGCGCAGCCGGGTCACCCGGCCGTCAGCATCTGTTTTCAGCACGATATCTTCGAACTGTTTTGGCGTCGTCAGCCGTCCCAGGGTTTCAACATTCATCTGGTACGCCTGATGGGACGTCACCGGCGTCTGATTGAGAATGCCGGCAGAGACCTGCAAGTTCTGAGCGCGAAGGGCGGCCAGCACTTCCGCCGCGTTCATATTGCGGGACGCGACTTCGTCCGGGTCCAGCCAAATGCGCATCGCATATTCGCGTGCACCGATATATTGAACGTCGCCCACACCCGGCAGCCGCGCGAGGGCATCCTTGACGTGCAGGGTCGCGTAATTCGACAAATAGAGCACGTCGCGCGATTTATCGGGCGAATATAGATGGACGGCCAGCAAAATACTCGGCGTGGATTTTCGGACCTCTACGCCCTGCCGCTGAACATCTTCGGGCAGCCGGGACAGCGCATTGTCGACGCGGTTTTGAGTCAGCATTTGGGCGACGTTGAGGTCGGTGCCCAGCCGGAAGGTAACTGTAATGGTAAGCTTGCCGTCGCCCGTGGATTGGCTGCTGATGTAGAGCATGTTTTCGACGCCGTTGATCTCCTGCTCCAACGGGGTCGCCACGGTCCGCGCCACGGTCTCAGCGGAGGCGCCGGGATAGACGGTCGTAATCTGTACCGTCGGCGGGACGATTTCCGGATATTGCGCAATCGGGAGGATCACCAGGGCGCCAAGACCCAGGATCGTGAGAAAGGTGCTGAGAACAATAGCAAAAATTGGCCGGTCGATGAAAAAATGCGGAAAGCGCATGGCGACCTCGTATGATTATTTCTGCGCGTCCGAGGCGCCGTATTTTATCGAACCTGGGTCGGCCGTGACCTTCATTCCGGGATTTGCCCTGACGATCCCGTCGATGATGACGCGATCCTTGGTTGTAAGCCCCGACTCAATTATGCGCAGGCCGCCCCGCATGCCGCCGATATCCACCGTCTTTGGCACAACCGTGCCATCGGCCGCGACCGTCAAAACGATATGCTGGTCCTGGTCTAGAAGAACGGATGCGTCTGGCACCAGAAGTGCCGGGGCGGGGGGAGAGACCGTCAAACGCACGCGACCGAACGCACCAGGGATCAAAGACAGATCATCATTGGGTACGGTGGCGCGCGCATGAATTGTCCCGCTTGAACGATCTATTTCGTTGTTCACGAAGTCCAGCTGACCCGGATGCAGAAAATGGGTCTCGTTGCTCAGCCTGATCATCACCTTGCCATCGAATTTCGGACCGAGGGCTCTGCGGTATCCATCGAACCTGAGATAGTCGGCTTCGCTCATGTCGAAATTCATGTAAATGGGATTGAGCGAAAGCAGTGTCGTGAGAAGCGTCGTGGGAGAGGTCGAGAAGCGGCTGCCCGCGATGAGGCTTCCTATGGAAACCTGATGCGCGCCAATACGTCCCGTGAAGGGTGCGGTGATGTTGCAATGTTGAAGATCGAAGGCAGCATCACGAATGGTTGCGGTGGCCGATTCAACAGCGGCTTCGGCAAGTGACGCATCGGCGGTGCGTTCATCAACGTTCTCAGCGGTGCCGAAGGTGGTTTCTTTCAGGGTCTGCGCACGGTAGAGTTCTTGCTTGGCCAGGAGGTATTTGGCCTGGGCGGAGGCAAGCGTTGCCTTTGCTTGGGCCAAGGTGATCTCGTAGGGTGTCGGATCGATCACGAATAGAAGATCGCCTTGATGAACGATTTGACCGTCGGTGAAGTGGATTTCGGATAAAATACCGCCAACCTGCGCACGAAGTTCCACGCGGTTGACTGCCGAAAACTGCCCAAGGAACGCAATCCGCGTATCCTCATCGTGTTGCAGCGGATAGCTGACGACCACGGAGGGTGGAGTATCGGAGCTTTGCGCATAGGCCGGCGGAAGCAGAAATGAGCTACCCAAGTAATGATGGCTCGCTGCCATCACTCCCAGGAGCAGAGCCACCATTATCCAAGTCGCCGACAATGCTTCTCTCAGATGCTGGGCCAATTCGGGACCTCGCTGAGCCATTTCTGGCCGATCCGCTTCGCTCATTTTGGGTTCCTAAAGACGTCTTTCGGGCTTATCGATTGAACCAAGGCCACGCTAAGAATTCACAAACCTTATTCAACAAAGAGGGCAGATGCCTCGGACCTGGCGGGTTGTATTGAATAGGACTTCGGCTGTAACGAGTTGCTTTTGTGAGATTATCGACTGTTCTTAGCAAGTCTGTTGAAGCGTAAGCGAGGCACCTTACACGATTGTTGGAATCGGTCACTGAAATTTCCGTGCCAATCCACGGTCTTGTTTGCGTCCGAGTAGAGCCGCTTGAAGGGCGGCTCCCCATCAGGTCTTCCCGCTTCGGGCCGACGCCCGCGTGACGCATTTTGAGGGTGCCGCTGAGATGGCCCGCCCCGGGCGCCTTCCGCCCGATAGCCGGACGGCCCGCGATGGCAGGTCCCGCCTCCTCCGGGCCCGAGGCCGAGCACAATCCCGGCCGGCGCTTCGCCAAACTCCACCGCGATCGCATCCAGCGCCGAGAGACCAAGCCCTAGACAGTTGTCTCCGCTACCGTGCTGATCCTGTCGCCGGAAGAGAGTTCCGCAATGATATGCGGAACAGAAAGCGCTTCGGCAGATCAGGGGAATTCATCATTCGATCCTGTCGGGAGCAGCCGCGGCCTCAGCACGAAGCCGCGGGGCAGCGCTAACCGGAGGCAGCGAGCGGGCGCATGGGGCGGGTCGCGGCCGTGCGCGCCGCCTCGGTTGCGGTGAGCAGCGCCAGCGTCCCGGTCTCATCCGCGACCGGCGTCAGGGCAAGGTCGCGCCAGTCCCGCGCTGTCGGATCACGCTTCAGGCGGCGACGCACCAGCATCAGCCGCAGAACCATGCGCGCGATGCGCACATGTCGGGAGGCGAAGACCGCCGCTTCGCCGGGCCAGAAACGCCAGGCCGGCACCGTGGGCAGGCCAGGCCGCCGCTCCGTCCGCACGCGCCGGCGGAAATAGCCGCCCTCCAGGGGATGGGTATGCTCGACGAGGGCGAGGCTCCAGAAGGCCACGAGCATGTTGAGCATCTTGCCGAGCGAGATGCGGGTCGCCGCCGCCCGGCGCATCAGCGTCACCATATGTTCGAATGTATAGTAGCGTGACCAGGCTTCCCAATAGACCGCCTCCCACGCGGCGCGCGACAGGACAGGGTGATCCGTCACCGCGTGGAAGGTGTCGTAGCGGTTGAGATCGCCGTCCATCGGCACGCCGGCGGCGGCAAGGGTCTGATGATCCTCCGAGCCGGGCAACGGCGTCAGGATGAAGAACTCGAGAAAGTCGATGGCGAGCTCACGCTGGATGATGCCGATGTCGCGCAGCACGGTCTCCCGCGTATCGGCCGGGAAACCGATGATGTAGCCCGCCCAGATCACCGCCCGGATGCGCTTCCAGGCGAGCAGCATGTCCCGGTATTCGGTAATGCGATTCTGCTTCTTCTTGGCGGCAGCGAGGCTCTCGGGATTGATCGATTCGAGGCCGATGAAGACGCGCACCACCCCGGCGCGGCCGCATTTTTCGATGAAATGCGGAATACGGTGGCAAAGCGTATCGACCTGGATCGTGAGTTTGATGCGGCAGCCCTCTTCCTCCCGAAGCTTGATCAACCGGTCGAGGATCGGTTCCCAATCCTTGTTGCGGGCGAAATTGTCGTCCGTGATGAAGAAGCTCGTGATACCCTGGGCAAGGTTATGGCGGATGATCTGCTCCACATCCTCCGCGCTGCGGCGACGCGAAACCCGGCCCTGGACGTTGATGATGGTGCAGAAGCTGCACTGGAAGGGGCAGCCGCGCCCGGCATCGAAGGTTGTCATATGTCCCGCGGTCCGCGCGATGCGGTCGCGCGGCAGGCGGGGAATGGGCACGCCCGCGATATTGGGCAGGTTCGCCATGTGGTTGTAGAGCGAGCGGAGGCGGCCGGCATGGGCGTCGCGCAGCAGCTCCTCGAGCCCGTCCTCTGCCTCACCGGCATAGAGGGTGATGCCGAGATCCATCGCCGCCTGCAGTTCGGGCGAGACGCCTGGTAGCATGGAGAGGCTGCCGGAGACGTGAAACCCGCCGATCACGACCTGCAGGCGGAGCGCCCGCAGGCGCCGCGCGAGGTCCATCGCCCGCGGAAACTGGTTGGACTGGACGCCCACGAGGCCGACAAGGCCCGAACCCGCCGCCCGGATATCGGCGGCGATCCGTTCGGGCCGAATGCGGGTATTGGTCTCGTCATAGACGGTGACCGTGATCTCCACCCCCTCCCCCAGCACGCGACGCTCCGCGCAATCCACGGCAAGGCCGTAGACCGCGGCGAGGCTGTTGGAGGGCATGGAGGAGCGGAACCATTGGATGACGTAACCGTCGTCGTCATAGTGGGAGGGTTTGATCAAAGCGACATGGAAGCGGGCTGGGCCGGTTGCCGTCATAACGCCGGGACCCCTCTCTTTTCCGTCACAGGACCATAACGACCCTGGCGCAAGCAAGTGGAATGGGCGCTCTATCCCCGGTTTCCGCGGCTTTCATCTCTCTGCAACGGACCGCGACTCCGCTCAAAGCGGATAGGCATGGCCGTCTGGAAAGACGATGAAGGCGCCGTGAAGGCTCTGCCCGATCCAGTCGCCGTAGCGGTCCTCGTGCAGGCTGCGGGCGGCCTCATAGCCACGCGCCTTTGCATCCTCCGCCGCTTCCTCTTGGCTGATGCCGGCCGCAAAAGTCCAGTTGCCGATCTGCGCGGGCGTGATGGGGGTGCCGGGCGGGCCGGAACTCATCGGCTCCGCCTGGGCGAAAGCGGAGCCCGAACTCAGGCCCCCGGACGTCACCCAAATGGCCAAAGCCGCCACGATGACGACGGTCTTGCGCATGGCGACCGCTCCCTCTTTCGACTCGGTCCCCTCTTGGCCGTCTTGGCGCGACCGGGAACCCTAGACAAAGAGACTACACCCGGATGGGCGCCTCCCGTGTCACGAAATAGCGCATGCCGGCAGCGAGAGGTCAGCGCACCCAGGCGAGATAGAGCGACACGGTAACGAGGGAGAAGATCGTCGAGCTGAGAATGGCATTGGCCGTGACCCGCGCCTCCCGCCGGTAGAATTCGGCGAGCATGAAGGGGCCGGTGCCGGTCGGAAGGGCCGCCATCACCACCGTCAGATGGACAACCGCCGGGCCAAGGTCGAACAGCTTCGCTGCCAGAACCCAGGCCACGACCGGCTGAACGATCAACTTCAGAAAGACGAGCGGAAGGCTGCCTTTGACGTCACCGGCGCGGGGTGCGGCGACTGCGGCCGTTGGGCGCCGCTCACCAAGAAATAGGCCGAGGGCGACCAGCGCGCAGGGCGAGGCGGCGTCGCCCAGCAGCTTGAAAAAGGTCTCGGCGCTCGAGGGCAGGTGGAGACCACTCGCCGCCCAAAGCGCACCCAGAACAGGCGAGATCAGCAGCGGATTGCGCAGCAGGGAAAGCCCAACTTTGCGCAGGAGGTGGACGGGATGCGCCTCCGTCTGCAGCCCGATCTCGATCAGCACGATGGCGACCGCGAAGAGCACGCAGACGGTGATGATGGCGGCAATCGTCGTCAGCGTCAGGCTGCCTCGTCCGAAGACGATGATAGACAGCGGGAAGCCGATGAAGCCGGTATTGGCGTAGGCCGCATTCAGCCCGTCGATACTGACATCGGCGAGATGCCGCCCACGGCGGAGGCGCAGCGCGACTGTCAGTGCAAAAACGATGAAACAGCTGAGCGTGAAGGCGGCGATGAAGCGCGGCTGATAAATCGCCCGCCAGGTCGTATGCGCCATGATGTCGAAGAGCAGCGCAGGCAGAGCGAGATAGACCACAAAACGGTTCAACTCGCTGGTGGCATTCGGGCCCAGGATATTGGCCCGGCGGCAGATGAATCCGACGAAGATCAGAGCGAAAATCGGCAGGACGATAAAGAAGGTGGTCAGCATGCAGGCCCCTGACAGACAGCCCTGCATAGCGGGGCCGAAATGTCAGACCAACCCCAAAAGGCCTGGATGCTGCCGCCCACCCTCTGGCAGCACCGCCGGATGAACTGAAGTCAGCGCTCGATGACGAGGTCGCTGAGGGGCTTGGAGCAGCAGATCAGCACCATGCCCTGGTCGATCTCGCGCTGGCGGATGCCGCCTTGATGCTGCATCGAGACCTCGCCCGAAACGAGCTTGCTTTTACAAGTGCCGCAGAGTCCGCGCGTGCAGGAGGAAGGCAGCCGCATACCGGCGGCACGGGCGGCGGCAAGCACGTTCGTATCAGCCGGCACCTCCACCACGCGGCGGCTCTTGGTGAATTCCACCCGGTAGGTCGCGACCGTATCGCTATTGGCGGGCGGGGCGACGGCGGCATCGGCCGGCGCCAGATCCTCGAACTTGAAGCTTTCTTCGTGGTAGCGGGCCATGTCGAAACCGGCCTGCTCCAGAATGGCCCGCACCCCGGCCATATAGGGCGCCGGGCCGCAGGCAAAGACCTCGCGCTCGCGGAAATCGGGAGCGGTCAGTTCCAGCATCGGCAGCGTCAGCCGCCCACGCAAGCCACCCCAACCCTCGCCCGGACTGTCATGCTCGCAGATCGACAGCGCGCGGAAGCGGCTCCCACGCGTCATCAGCGCAAGTTCGTCGCGAAAGATGATATCGGCCGGGCTGCGGGCGCTGTGGAGGAAGACGCTGTCCGTCTCCAGCGCCAGATCATGGAAACTGCGCGCCATCGACATCAGCGGCGTAATGCCGCTGCCGGCCGAAAGCAGCAGGTATTTGCCATTGGCCGACGCGTGGTCGACGCAGTTGAAATCGCCCATCGGCCCCATGGCGCGGATTTCCATGCCCACCTTGAGGTGATCATGCATCCAGGGGCTGACGACACCGCCGGCAAAGCGCTTGGTGGTGATCGAAATCAGATGCGGCCGCATCGGCGAGGATGAGATCGTGTAACAGCGATTGACCTGCTGACCGTTGATCGTGAGGTCAAGGGTCACGAACTGGCCCGGCTTATAGGCATGCAGGCGCGGGACACGGCCCGAGAAGACGAAGGTCTTCACATCATGCGTCTCCTGCCGGATCGCGCGGCAGACGAGCACGTCATCCTCTTCCGAATCCCACAGCGGCAGAGTCCCCTGTTCGGGGGCAACCGTAAGACGGGAGGCCGCCAGCAGGCGCGGCCCATCCTGATCAGGGGAAGCCGACATCAAGACATTCCGGCCTGCAGCCGGTCCAGGTACCACTTGCAGAATTTCTCGACCAGCGTTTCGGTATAGGGTGAGTAGGGGCCGGGCTCGTAGGCCGCGGTGCGCGCGCCCGCCTGGGCATATTCCACCAGAGCCGCATCCTGAGCGTTGGTTGCGTTCCAGACGCTGGTGAGATTGTCGATTTCATAATCCACGCCCTCACGCGCATCCTTGTGGACAAGCCACTTGGTGCGCACCAGCGTGGTCTCGGCATCGAGCGGGATCGTCGTGAAGGTCACGATATGGTCGCTCATGAAATGATGCCAGGAATTGGGCTGGGTCCAGAAGGAGAGCCCACCGAGCGCGGTATCCGTCAGAGTGCCGAGCAGTTTGCGGCAGGCAACGCGGGTGTCCATGGTCTGGCTCTCGCCACTCTGGTCGATCGGCAGCCGCTGGGTGCGGTAGCCGGTGATCAGGTCGTCCAGGTGGTCGACCTCGGCCGAGGGTACGCCGCAACTCTCCCAGCGGGCATGGGACTCGACCACCAACTGGTCATAGCGGGCCGCCTGCTCCAGCTCGGTCTCGTCCATCTGGCCGGGCGCGAAGCCGAATCCATAGGCAAAGAGCGGAATGGTCAGCTCCGGATGGTTGCCGGCGCAGTGGTAGCATTCGCGGTTGTTCTCGAGGGTGAGCTTCCAGTTGCCGCGCTCGATGAGGTCGACCGAGGCCGCCACCTTGGTATTGCGAATGTCATGCGGGGCAAGATAGGGCGTCATCACGCGCGCCATCTCGTCGATGTCGGCGGGCGGCTCCTTCGCCAGGCAGATGAAGATCAGCCCCTCGATGGAGCGGACATGCACCGGTTTCAGGCCGAAGCAGGACTTGTCGAATTCCGCGCCCATATGCTCGGCATAGATGAGCTTGCCTTCGAGGTCGTAGGTCCACTGGTGATAGGGGCAGACGAGGTTGCCCACCGCGCCGCTCTCGGCCTGCACCAGCTTGGCACCACGATGGCGACAGACATTGTGGAAGGCGCGCAGGCCCATATCGTCGTCACGCAGGATGACGACGGCGTTCTTGCCCAGCGTCACCGTCACGTAATCGCCCGGCTCCGGAATCTCGGGCTCAACTGCGACATAGATCCAGGTCCGCCCGAAGATGATCTCCATATCGGCCTGGAAGATCTCCGGGCTGGTGTAGAAGGGCGCCTCCAGGCTGTAGCCTGGCTGGCGACGCGCGATCAGAGACCGCAGGGCGGCCACGGTTTCACCGCTCAAGCCTGTCTGTCCCAGGGTCATGACCCCGATCCCTCCAATAAGACCAACGGCTCATCCTGTCCGGCCCAACGCGGGACTGGTTGCGCCAATGCGACACGCGCTTTGCCTGAATCCGCGCCCGGCCCGCTACTCGAAGATACGCATGGCCGCCAGATGCGCATGGGGGGGCGGCAGGGACGGCAGGTCCAGCGCGTCATCCGCCAGGGGGGCGCGCTCGCGGGTGCGTGCATCGGTTGGCGTGAAACCGTGCAATGCCTTGAACTTCCGGGAGAAATGCGCGCAGTCGGCAAAGCCGGAATCGAGCGCGATTTCGGTGATCGACAGATCGGTATGGTCGAGCAGCCAGCGCGCATAGCGCAGCCGCAGCAGCCGGTAGTGGGTTGCCGGGCGAACCCCCATGACGCTTTGAAACAGCCGCTCGAGCTGACGGGGTGAAATCGAGAGCCGCGCGGCGATTTCGGCGATCGGCAGGGGATCCGCCACATGCTGCTCCATCAGCAGCAGCGCGCGGCGCACGCGCTCGTCCCCCACCACTTCCTCGCCCGCCGGCGGATGCGGCTGCGCCTCGCTGCCGGCGCGCACCCGGTCCAGCAGCAGGATATGCCGCGCCTTCTGGGCAATGGCGCGGCCGAGATGACGCTCAATCAGAAAGCTCGCGAGATCGGCCGTGCCCGCGCCGCCGGAACAGGTGATGCGGTTGCCGTCTACGAAGAACATGCGGTCGGCGATCACCCGGTGGTCGGGAAATTCCGAAAGAAAGTCCTGGTAGGAATACCAGCTGACGCAGACCCGGCGGCCTTTCATCAGCCCCGCGCGGCAGAGAATGAAACCGCCCGTGCATAGGCCGACAAGCGTCACGCCCTCGCGCGCGGCGGCCGCGAGATAGGCGTTGGTTTCGTCATCGATCTGCGGACCCGCATGCAGCAGGCCGCCGACCACGACGATATAGTCGAAATTTCTCGGGTCCAGGAAACCGCTGTCGCGCGTCACCTGCACGCCGCAGCTCGCCCGCGCCGCCGTCTGCTTCGAGGACATGACGGTCCATCGGCACAGGATGCGGCGGCTGCGATCCCCTTCGTCGGCGGCGAGCCGCAAGAAATCAACGAACAGGGAAAAGGCCGACAGCGTGAAGTTGTCGGCCAGGATGAAGCCCACGGAGAGCGGCGGCCGCGCGCGAAGCCCGGCCATCTTGCCGTCTTCCGCCAGCCTGCCACGGTACAGATTTGCCACCATGGACGTTGATGTTACAGCGCGATGGCAAAAACGCGAAGGGCCTTCGCTACGGATGAGGGTTCAGGCCCAGAAGCGTTTGGAATGCCGCCCGTGGCGGCCAGGTTCAGGCCGCAGCTCGAACCTCCTCCTCGGTCACGACCTGAAATTTACTCAACACGTTGGGGCCGAAGACGGTGGAAATCGCCACATCGGCGGCATCCCGGCCCATTCCGATCAGGATCCGCCCGATGCGCGGCTCGACATGCCGGGCATCGAAGGTCAGCCACTGGCCGCCGAGATAGGCCTGGAACCAGCCGCTGAAATCCATCGGCGCCGGGTTCACCGGCACGCCGATATCGCCGAGATAGCCGGTGCAGTAGCGGGCCGGGATGTTCATGCAGCGACACAGCGTGACCGCGAGATGGGCGAAATCCCGGCAAACCCCGACGCCCTCTTGCCAGGCTTCGTAGGCCGTGCGGGTCGCGCGGGCATTCTCGTAACCGAAGCTGATTCGGTTATGAACGTACTGGAGGATCGCCATCACCCGGTCCCAGCCATTCGGGATCGCACCGAATTCGGCCCAGGCGGTGGTCAGCAGCTTCTCCGTCTCGCAATAGCGGCTGCCGAGAAGATAGATCAGCGTCTCCGCCGGCAGGCGCTCCACCGGGATCTGCTCGGCTCCCGGCGTCCAGAGATCGGGCTCGCCGCTATCCTTGATGATGGTCTCGGTCGAAAAACTCACCTCTCCGGCTGGCGCCACAAGCCGGCTGCACCGATTGCCGTAGAGGTCGAAATACTGGGTGATCGGCAGCGATGGATTGGCGTGGATGAGATCCGGCCGCAGAAGATCGGGCTCCCGCTCGGGCCTGACATTCAGCATCAGCACCATCGGCGTCGGCTGCGTGACGGAAAAGCCAATGTCGTAGCCGATTCGGATCAGCATGCGCGCCCAGTCCCTTCGGGATGATTTCCCTTGCAGAACCTGACATATGGGCCGCCAGAAAGCTCGTAAAAGCGGCAAAAGGCCGTGCCAGTGGAAAACTATGCCGTGAACAGCACCAAGCTGCCCACGACATGGTCAAGAATGTGACCGGTTTGGACAGAATCGCGGCCGCGATTCATCCACCGTGAAGGAGACCCTCTTCTTCAGGCAGAGTTTGTCTCGCTCTGGCGCATTCTATCCCGCGCGTTTTGGCAGGGTAGCGAAGCGCACCGCTTCCTCGGCCGCGCGGAACAGGGCGCGGGCCTTGTGGCGGCTTTCCTCGTATTCCAGCGCCGGCACGCTGTCCGCCACCACGCCGCCACCGGCCTGAACATGCATGACGCCGTCCTTGATGACGGCGGTGCGCAGCCCAATGCAGGTATCCATCGTGCCGTCGGGCGCGAAATAGCCGATGCAACCGCCATAGATGCCGCGGCGCACCGGCTCCAACTCCTCGATGATCTCCATCGCCCGCACTTTCGGCGCCCCACTCAAAGTGCCCGCCGGGAAGCCCGCCATCAGCGCGTCCAGCGCATCGAGATCGGGCCGGATCCTGCCCTGCACCATCGACGAGATATGCATCACATGGCTGAAGCGTTCGATGACGAAGCTCTCCACGACGCGAACCGAACCGAGTTCGGAGACGCGGCCGACATCGTTGCGCCCGAGATCGAGCAACATCAGATGCTCGGCGAGTTCCTTCGGGTCGGCCAGCAGTTCCGCCTCCAGCCGGGCATCCTCCACAGGGTCCGGATGACGCGGCCGGGTGCCGGCGAGCGGGCGGATCGTCACCAATCCGTCCCGCAGCCGGACCAGGATTTCCGGGCTGCTGCCGGCGACCGAGAAGTCGCCGAAATCGAGGAAAAAGAGGAAGGGTGCCGGGTTGATCCGCCGCAGCGCCCGGTACAGCGCGAAGGGCGGCAGCGGGAATGCGAGCGACAGGCGCTGGCTCGGCACCACCTGGAAGGCATCGCCGGCGGCGATGTAGTCCTTCATTTTCACGACCATGTCCTCGAAATAGTCCCGGGTCATGTTCGATTGCGGTTCGCCGAGCGTCACCTCGCCCGCTGGGCCTGCAGGCAGCGGCACTGCCTGCAGCAGCCCGTGCTCCACGCGGTCAAGCCGCGCCTCCGCCTCCATCTGCGCCTGCTCGGCCGAAAGCCCCGGCATGGGATAGGCCGGGGCCGCGAAGGTCATTACGTCGCGCACATTGTCGAAGATCACGAAGACCGTCGGCCGCATCAGAATGGCCTCGGGCAGGCCGAGCACGTCCTCGTTCTTCTCGGGCAGCCGTTCCATTAGCCGCACCATGTCGTAGCCGAGATAGCCGAACAGACCGCCAGCCATGGGCGGCATGCCGTTCGGCAGGTCGAGCCTGGTTTCGGCGAGCAGGGCCCGCAGACTGTCGAGCGCGGGCCGCTCCTCCGGAATAAAAGCGTCCGCTGCCGTCAGCGCCCTGCGGTTGAGGGCGGCCTGCCCCTTTTCGCAGCGCCAGATCAGATCGGGCTCCATGCCGATGACGGAATAGCGCCCGCGCGAGGCGCCGCCCTCCACGCTTTCCAACAGGAAGGAATACGGCTTGCCATGCGCGATCTTGAGGAAGGCGCCGACCGGAGTTTCCAGATCCGCCGGGCTCTCGCGCCAGACCAGCGCGCCCTTCCCTGCCTCATAGGCGGCGCGGAAGGCTTGAGCGGATCCTAAGGCGGTCATCTCGACTGTCTTTCGTTC
>NZ_DATJJK010000001.1:0-11767 GCF_035492295.1 Acidisoma sp. | reverse complement strand
GCGTCCCGAGGCCTTCGAGCGTCGTGATGTCCTGCCCCTCGACCAGGCTCACGGCCAGACAACAAGCGCGTGCCGCGACATCACCGACCAGCACGGTGCAGGCGCCGCATTCGCCGAGGCCGCATCCGTATTTGGGTCCGTTGAGGGCGAGGTCGTTGCGCAGGATGAACAGCAGCGGCGTTTCAGGATCGGCCCGCACCTCGTGGCGCAGACCGTTCACACGCAGCGTTATCGCCCGCATGGCCCAGGCTCCGATCCCGCTTCGCCACCCAGACGCATGACCCGCCCGCACCCGATCGTTTGCACACATACGATCATGCTGGGCGTGTCACGGAGGTGTCAACGGTTTTCGGCGGGCACTGGCCCTGATCCTGATCCCCGCTCTTCAGCTGACGAGGCGAACCCCCACGACGAGCAGCACCGCGGCCAGCGCGACGCGCAGCGCGCGGTCGGGCATGCGGGTCGACCACAGACTGCCCAGGATGACACCGGGGATGGAGCCCAGCAGCAGATTGCCGACGAGATCGAAATTGACGTCGCCCAGCCACCAGTGACCCGTTCCCGCCAGCAGGGTGAGCGGCACGGCATGGGCGATGTCGGAGCCAACGATGCGGGTGGGGGGTAGTTTCGGATAGAGCACGATGAGTGCGGTAACGCCGATGGCCCCGGCGCCGACCGAGGTGAGCGTGACCATGACACCGAGAATGGCGCCGATCAGCACCGTCAGCCAGATCCGCTGCCGCTCGCCGATGGCCTCGAGGCCGCGCGAAAAGACGCGCGTCACCTGCGCCTGGAAAATCACGAAACAAGCGGTGACGACAAGAACGAAGCCCAAGGCCTCGTTGAGGAAGCGGGAATTGTGGTGCGTCAGCCCGAAAGCCGAGCAGAACAGGATGGTGAGAATCGTCATCGGCACGCTGCCGGCGGCAAGGCGCCCGACGATCCGCCAATCGACGCTGCCCCGGAAGCCATGCACGCCGGTGCCCACAGCCTTCGTCGTCGCGGCATAGAGGAGATCGCTGCCGACAGCGGTTGCCGGATGGATGCCGAAGAGCAGGATGAGCAGCGGCGTCATCAGCGAACCACCGCCGACGCCGGTGAACCCCACCAGCAGCCCGACAAAAAATCCCGACAGCGTATGGGCAAACGAAAGAGACAAGGTGCTCAACACTCCCCAAACCAAGCGGAGATCGCGGCCGAACCGACCGCCCACTGCCCGATCATTGCCGCAGCTTCGCGCTGCGGATCGCGGTCCTCAGACGCTGGCCGCGCCATAGGCCACGAAATGCGGGTTGCGAAAGTCGGGCTTGCCATAGGCGAAGGGTGCGCCGTCGAGCGTGGTGACGCGGCCACCGGCCGCCGCCAGCACGGCATGGCCAGCCGCGATGTCCCATTCCATGGTGGTGCCGAGGCGGGGATAGAGATCGGCATCGCCGCGCGCGATGAGGCAGAGTTTCAGCGAACTGCCGGCGGCGCGGAAGGCCGCGACGTTCCGGCCTTGAAGGAAGGCCTCCATCGCCGAGGCATCGCCGTGGGAGCGGGAACCGACGACGGTCTCGCCCTCGCCCGGGGGCTGGCGGCACAGAATGCGCCTCTCGCCCGCGGAATCGGTGAGAAAGGCTTCGCCATCAGCGCCGGCATAGGTCTCGCCCAAGGCGGGCGCCACGACGACGCCCAGGATCGGCCGGCCGTCCTCGATCAGCGCGATATTGACCGTGAACTCGCCATTGCCGCTGAGGAATTCCTTGGTGCCGTCGAGCGGATCGACCAGCCAGAAACGCCCGCCCACTCGCGCGGGCCCGATACCCTGGGCAACCTCTTCTTCCGAGACCACGGGGATCTCGGGCGTCAAGGCGCGGAGTGCGGGGAGGATGACCGCTTCCGCCGCCTCGTCCGCCAGCGTCACCGGGCTGCCATCCGCCTTTTCCCGCGCACCCGCGTGGTCGCCGTAGAAGGCGAGCGTGGCGCGCCCGGCTTCCTCGGCAATTGGCCGGATAGCAGCCAGAAGGGCCGTCAAAGAGAGCGCCTCCCCTTCCACGCCCCTCATAGCGCAGTGCCTCGCAGCAGGCCGCGCTCATGCAGCGCCTCGATAATGCGAACGGCCGCCTGTTCCGGCGTCAGCGTTGTCGTGTCGAGGCGAATTTCCGGATTCTCGGGTGTTTCATAGGGGCTCGAGATACCGGTGAAATGCTTGATCTCTCCACGTCGCGCCTTTTTGTAGAGGCCCTTCGGGTCGCGTTCTTCGGCCACTGCCAGGGGCGTGTCGATGAAGACCTCCAGGAACTCGCCCTCGGGCACCAGTTCGCGCGCCATCTGCCGTTCCGAGCGGAAGGGCGAGATGAAGGAGACGAGCACGATCAGGCCGGCATCGGTCATGAGCCGCGCAACCTCGCCCACGCGGCGGATATTCTCCACCCGGTCGCCATCGGTGAAGCCGAGATCCCGGTTCAGGCGATGGCGGACATTGTCACCATCCAGCATGGTGGAGTGCTTGCCGAGTTCGAAGAGGCGCCGTTCCACGAGATTGGCGATGGTTGACTTGCCAGCACCCGAGAGGCCGGTGAACCAAAGGACAAAGGCCTTCTGATCCTTCTGCGTCGCCCGCGCCTTGCGGTCGACCTCCATCGCCTGCCAATGGATGTTCTGGGCCCGGCGCAGCGCGAAATGGATGGTGCCCGCGGCGACCGTCTCATTCGTAAAGCGATCGATCAGAATGAAGCCGCCGGTCTCGCGGTTCTTCTCGTAGGGATCAAAGGCAATCGGCTGGCTGAGGCTGAGGTTGCAGAGGCCGATTTCGTTCATGGCCAGCTGCTTGGAGGCGACCTGCTCCAGCGTATTAACGTTCACCTTGTGCTTGAGCGCGGTGACGGAGGTCACGACCGTCTTGGTGCCGAGCTTGAGCAGGTAGCTGCGGCCCGGCAGCATCGCGATCTCGTTCATCCAGACAAGGGTGACCTCGAACTGGTCGGACACCTCGATCGGATCATCCACGCCGGTCAGCACGTCGCCGCGGCTGCAGTCGATCTCGTCTTCGAGCGAGACGGTCACGGACTGGCCGGCGACCGCGAAGGGCATGTCACCGTCGAGGAAGACGCGAGAGACGCGGCTCTCCCGACCCGAAGGCATGACGCGGACCGTATCGCCGGGCTTCACGGAGCCTGCCGCAATAAGGCCGGAAAAGCCACGGAAATCGAGGTTGGGGCGGTTCACCCACTGCACCGGCATGCGGAAGGAGACGCTGCGATCTGAGGTGCGGGTCGGCGCCGATTCGAGGTGGTGCATGAGCGTCGGGCCCATGTACCAGGGCGTGTTGCCGCTTTTCTCGATGATATTGTCGCCGGCCAGCGCCGACATCGGGATCGCCACGATATTCTCGAGCGGGAGGCCGCTCGCGAAATTCATGTAGTCGCCGAGGATACGGTTGAAGACGTCCTGGCTGTAGTTCACCAGATCCATCTTGTTGATGGCGAGGACGATGTTTCGGATGCCGACGAGGGAGGCGAGGTAGGAATGCCGTCGTGTCTGGGTCAGCACGCCACGCCGCGCGTCGATCAGGATGACGGCGAGATCGGCCGTTGAAGCGCCGGTCACCATATTACGCGTATACTGCTCATGGCCAGGAGTGTCGGCCACGATGAACTTGCGCTTCTCGGTCGCGAAGAAGCGATAGGCGACATCAATGGTGATACCCTGCTCACGTTCGGCGGCGAGGCCATCGACCAGCAGTGCGAAGTCAATGTTCTGGCCCTGGGTGCCCATCTTCTTGGAATCGGCCTCCAACGCCGCCAGCTGGTCCTCGAAGATCATCCGGCTGTCATAAAGCAGGCGGCCGATGAGGGTGGATTTGCCGTCATCGACGGAGCCGCAGGTGATGAAGCGCAGCAGGCTCTTCTGCTCGTGCTGGCGGAGATAGGCCTCGATATCGGTCGAGAGCAGGTCGTTCTGGGCGTCCATCAGAAATAACCCTCCTGCTTCTTCTTTTCCATGCTCGCGGCACTGTCCTTGTCGATGGCGCGGCCCTGGCGCTCGCTCGTCGTGGTCAGCAGCATTTCCTGAATGATCTCGGGGAGCGTATCGGCGCGGCTCTCGACGGCGCCGGTCAGCGGATAGCAGCCGAGGGTGCGGAAGCGGATGCTCTTCATCTCGGGCTTCTGGCCCTCGGGGATGCGCATGCGCTCGTCATCGACCATGACCGTCATGCCATTGTAGTCCACGGTCGGGCGGAGGGCCGCGAAATACAGCGGCACGATGGGAATGCTTTCCTTGTAGATATATTGCCAGATATCCAGCTCGGTCCAATTGGAAAGCGGGAAGACGCGGATCGTCTCGCCCTTGTTCTTGCGCGTATTGTAGAGGTTCCAGAGTTCCGGACGCTGGTTCTTCGGATCCCAGCGATGGCCGGGCGAACGGAAGGAGAAGATGCGCTCCTTGGCGCGGCTCTTTTCCTCGTCACGCCGCGCGCCGCCGAAGGCGACGTCAAAGCCGTGGTGATCCAGCGCCGCCTTCAGCGCCTCGGTCTTCATGATGTCGGTATAGGCGCCGCCATGGTCGAAGGGGTTGATCCCGCGCGCGATGCCGTCCTGGTTGATCCATTCGTGGAGTTCGAGGCCAAGCTCCTTCACCCTCTGATCGCGGAAGGCGATCATTTCGTGAAACTTCCAGGTCGTATTGACATGGAGCAGCGGGAAAGGCGGCTTGCCGGGCGCGAAGGCCTTCATCGCCAGATGCAGCATCACGGCGCTGTCCTTGCCGATGGAATAGAGCATCACCGGATGCTCGGCCTCCGCCGCAACCTCCCGCATGATATGGATGCTCTCGGCTTCGAGACGCTGGAGATGGGTGAGGTCCGGCGCCGACAGAACAGCCTCGGTGACGGCATTCTGCATGGTGTTCTCCCAGAGGTCAGGACGCAGATGGTGACGGGGGATGCCGGTGAATTCCTCCACGCGCAGCACCAGATCGGCCGGAATCTCACGATCGCCGTTGACCCACTGGCTGACCGCGCCTTCGCTCCGCCCAACCGCTTCGGCGATTTCGCGCTGGCGCTTGCCGCTACGGCGGAAGAGGGTTCTGAGATCCGTCATGGGGAAACTTTAGCGGAACTAAAGCTCGCTGCACAAGCACCTAACCGCCCAGATCAAGGCGTCAATAGGGATCTCCTTTCCGCGCTATAAAATTTGTGATGCCGGAAGGGCCATGAGTTGCCGGCGCAGCGCTGGCGACCACCCCTTTGGCACAGATTTTTTTGTCCCGAGCTCCGTCCCGTGATGCTGTATGAAACAATCGTGGCACACGCAACAAGATCGCTTATTTTTTCGCGATCTCTATGAATTTGTTGTTGTTAACGGGTCGTTAGCATGGTGATATCCGCCTCGCTGCAGTGCGGCAAAATCACTCCGAACCGGCGGTTGGATAGAGGAAATCAGCTTCGATGGATCTGAGCTGGGTCTCAGAGATGAGCAATGGCGTGATGGACGCCCCGGAACCACAGGGCAAGGCTATCGCCCTCGGGAATCGGCTGCTCACGGTGGAGGAGACCACGCTCGCGCTGCGCGGGGAAATCACGCGCCTGCGCCGTGAAGTTGAGAATGGTGGAGGCAGTGGGGGCGGGGGCGGCTGGTTCGAGCCGCCGCGCGCCCGCTTCGCCTGGCGACGCGCCGAAGAGCCCGATTCCGCGACCACGGACTTCAGCCCCTACGATCACCGCGTGGACGATTCCGTGATAATCGAAGGGGAACGCGGCAAATTATTCCTGAACCGTTTTGATCTTGAGGGCGACACGCCGGACTTCACCGCCGCGGTGGCCGCGCTCAATGCCATGCCGAGAGTGTTGCGGGTCCTCGGGGATGGCGCGGCCGAAACGCCGGATGTCTCCATTGTCATTCCGATCTATGGTCAGCTCGCCTATACTCTGAACTGCCTCGAGAGCCTGTTCCGTCAGGACTCACAATACAGCGCCGAACTCATCGTGATCGACGACTGCTCGCCCGATGTCAGCGGCAGCTACCTGCCCGAGGTCGCCGACATCCGTTATCATCTACAGCCCAAGAATGGCGGCTTCATCCGGAGCTGTAACACGGGCGGCGCCATGGCTCGTGGCCGTTTTGTGCTCATGCTGAACAATGACACCCGGGTGGTGCCCGGCTGGCTGGACGGGCTGCTCGACAGCTTTTCGCTTTTTCCCAAAGCGGGCCTGGTCGGTTCGAAACTCTTCTATGCCGATGGCAGTTTGCAGGAAGCCGGAGGCATCATCTGGCGCAATGGCAATTGCTGGAACTATGGCCGCAACGATGATCCGAACCGGCCCGAATACAGCCACGCACGGCAGGTGGACTATATCTCAGGCTGCTCCATCGTCCTGCCGACCAGTCTTTGGCATGCTCTCGGCGGCTTCGACCCCCTCTTCACGCCGGCCTATTGCGAGGATGCCGATCTCTGTCTGCGCATCGCCGCCCTCGGCTACGAAGTGTGGATGCAGCCACAGTCCCGCATAGTGCATTACGAAGGCAAAACCTCCGGCACCGATACCGGCAAGGGGGTCAAGGCCTATCAGATTACCAATACACGCAAGCTCTATTTGCGCTGGCGGGAAAAGCTTGAAACCCATCGCCGTGATCCCGAGGCGCCCTATTCCGAACGCGAACGATCCGTCCGGCGCCGCATCCTTGTGGTCGACGTCTCTGCCCCGACCCCAAACCAGGATGCGGGCTCGGTGCAGACCGTCCTGGCCCTGAAAGTCTGCCATCGCCTGGGATACAAGGCCCATTTTGTAGCCGAAGACAACTGGCTCTTCCAGGATCGCTACACGACTGATCTGCAGAAGACCGGCGTCGAGTGCGCCTACGCGCCCTATGACCTTGGCTTCACCAATTACATCCGACGCTACGGCCATCTCTTCGATGCCATCCTCGTCTATCGCTACCACATACTGGAACGCGTGATCGACGATATCCGGGCATATGCGAAGGACGCCTGTCTTCTTTTCCACGTCGCGGACCTGCATTTCCTGCGCCAGCAACGTGAGGCGGAACTTGCCGGCGACAGCGAGAAGCAGGCGGAAGCAGCAGAAGTTAAAGCCCGCGAGCTTGCCATCATCGCCGCGGCCGATTGCACCATCACCCATTCGACGATCGAAGCCGAGGTACTGGCGAGCGAGTTGCCCGGGGCACCGGTCGCCGTATGGCCGCTGATGTATGAGGTTTTCGGAACGAGCCAGACCTTCGCCGAACGCCGCGACATCTGCTTTCTCGGCGGCTACCGGCACACGCCGAATGTCGACGCCGTCATGTATTTCATCAGCGACATATTCCCGCTGATCCGCGCGGCTGATCCCTCTATCCGCTTCATCATCGCCGGCGCCAATGCGCCGCAATCCGTGCGCGAACTCGCCGGGGACGGTATCGAATTCGTCGGTCTTGTCGAGGATTTGCGTGATCTATTCGACCGTTGCCGGGTCTTCGTGTGCCCGCTGCGTTACGGTGCGGGTGCCAAAGGCAAGGTAATGTCGGCACTGTCTTATGGACTGCCGATCGTCTCGTCCGCAATTGGCGTCGAAGGGGCCGGGCTCGCGGACGAGGAGCACGTTCTGGTTGCAGACTCACCGGAAGACTTTGCTTCTGCCACACTGCGCCTTTACAACGACGAAACACTTTGGAACCGCTTGTCACGTGCCGGGCAAGTTCTGCTCGAAGAGCATTTTTCCACAGGAATGGGCGCCCAGGTCCTTAATTCTGCCATCGATCGGGCACATGCAGCACGCATGAGCCTAGCGCCCGATCAGCACGTCGTATTCGACATCGGAGTGGCGCAAAGGAATATTGCGGACTTCGCAGGCGACTGACCCAAGGCTTCAAGACAGCATCCGGCTTCAGGAAGGATTTGACCGATGGCGACGATGACCAAGGCAATGCACAAGGAATTGGAGGCCGAATGGGAAATCGGCACCACGAGATTATTCGGCAATTTCGATCTCGGAACCGCCGGGCTTATCTCGGGTTGGTCCGCGCCTGAAGATCCGCATATCTGGAACGATGGTCCCGAGGCCGTGATGCAGATCGTGACCGGTCCCGTGCGGCGCACGCTACGAGTAACCGTAGAGGCCATTCCCTTCATCAGCGGCAACGTCACCTCGCAGGACGTCACCCTCTACGTCAACGGCTCCCGCATCGGCTTCTGGCGCCTGCAGGAATCGAAATCCTATCTGCTGAGCGGCATGATCGAGCCCGAGCAAATCTTCGAACGTGACGGCAAGGCGCTGTTGACCTGTTCCTTCCATCTTCCAAAAAGCGCCAAGCCCGTCGATGTTGGTGCCGGCAAGGACAGCCGCGAGCTAGGCCTCTGCTTCCGCTCCATCACCCTTGCCTGATCGGACAGGGCAAAACCATCGAGGCATCTTGCCTGATTGCTAGCGAGGTCACGCGCGTATAATTAGGGTCTGATCGCTCCAGATGAACAGCGCAAGCCTTTCATCTGGATCGGGAATCAGGCCCTTTTTCACGGGTTGAGTGTGATTTAACTGGCAGATTGAAGTGGAGACGCTTCTCTCTGCCACGATCAAACTCTAGAGATCAGCGGCCCAGCTAGGATGACCAACAGTGCATTGCATGCAGCAGAGCCTCGACCAGAATTGTTTCATTCGCCGGCTGGCCGCCCGTGACCACTGAGGCCTCCGTCCGTTTTCCCGGCGCAACCTTCCGCTCGATGGACGAATTCAAGCGCTTCCGTGCGGACAACCGCGACTTGTTCGACGAACGCTACCGGCGCGAGCAATCGCTCGGCGTGGACGACGCTTCGCTCACGACCGGCGGCTTCTGCGCCCCATGCCTAGAGGTGACCGACTTTATCTCGCAAACCCATGGCGGCAGCGCCACCGCCAATGGGCGCTGGGTGCCGCATTGGCGACTGACCCAAGCCTGCGGCTGCCGCTTTGCCCTCACCAGTCACGAGCGGGCACTGCTTCACATAGCGCTGCCCCGCCTCGGCCCGCCCTCCTGGACGCGCGGTGGCATCATCGGCCGCGGCGATCGCCTGCTCGACTATCTGACAGAGCGCGCCTTCTCCTTTGATCTCTGGCCGCGGCTGCTGTGGGACGAGACCGGCCGGGCAAAGCTGCCGGTGCCGGCGCAATCGCAGCACATGATCCTCGCCGCCGACGAACTGGCCCACATTCCGCCGCTCGACAGGGCGCTGGCCGCCATCGCCAGCAGTCTAATGCCAGGCGGAAGTTTCCTGTTCTCGACGCCCTTCGATGTCGAAGCCGAGGACAGCGTGACTGCACCTTGGATCGAGGGCGTAGCGCCCACGGATCTGCCTCTCTTCTCAGCCGATGCCGCCCATCGGCTCGGTTGGGACCTCATCACCCGGCTCCATGATGCAGGCTTCACCGATGCCGCTGCTTCCTGCTACTGGTCGGAGGAACTTGGTTACCTCGGCCCCTACAATATGATCTTCCTGGCCTTCCGATGAGACGCCCTTCAACGACCATAGCCTGCTGCCACACCGGCGCTGACGGCCACGGCCCTTTTCCTGGTAAAGCGAGACGGAACTGACCATGGCCTTGCAAGGGCATCTGGAAACGATTCAGGAAGACGGGCTGATCGGCGGCTGGTGCTGGGATTCCGACGATCCCGCGCTGCAACTGCGGCTTGACGTGCTGGTTGACAACGAACCCGTGGGCCACACCCTCGCCAATGTCTTCCGTGCGGACCTGGAGACAGCCGGAATCGGGGACGGCGCGCACGCCTTCGCATTTCTGCTGCCCTGGTCGGCCATCGCCAGCAAGTCCGTCTCCACCATTCGCATCTGCGATTCCCGAACCGGCCATACCATCGGCGGCTCCGTTACCTTCCGCCGTGGCGCGCTGCTCCCCCTCGAGCAGCGGATGATCGAGCTCGAGCACAGCATGCGCATGCTGCAGGCCCGGCTGGCCGAGACGAACGAGCGGGCCGCGCGGGACGCGAACTTGTTGCGCAGCATGCTGGGCACCATCGGCAGTTTCTTCACCCAACTCTCCGACATGCCACCGGAAGCAGTCTCCATTGAAGGCGCGTTCGGCATCGCTGCCCTGGTGGCGCACGCCCGCACGCAATACGAGCCTTTTGCTCTGGCCCAGCCCGAGACTCCGGCGCTGACCGTCTGCGTCAGCGGCGACGGCAGTCTCGCCGAGACCTATGGCTGCCTGCTGGCCTTGCGGCAGAGCGGGATCGACGCTGAAGCCGAGATCGTGCTGCTCGATACCGGCCTCTCGGCCGAACTCGCGCTGCTGCCGAGCCTGGTGCAGAACCTGCGCTACTGGCGCGCCGCCCCCGGCGAATCGCCGATCACGGCGCGCAACCGGATCGCCGGGCTCAGCGACCGTGAACTTGTGCTCTTCCTATCGGCCGCCATCCGCATGACACCGGACTGGCTGGCTGGCGCGCGGGCAAGTTTCGCGGCGCAGCCGTACTGCGCAGTCCTCGCCTCGCGCGTGCTGCGCGCCGACGGCACCGTGCAGAGCTCCGCCCTGCTGCCGGACCGTACCGGCCGCCTGGCGGACTTTGCCTATGCCGAGCAGGCCAGCTTCCCCTGGTTCGACCGGCTGATGCCCGCCGCCGCCGCTCCCGAGGCCGCGGTTGCGATCCGGGGCTCGGTCTTCCAGGCGCTGGAGGGTTTCGACCCAGGCTTCCCCGAATTTGCCGCGAGTATCACGGATTTCTGCCTGCGCTGCTGGGAGGCGGGCCATTCCGTTCTCTATCAGCCGCGCTGCAGCCTGGGCTGGAGTGCCACCGGCGGGCTGGGCGGCTTCGGCGCCGCGGCGCGGGATCCTGCCCTCGCCTCCCGTCTCGCGGAGCGCTGGGAGCAGGCGGCGCGCCCCGCTTGGCCGCGCGCCTCCGGCCGCGCCCTGCTTCTGGACGATGCCGCGGCCGCGGCGCCGGCGACCATCCTCGATCGGGCGGAGACCCTGCAGCGCCTGGGCTATGACGTCGTCTTCGGCGATACCGGCGGTCTCGACCATGAGCCGGTTTGTGCCGAGGCCTTGCGCGCGACGGGAGTTGCCGTGCTGCGCGCGCCCTTCACGCCCACCCTCGCCGGGGTGATCGAGACGGCACGGCCCGCCTTCGCCCTCGCCGAACTGTCGGGCCGGGCGGCCGCGACCATGGCGCCCGAGACCATCCGCAGCCTCTCTCCCGTCACACGCATTGTGCTGCGGCTGGAGCCGGCCGCCGAGGAGCAGCTTCTGGCCGAGCCCGGGAAGGCAGCCTCCCCGCTGCACGCCGCCGTGGAGACGAGCGACGCCATCGTCACCGGCAATTCCGACCTCGCCGCCCAGTTCGGGAAGGGCAAGGCTCGCGGCCCCGCCGTGCTCTCCCTCGCCCCCAAGGGCGCCGAAGACCGCCGCGGTCTTTGGCTGCTGCTGGAGGGCGAGGCCGCGGGCGCTGATTCGGCCGAGCAGTGGCTCGCCACCTTGCTGCCCGCGATCATCAAGGCGCTGCCGAAAGTCCAGATCCATGCCGTGAAGAATTCCGCGGCGAAATTCCCCAAGAGCGTCAACCAGCACGCCGCGGCCGCGGCGGACGCCGCGCTCCTCGCCAATCTCCGGATCGCCCTCGCCCCCTTCAAAAAACCGGCCGCTGACGCAGGCGCCATCGGCGCCTGTCTCGCCGCGGGCCTGCCCGTGGTCGCGACGCCACCGGCGCTCGGTGACGAGGCTGCGGCACCTGGAGTCCTGACGGTCTCCGCCACCGCCCAGTCCGTGACCCGCGTGCTACGGCAACTCGAGACCGATGAC